>CAVKOQ010000007.1:0-39952 GCA_963657995.1 bacterium
GAAGTGGATATACCGGTAAATTTTACAAACGCCGGTTATTAAAAACATATCCGGCAGAAAAGATATATGAAGAAGCTGCTTTTATTGCATATTATCTTCATTGGAGTCATGATGATATTATGGAACTGAGTCATTTGGAGAGAATTAAGTGGTGCAATCGCATATCGGCAATCAACAGCAAGCTCAACGATGAACCAGAAAATGTATTTCACTTATAGTAGGAGAGTGCCATGGCCGGAAAAGAAACAACGCTTCTTGCAAATAACAGATTTAAAGTTCTGATTGATAAAAAGAATTTTAGTTTTTCTAGAATTACCAATATTTCCGGCTCGGTTGAATTTGAAGAATTCAGGGAAGGCGGGGTCAATGACCGTGTTCATCTGCTCAGAAACCCGAAAAGCAGGGCCGGATCCATACAGATGGAACAGGGAGTCTGCACAAGCAGCGGAGAGAATGTTTTTTCGTTTTCACCGGGAACTAAGGTTGAAGATATCTATATTCTGGTCATGCAGTCAGGCAGTGTGGTAAAGGCATACTATATAGAAGAAGGCATCGTAGAACAGTGGGAAGTATCGGAACTTGATGCTCTAGGAAGTAAAGTCATGATCAAAAAAGTGACTATTCGCCATATGGGTCTGTCAGAGATCAAGTATTCGTAGAAATTCTGTATCAGGTGGGACAAAAGATAAATGGCATGAGATAAATGGCATAAGATAAATGGCATAAGATAAAGGGGTGATAACGTGATGACAATTCTGAAGCCGATGCCTCATGTGGCAAAGCAGATCCAGATATGTAAAAATACGGCATTGACCGATAAAAGCAGAATGAAACAGAGACATCACGACACCATGGGAATCCTGTATACAGAACCGATGCCGGATGATGGCTTATTTCCTTCTGCTTCTTTTGTTTATCTTGAACTTCAGAAACTGGCACAGGGATTCGAAGATCTACGTCAGGTGGCTAATGTATTTCAAACCTATCTGAATGTTTTACGAGGCGAAAATACTACACTTTCTTCCAATATGTATGAGAATTTGAAACTGGAGATCAGATATTATATTCAGAAAATGTATCAGAATATTCCTGATCAGGCTAAGAGACTTGAACAGTGGTATGATATGATTTCCCGTTTCGAAAAGATGTCAGAACAGAATCTTGAAAAGACTTTTTTTGAGAAAGAAATATCTCATATAGAGATTCTCTGGAAAGCAGAGTCAAGGCTTTTAGAACAGCAGATCTACGAAAAATGGAATCAGCTTCTGCCTATGAACCAGGAAAAATTCCGTGTTAATCATATTGTAGAAAAAAATCATACTGATAGTAATGTTCGTGAAATACAGAATACGGACAGATTTAACAGGGTGAAAAATCTGATTCAGAAGGAAATTCAGAGAGAATTCAGCAAAATTGAATATTTCTGTAATACAAAAGATGCATCCCTTAGCCTTGAGACTTACGAAAATAAAAGGATAAGCCAGAAAAGTAATGTGACAGAAAATTATTTTGAAAAGGCACAAATAGTAAATCAGCAGACAGAAGAAGACGTGAATATTAATTCAGAAACTGTAAGCTCAGAATTTACCAGATATGAGTTTGATTCATCAGAGATAGAGCAGTACCTGGCCTATCTTGATGCGGATGAGTGGATGACGACCATAAAACAGCTTGCTTCGGAAGCTGATTTGCCTGTAAATGAAGCTGGTTTGCCAGTGAATGATGTGCTCACTGAAAAAAACACCGAAACATTTTCTGAAACACTTGCTGATAAACTTACCGACGTAAACATGCAGGTACTTAAAGTTGAACGTGAAACGGCATATGGAACAGAGTTTGAGACGGAGGATGCCACACTTAAGCTTTTGCAGATTAGAGATCATTTCTTACAGGATTTTCAGGCATTTGAACCAGAAGAGAAAAAACAGCTTTTCATAAGAATGGTTCAAAACACAGAAGTGACAACCATTGCAAAACAGATGGGATTTGATTGGACGTCTGAAATGATGCAAGGCGGCAGATATGATGAAAGCAATATCTCGAATATATCTCGCGATATAGAAACGCAGAGGCTTGAACATCTACAAACTCGCACAGAGTCTGACATACAGATTTATGACAGGCACGCCTCTATGGAAATGGATGAAAAGACTGCGATGAGAAATGATGCTGATAGGGAAGAACCCCTGACAATCGGCGAAGATCCGGCAGATACAGATTATATGGAAAATGTCCTGAAGGCGGATTTTGAACTCACGCTCGATCAACAGATAAAGTTATTGCAAAAAAGAGACGAATTTCTGACACAGGTTTCGAAATTTTCAGAAACAGAACAAAGGGAACTTATTCAGACGCTTAAGGAACTTACGTATGTTAAGAATCTTACCGAATTTTCTGGAATAGATTGGGAACGGGAATTTGAAGAAAATAAGGAGACTTTTCTGACTAATCTAGATGCAGAAGAATGGCTGCATATAACATCCGAACTCAGGCAATCTGTTTCACATCTTTATACAGATAAGCTTCAAAAAGTAGTCTACAATGCGTATGATGAAGCGAATACAATACTAAAAGAAACTAAGATCAATATTGAGAATGAGAGACACCCCCAAATAGCTGCAGTGAAGAAAGAAAAAACCTTAAAAGATGACGCAGCTGATGCATCTGAGATTCTTGCGGCTGAGTTTAAAAGACAGACGGCATCATTAGATGGGGCAGATTCATTTGCAATAGATACAATAGAAACAGAAGAGACGAATATAGAGTCATATGTGGAATTTAAGACCTGCATCGAATATCTGGAACGTCGTATGGAAGCGGAACAATCTAATGAGAAGCTCACGGTCTCTACTGAACTGAAAGAATATTACAGAAATTTACAGGAGCAGGTATCTGACAAGATTTTTAGAGAGCTTGAGAACGTTGTAAAAAGGTATTATATTTCAGAAAACAGTAGTATAGAAGAGACAATTTCCAAAATGAATCAGCAGGAGAAGGCACAGCTGATTACATTGCTTAAGAAGGAACGAGTTCATAATCAGATTCTGGAAAATAATGACAGTCTGACAGTAGAGCAAGTAGCGAATCAGATGCGTGAATATGCAGAGAATCGGATGAGTGGACAAAAGGAGAATCTGACAGCAGAACAAGTAAAAAATCAGATACGTGAGTACTCAGAGAATCAGATGAGTGAACACACAGAGAATCTGACAGTAGAATATGCAGAGAATCAGGCGAGTGAGCACACAGAGAATCTGGCAGTAGAATACGCAGAGAATCTGACAAGTGAACATACTCATAATATATCAGTAGATACAGAAAAGATAGTAAATGCAGAAAATATTGAAAATATAGAAAAAATAGAAGAACTTTATCACACTCTTCCATTGGAAGAATGGATACATGTGCTGGTTTATCTTGGCGAACATGCAGAAGAAATCCAGAGTGCAGAGTTTAGCCATATGATTAAAACCGAATATGAAAGACTGAACTCAGTACTAAGTGAGACATATAGTCAGTTTGGAATATTACCAGAAAATCCTGTAGAAGAATACGAGAAATTAGAGACTTACAAAAAGATACAGGATGCAAAGTTTGAATTTTTGAAACAAAAAGAAAATTCCATACAAGATCAGAAATTTACTTCAACTGAACTGATAAAGGATATCGTCAGGAGAGAACTTCAGACAGAGAAGACAAAAGATCAGATTCATCAGCATGAAGCGAATATAGAGCTTAAAACTGAGCTTAGAAAAGAACAGAAAGAAGTTCAAACTGAACTTCAAAACAGTTTAAGAAGTGAATACCGCGATGAGCTTAAGACTGGAGTATCCGAAGAACTTCAGATGGAACAACTTAGGAAAATTCAGCTAACAGAAGAAGGTAAAGTCAGGTTTCAAGGTAGACATGAAGCAGAAGTCGAAGAAGAATTTGAAAAATCGTATGAGATTTTAAGAAATTCCATTAGGGTCAGTGACGTCTTAGATGCACCTGCTTTGGAGGAGTGGATAAAGAGTAGTGAGACCAAGTTTGAATTTTTAAAACAAAAAGAAAATTTCATACAAGAGCTGAAACAAGATATTACAGATACGACAAATCAAGTTAAAGATAGTGAGCTGACGGATGCGGATTTGAAAATCTGGATTGAATATCTGGAAAATCGAAGTATATCGCATGATTTCGAGGGAAAAGTTATCTCGTCTGCAAATTTACAGATTAGAAAAGCAGGTATCACTTCAATATCTGACAATGCTCAGATAAATAAAATAGATAATATTTCATTATCTACAGATTATCAGAAAATCGGTACAGATAATATTTCATCATCCATGGATTATCAGATCAATAGTATAGAGGATCTCTCGTCACTGGAGAGGGCGAAGATATACTACCAAGATACAATTTCGTCATCAGCGGAGCTAAAAAAAGATTACTATGAACTTCAGGAACAGCTGACAGAAAAAATCTGGAAAGATCTGGGACAGATTGTAGAAAAATATTATCAGGATATGCCTTTTGCTGTTAAGGAAGAATCTAATCTTTTACATACAGTCCAGACAGCACAGAAAGAGAATATTAAACAGACAACAAACCTGTCACAGACATTGAATATTTTGCAGAAAGAGCAAATTTTGCAAAAAGAATATGCCAACGATACAAAAGAAATATCGATACAGACCGGATCACCGGTAAATCTGGCATATCTTAATAGTTTTCATACGAATTCAGAAACGATAGAGCATAATTTTGATATGCAAGAGGAATATTCGGTTTCTTATGATAGTCTCAGGATGCCGTCCATGGTTATGACAAGGCCGCAGCCGCCATCATTTAAAAATATGCCTAAAAACTGGAGAGATGACATCGGTCAGCAGATAGAACTAAAGACAGAGGAAGTCATTCAGAAAAAATCAATACAGATTTTGGAGTCATCAGAGAATACTATGCCTGTCGCAGATATCAGACAGACAGTTCAAAGCAGTACAGCACAGGCATGGAAAGAAAAAACGGAAAACCTAGAGAAAAAGATAAAAGTTCAGGAAAATCTTCTAAAAGAACTTCAGGAAAAACAGGTTCATCTTCAATCTGATGAGATGATGAAAAAAATAGTAGAAAACACTTTGAAGGAAATGCATAGGGAACTAAAGATAGAACGAATGCGCAGAGGATTACGTTAAGAGAAAAATAGGAGGAAACATGGCAGCACTTACAAAAGCTACAATCGAATTATATGGCGAGATGGGTGTCGTAGTGGGAATACTTCCATGCATGTTTAATCCATCTCAATATGAGATAAGTAAAAATGTCACATACAATACGCTCAGTGCACTAGGAAGTGAAGGCGGCATGAAACAGTTTATCAAGTGCAATGCAGCGACGTTGTCACTTACGCTGTTTTTTGACTCTCTGACGTTATCGCCAGGAACCGGTACAACTCAGGAACTTGCCGCTGTACCGGTCACGGTATTTACGGCACAGCTGGTTAATGCAACTTGTATTTTCGGACCATTTCATGCACCGCCTAAAGTCGCATTTATATGGGGAAACCTGGTATTCACAGGAGTTATTACTTCGCTCAAGCAGACATTTACCATGTTTGACCCATTTGGAAAGCCGATCAGGGCCAAGGTAGATATCACTATCGAATCTACGAGGTCAGAACTCAGCTTCAGGCTTTTTTCGCCATTTGAATCGCCGGACAGAACCAAGTCAAGAAAGGTAGTGGAAGGGATGACTCTTTGGAGTCTCGCTTATCAGGAATACGGTGACTGCGAAAAGTGGAGAGAAATTGCCAAAGCCAATAATTTGTTAAGTCCTATGGACATTCGACCGGGACAGCTTCTTAAAGTGCCGGCATTATAGTTAGGGTTAAGACAAAAGAGCAGAAAGGCAGGTTGTTATGGATGTACTGATGAACGGGAGTTATACTTTCAGCTCGTTGCAGACTCTTTATCAGAAATTTTCCAGACCCGGTGCCAAGATCAAGGTAAATGGTGTTAATATTATAGGTGTGCCCGGATTTAAGGTAACTGATGTAACTGTAAAACAGTCTCTCAGAGAAGCCGGGGCAGCCACGTTTAATCTGGTAGACTGTTATGACCGTGTGAAAAGCTGTTTCAACCCGCAAATAAGTGCGGTTATGCTTCTGGGATCCAAGGTTGAGATTGCAATTGGGTACAATTCCATATATACCAATGTATTTAAGGGATATATTGCCGATATGAGCTGGAAATTTGATTCTGAACAGGGTGCAACATGCAGTGTGACCTGTATGGATGCCAGAAAGCTCATGATGGATGATTATGTGTACGAATGTTATGACGAAAAAAAAAGCTTCAAAAGTATTATGGAAAGTGTAATAAAACCGTACAAAGCACTATGTAGTTTGGCTATTGACAGTGCTATTACAGATTCTTTGGAAGCGACACTCAGACCTCTCCCGGGAGAGTCAGTTTATGAATTTATCATACACCAGCTCGTAGAAAAAGGAAGCACAAAAAAAGAATTTTTCATACTGGGTGATTACCTGTATTATCGGCCAGCGAGAAAACAGATATTGCCGATTATGAGTATGGGGATGGGAACCGGCCTTCTATCATTTGAAAGAAGTGCAAGTTATGTAAACTCAGCTATACAAGTCATCGGTCAGGATACAGATAAAGAAACAACAGTCAAGTTTAAAACCATGGTGGTATCTACGGAACCGCAGATAACCATTGTTCAGAATAAGAAAACCTATATTGTGGATGAAAAAGATGCCAGTGTGTCAGAAGTGGCAAAGAGGGCAATAAAAGAGTCAGTCGGTCTTTTGCAGAGGGGAAATGAAGGTTCAGGCACATGTATCGGCATGCCGCAGATTGTTCCGGGACGATTTATCAATCTGACCGGACTTGACAGTCATGTTAACGGACCTCAGTATATAACATCGGTCGAGCATAGCCTGTCAACATCCGGATATGAGACAAAATTTAGCACAGGAGGACATTAGTACATGGATATGTTTTCAGAACTTCTGTCCGGAGAGATGGAAGCCAGAAAAAATGATGACAGTGAACATGGAATCGTTCTTGGAAAAGTGACGGACAGTTATAACTCTTCAAAACCTGGAATGATCCGTGTTGAATATTATTTAAAGGCTGGTGGTACAGCTACAAATGACTGGATGAGATATATGACCCCATATGCGGGAAAGGAAAGCGGATATTTTTTTATGCCGGAGAAGGGGACAACGGTGGTTGTGGCCTTTGATCATGGAAAACGATCATGCCCGGTGGCACTTGGATGTCTGTGGACGGCTAAAACTCCAATTCCAAAAGAGAGTGCTAATGCGGAAAATAGTGTAAAAAAGATTCTGACCAAGGGTGGAAATCAAATTATTTTCAATGATAAGAGCGGCAAAGAAGAGATTGAAGTCGAAACCAAGGGTGGTTTGAAGATCCAGATGGCAGATGAGAATGAAAATATTACTATTCAGAATAAAAATGGAAAAACATTACTTAAGATAGACGGAAAGAGCGGCTGTATCAAACTGGAGGCGGAAAAGAAACTTGAACTTTCGGTGGGAGGAAAGAGTCAGATTACCATCGACAGTTCCTCTGTCAAGATTAAAAACGGCAGTCTTGATTTTTCAGCGGACCAGAGTATAAAACTAAAAGGTCAGACCGCAGATCTTTCAGGCAGCAGCGTGAATGTAAAGGCGGACGGCAGTTTGAAGCTTGAAGCTTCCGGAGTCGTGCAGCTTAAAGGAAGCATGGCTAAAATAAACTAATCAGGAGGTTTTCATATGGAAGAAAAAGATCGTGTATCAGCATTCCTTGGAGTAGGCGTCAAGTGGCCGCCCCAGGTTGATAAAATGACGGGAAAATTCATGACATCTTCCTATGAAGACAATATTCGTGAGTCTATTCAGATTATTCTTATGACGAGGAAGGGCGAGCGAATCATGCGCCCGGAATTTGGATGCGGAATTTATCAATATGCGTTCGGTACCATGGATTATACATCATTTTCAAGAATGGAAAAAGAAGTAGAAGAGGCACTTTATACATGGGAACCGAGGATCACAGACATTACGGTTAATGTAAGTCAGGACAGCAAGGAAGAAGGAAGGCTCAACATAGCTATATCCTACGTAGTGAGAGCAACAAACAATCCATACAATATGGTTTATCCATTTTATATCAATGAGGGACTGATATGAGAAAAGAACGGTCAGGACTTATAAAAAGCAGAGAAGAGATTATAGAAAAACTGAATAATCGTGCCACAGTCTATGTGCCGGAATGGAGAATCCCTGATTCAGGACATGATGCAGGAAGTGTCCTGACATATCTGTATGCAGATACACAGTATCAGATTGGCCGCCAGATGGAACAGCTTGCTAACAAGCATAGAACAGAGTTTTTCCGTTGCCTTGACACCACGGTAAGACCTGCTGTCCCGGCTAAAGGATATGTCATATTTGATGTGGAACAGAATGAGGATCAAAGTATACCTATTCCATCAGGTACAGCTCTCACCACAAGTGCGTCATATCCTGATGAACTTCCGGTTTCTGCACAGACAGATGGCAATATGGAATTGACGCCATCGACACTTACAGCTGTCTATGAAAGCAGTAGTAAAAAAGACTATATAGGATGTCTGTATGAGAGAGATTCAGAGACAAATGCGATACCGGAAAACCTGACATTTTTTGTGGGACAGGCTGAAAATAAGCAGTTTCACAGACTGTATCTAAATCATGCATACGCATTTTCGGGCAACAGTCAAAGTCAGATAGAGATTAGGTTTACAGGAGCCGGACGAACAGATATCTCAAAGTTTTTAGATAAGGTTCAGGCATCATATTGGACTGATGACGGATGGGTGCTTTTTGAAGAACAGCAAGTGAAGAAAAACAGCCTTATATTAAAAAGAGGAAAAGAGCAGCCGGAGGCATTAAGAAAAGAACATCCGGATATTCCTGAGAGTGAAGAATCCATGTGGCTATGCTTTAGTACGTCTCTTATAGAAACTGATAAAGTAGAGCTTGAAGATATAAGTATAGGCGGAAAAGGCGTATCGATGCCGCCAAGTGCCATGATCTCAGACGAAATCGACAGTCTTGATGCGGTGACAGCACCGTTTGGTGACAAATTTCAGATTTATAATGAATGGTATGTCGCATGTGATGATGCACTGAGTCAAAAGGGAGCTCTCATTCACCTTCGTTTTACGAGAAGTTTCGTTAAGACAGAGATAGGTGAGACAGAATCTGTTCCGATCGAATGGAAGCTCATCATGAAAAGGGATGATATAAAGGTAGAGAAGGACTATGACATAACCGCAGCCAATGTTATCTGGGAATATTTCAATGGATATGGATGGACCAGGCTAAATACTGCGAAAAATTATGAGACGATATTTGGCGTGGATGAAGGTACTAAAGATATGGATATGACGATGGAATTTGTGTGTCCATCAGATATGAGCAAAATCCATGTAGGCGGCAGCGAGGCCTATTATATTCGTGCCAGAGTTTTGAAGATAACCAATGCATTTAAGACAAAGGGATATTATATCACGCCGGTACTTAAGAGAATCTCATTTGATTATGAATATTGCACCAATTACGAAAACCCAGAATTTATAGCAGTGGAAAATAATCTGGAATCATCCACCTGGCTATACTCCAAATGGAAGCAGCAGAATGATAAAAGAGTTATGTGGGGATGCGAAGATGCACAGACCTCCGTATATCTTGGCTTTGACAGACCGCTTCTCGGAGGGCCGTTAAGTCTTTTGATTAATCTTGTTAAGCAGAAGAGAAAGAGAAAGATAGAGTTTCAGCTTGAATATTTCCTCGGCGGACGTTGGAAAGCTATGAATCCGGTAGATGAGACAGAAGGTTTGGAAAAAACAGGAGTTGTTATCTTCTACGGCAAGAAAGATATGCAGAAGCTAAAACTCTTTGGAAAGGAACTCTATTGGCTTCGCGTACGGGATGTGACGGACGCATATTCAAGACTTGATAAAACAGAAGGAATAAAGGTTAAGGCTATATACCAGAATGCGGTCAAAGCGGTTGCCGTTCAGTCGGGAAGAGAACAGTTTTTTATGCTTAACAGGTACCGCGAAAATCCAAAATTTGAGATTCAGGATGAAAATATATCAGATCTCGAATTGTGGGTTCGGGAGAGATGGAGTGGTTCGGTAGCTCTTATTAAGGAATTACGTAACAATGGTCAAATAAAAGAAACAGAAAATCCCGGTGTATACTGGATCAAATGGAAAGAAGTCAGTGATTTAAGACATGCAGGACCGGAAGAAAGATGTTATATGCTGGATCACAGCATGGGAATCCTCTCATTTGGAGATGGACGCCACGGACAGGTACCACCGGCGGCTTTGGAGGATACTATCCATGTTATCTATTCTGTAGGAGGCGGACAGGCGACGAATCTTAAGCCTAATGAGATCAATGGACTAGATGAGAGCAATGGAGTTGTAGGCAGGGTTTACAATCCTATGGAGTTTCAGGGCGGTTATGACAGGGAAAGCGTTGAAATGGCGATAAATCGTGTCTCCTGCGGAATTAAACACAGAAATCGTGCTGTAACGACTGAGGATTACGTAAATTTGGCGTTTGAGATTGACCGCAATGTAAGAAAAGCAAGCTGTTTTTCCGGGTTTAATGCAGATGGGGACAGACAGAACGGAAGTCTTACACTGGTTTTACTTATGGCAGGCGGACAGGATAACGATAATCTTCATTATGCTTTAGAAAAATTATACAGAGAATTTCAAAAACATATTCCGATTACTGTATGTGCCGGTAAAAACTTTTTTATAATTCCGCCAGTATTTATCCGTTTCAACATACGTGTTGAACTGTATCTGAAAGACGGAGTGAGTTCATTTGAAGCTAGAACAAGACTTATCGAAAAATTGCAGAATTTCTTTCACACGGAAAACGGTGGTTATGAGAAAAACGGATGGGAAGTAGGACAGCTTCCAAAACGAGAGGAGATACAGGCAGTTCTTACAGGTGAGAAGACAATCAGAAGAATAAAAAATCTGATTATTATCTGTGAGAGAGTTATGGATGGTGGATATCAGGAGATGTCCATAGAGCAGGCTTCTGAGTGCATGTATACGCTTCCGTTAAACGGAGAACATGAATTGATCTTTCAGTATGAATAAAAGTAATTATTGTATAGGCTTAGATACGAGTAAAATATAACAGAACGGTTAAAAAAAGAGAAGTGAGGAGGATTGGTATGATACCGGAAATCGAACTGGAACATAGGACATTTGAAGACATGGTGCAGGAATACCGCCAGACTATATCCAATCTTTATCCTGAGTGGACTAATTTCAATCCTCACGACCCTGGCATGACTATCATGGAACTTTTCATCTGGATGAAATCAGTACATATCTTTGAACTTGACCAGATCACAGATGAGCATCGAAAAAAATATCTCAAACTTCTTGGGGAAAAACTGAGAATGGGACGCCCAGCATCATGCATGATACAGGTTCTACCCGATAAGGATGAAAGTTTGTTAAAGGGAACCAAGTTTTTTGCAGAACATATATGTTTTGAGAGTGATACAGTCGGAAACTTATATCAGAAGGACATAGGGGTTTGCCTTTGCTTCGACGGAAAAGAATATACAGTGATTGATAACCATCAGCTTGAACATGAAGGACGCATGCTGTTTTATCCATTTGGTGCACCTGTACGTGAAGGCAATATGTGCTACATCAAGCTTGAAGTTCCATTAAAAAAGCAGGGAATAAATCATCTTACCTATCTGGCAGCAGGCAAATATCAGAAATATCGTGTACCTATTGGAGCAGAAGATGAATTTATTCCTCTATGTGAATTTGATTTGGAGGTATTTACTCCTGATGGATGGAAGAAATGTGAAATAAAAGAAGATAAAACATACGGATTTATACAGGACGGATGTATAAGCTTTGAAAATTCATACGATATGCAGACTACCGAGGTAGATGCTCATGAAGGTTATTTTATGAGGCTGGTACTTAGAAAAAGTCAGTATGAGTCCTCGCCCGGATGTGCGGGACTTGGCCTTGACTGGGTAAGTGTAAGCCAGAAGGAAAGCTTTGCAGTCTGGGAAAAGCATAAAATCTCAGAAAAAGAAGGCGAATACGTATTCGGATCAGAACATATGCTTTCGGGAAAAGGCTTTAGTGAAGTTTTATGGATTAAGAATAATCAAACACTGATACCGGCCGGTGATTTTCAAATTGATAATACTAAGTCGGATAAGGTATACTATATATTGAAAGATAAACCTGATGATACTAAGGATGAGGTTTTGCTACTTCTTTTTGAACCGGAATTTGATAGTATTCGTTATCTGGGGAATGGAACTGGTTTTCCGAATCAGAGTTATGATTTGCACACGGATCGCATATTTGCAGAAGATTTTGATATCTGCATAGAGGATGATGAATATCCGGGAAGCTTTCATATGTGGAAACGAGTGGAAGATTTTGATGCTTCAGGTCCTGAGGACCTTCATTATCAGTTAGATACAGATAATGGCATTTTAAAATTTGGCGATGGTTTTCATGGGATGATGCCTGAGGGCAGGATGATTATAGCAGGTTACAGCCTTTACATGGGGGAACAGGGAAATATCAGGTCCGGAAGATTTAAAAATCAGGATAATGCCAGAGTCATCAGCAATTTCGATGCCTTTGGCGGCAGTGCCAATGAGAGTATAGAAGACGCTTTTGCAAGGCTGAAGGAAGAAATAGAAAAAACGGATCGGGCTGTGACGGCCGCTGATTATGAGTATCTGGTAAAACACGTACCTGGACTTATGATAGAAGCCTGCAAGATAACAGCAGGCCCGGAACTTGAAAGAATAGAAGGAAAAAGTTGCGATAATATGGTGGGAATCGTGGTCAAGCCATATTCAGACTTTAAGATCCCACGTTTGACGGAAAACTACCGAAAAAATATAGAGAGATATCTGAAACCGAGAATTTTGCTCGGTACCGGAATCAAGATATACGCTCCACTTGGAGTGCGGATCTCTGTTTACGGGGAATTGGCAGCAAAAGCACAGTATTACAATGCAAGGCAGATTATAGAAAACTGTGTCAAAGAATTCTTTGAGAATAGAGGACAACAGTTTGGAATACCTGTTCTTTATTCGGATTTATACAGAGAGCTTTTAGCTTTGGATTGTATTCAGAAAATTGGCAGACTCAGTCTTGAAGGACGCGGCAATGGTGCAGTGAATCAGGCTAACGGCGACATATATCTGCCACCATACGGAGTGGCCATATTGCAGGAGATATCATTCCAGATTGTTACAGAATAGGAGAGCTATATGAACTATTTTGTCTTTAATAAGGAAAAGGATTACAGGCGGGGATATTTTGAAAATTGCACCTTAGATAAATCTGGTGTACATCTTAAAGAAGGAGAAGACAGGGGATGCTTCTTTTCCAGAGTCCTTGACAGCCTAGATGCGTCAACTGTATGGGATCGAATAATCATGGATATAACAGGGCAATCAGAGACATCTGTCCAGATTACATATTATACTGCTGACACAGATGAGATACTTTTAGATGGAAAATATCGAAAAATACAGGAAATAATTCAGGATACAGACAGTGGTGCGGAGAAAAAACAGGATATATTTAGACAGTTTAAAGGAAAACATACCCTGTCTCCTAAGGATCAGCTACTCTATGATTTGAAGGGAAGATACCTGTGGTTTTGCATTCAATTTTATGGAATAGGGCAGGGAGATACCGGAATTGGAAATATTCAGATTTTCTTCCCAAAGGAAAACTGGATTTCATATCTCCCGGAATTTTACCAGAGGGATATGGGGAAGGGGGATTTTCTTGAACGATTTCTGGCAGTCTTTCAAAAAGAAGATGAAGAGATGGAACAGATCATCCGAACAAGTGCCAGAACGATGGATACAGACCTTACACCGAGACTGTTTATGGAATGGCTGGCATCCTGGATACATATTGAGGAAATCTATATTTGGAGAGATGATCAGCTTAGAACACTGTTAAAAGATGCAAAAAAATGGTTTTCAAGAAGAGGAACAGCGGGAAGTCTTACTTACCTTCTTAATCTATATACAGGGGATGATGTTTATTATCTGGAACCGAATGAAGAAGAGGGCAGAAAGACATGCAGCATTGTGATAAATCCAAAGGATCCTCTTTCGCAGCAGGAATTAAAAACAGTCAGAAAACTGATTGATTTCAACCGCCCCGCCCACGTGGAAGTGGAACTTATCATATTGAAACACAATATCAGACTTGGAGATTACAACTATCTTGGAGTTAACAGCAACATTGGGCATTACGCGCAAGCGGTTCTGAACGGCGGATTCCGACTATCGATGATAGAACTTGATGATAGAGCTGACTGATTCAACCTTAAAAGTGGAGGATACTATGAAGCATAATAATTATTTTACATATGAGAGAAATCATTATTTCTACGGAAAACTGCTGACGGAGCATGATTTTGAGAATGAGCAGAAATATGGTAACGATAAACGACGTCTGATCAACCGTTATCTGCATGGAGCCGGAATAGTATCAGGACTGCAGGTTGTGGCTGTTGATGAAAAAACTATCTCCGTAGAGACTGGATTTGCACTGGATTTTGCCGGAAGAGAGATAGTTGTAGATGTCCCTGTCATGAAGAAACTGTCGCTCATAGACGGATATGATTCTATAGCAGAACAGAACGACAGAGCGTATTGTTACCTTTGCATTGAGTATGACGAGCAGCCATCAGGCCAGATTGTATCGACGGTAAATAATAATCAGGAATTTGCCAGATATAAGGAAGGGTATCGGTTGTATCTGACATCCATGGAACCTCAGGAGCGAAGCTATCAGACCGAATATTACTATGAGCGTGAGATGGTATTGTATCACGATCATGACTTGCACGTTATACAGAAGGTTCCGCGTGTTATAAAGACGGGCGGAAAGTGTCCGATAAAAATTCAGATTTCCAGTGAGAGAGAACAGCAGGATTTAAGTATTCATATCGTTGAAAAGATGGAGCATATGAACTTTAAGGAATCGGAACTGTTAAACATAGATCTTGATCACATTACACTGGAAAATGGCGAAAAAAAGGAATTTATATTTGATGTTCAGGTAAAACATGTATCAGACTGTGAGGCCAGACTTACCTTAGATGAACCAATTCAGATAGTTGCACACGGAGTAGAACAATCTGTTCCCATAGATGCGAACATAACGATTCCTGTAATTGATGGCGATCTGGAAGAGGCATTGGCAGATCAGTTCTATAAGGGTAGCTTTGAACAGATAAGCAGAACTGGCTTTATGAACGGGATCTATCTAGCCAAGATTGAACTTATAAAGGGCGGCAGTCTTTTGATTGTTGACAGGGTGACAAACAATCCATTTGAGCAGAAGGTATATAGTAATTATATGCTGAGAGCATGTGAACAGTGGAAAGGCCAGAACACGGAAGTTCACACAGCCGGGATTACGGGAAAGCCGAATAAGATAAGTGAAACGTTATCAAGACACAGTGGCACAAGGGAAGGTCATAATATTCGTATTGCTCAGGGTAAAGTGAGCCTCGATATGGGAATCGGAGGAAAAAGAGGCCAAACCTTCTTTTCTGACAAGATCGTACATGGTCTGGGTCTTGGCATGGTAGATATTCATCTGTCTATAGAAAATCAAGAATATCTTTATGGCGGTTCTCATGAAGTATTTCCTGAGATGACAATACAGGCAGAGCTTGCCACAAAGGCTGATCCTGGAAGAGGCACATTTACCATAGGTGTACGGCTTTTAGAAACAACATCAGAACAGACAATGACGATTCACTGGACAGCAATAACCGCAGCATCTGCTTACGGTGATCTGTCAGAGACACCAAGAATCTATATTCAGCCGTCAGTGCTTCAGATGCGTGTAAGAGAAGAGGGAATACTTAAGGCTGAGGTAGAAGGCGTAGATGATAAGACAGTAGAGTGGAGCTGTGAACGCGGTGATATTGACAAAAATGGTGTATATACAGCACCGAATGAGCCTGGTATATATGAGATAACGGCGGTAAGCAAGGAAGATGAAAAGCTGACTGCATCTATCTATGCAGTTGTCCGTGAGGAAAAACAGGAGTCATAATGATACTTAGAAATCATGAAAAACAATACATTGTTATAAGAAAACCCGAGAAAGCAGATAAAGATGGTGCAGACCAGTATATCTGCAGAAATCTGGAAAATCCGTCAAAAGAAGAATATCGTATTCTCATGATTGAGCAGGATAAAGTGGGTGCTAGCATGCCTTATCTTCTTGAAACTGAGAGTCATACGGAGTTTTCAGATTTTGTAGAGTATTTCTTTGATGGTCCCACGCTTTATCTGGTCTTTAAGGAACCGTGGAGTAAGACACTTGAAGAAAAGCTTTCTACTGAAAACTGCAGTTTCATAGAGAAACTTACCGTAGGAAAAGATATTTTACAGCAGAGTATACTTCTAAATTCGCCGGTTTATTATCAAGTGAGTGCCATGAATATTCAGAATATTCATGTGGCACAGACGGGGGATATAGCATTTTCTTATTCGCTTGAAGACTGGTATCAGGCTTTTACATATAAGTTTGATGATGTACAGTCAAGGCTTGCCACGGTCATGGAATATCTGTTTTCAAAAGAACTGGCAGCAGGAAAGTTCCCGGATATGAGAAATTATATTCAGTCTCTTAAATATGCAAAATGGGAAAACATGATAGAAGTGTACCGTGAGTATCAGACCATCTATGAAAAATGGAAGGATGTCCCTGATAGGGACATGCTTCCGGAGACATTTTCGGAAAAACTGGCAAGATTTCTGAGTGGGCTTAAGAAAAAAGTTAAGGTGGCTCTGGCAGTATTAGTTCTTCTGGCGGCAGCAGGATATCTGGGATACAGTATCTGGAGTGCAACAAGGCCGGATGATAAGATGCAGAATTTTGACAAAATAGGTACATTGGAACTAGTGACAGAGGAAACGGAAACGGAGACAGAGTAGAGCATGAAGTTTAATGATTCCTTGAATTTGGGCAAGCGAGCCAAAACAGCATTTGTAAGAGCAGGCAGAAGAATGTTAGCTCCGGCGACTATGCTGAAATATAAGGTAAAACGGCTTACCAATCCGGATACGGTTCTAAACCGTGCGGCAGGCGAGGCCGCGAAGGAGGTCACAGGCCTTAAAGAGGCACCAAAGGATATTAGCCAGTATTATGCTGTGGGAAGCTTTTATATAGCAAAAAAACTGGTGTATTTTATGGCGGTTTTGATGTTTTTACTGCCCGCTCTTTACATAAACTATGGTCATCCGTTTCTGGTGTCGCGTTTTTTCACTAAGACGATGTATCTGGACAGTGTCAAAGTTGCTGGATATAATGGAAAAGTGAAATTAATTAACCGTGAAAATCATGCCATGATTTTAAAGGGAAAACTGGAAGATGGCCGCATAAACGGAGAAGGAATTTTATACGATCTGGATGGTAATAAGCTTTATGAAGGTGGTTTCCAGAAGGAGTTGTATCAGGGATATGGAGAACTCTACTATTCTGGAGGAACGGTTCAGTACAAGGGAGAGTTCAACTTAAACCAGTATGAAGGCAGCGGAGTGCTTTTCTATGAAAATGGTAAAAAGAAGTATGAAGGAACATTTTCACAAGGGTTATATGATGGAAAAGGGACGCTTTACGATAAAAATGAGCAGATAGCTTATCAAGGATCCTTCTCACAGGGGCTTTATGAAGGTGAAGGTGCATTGTATGAAAATAGTGTTCTTGTCTATGAGGGCAACTTTAAGAAAGGCCGTTATGATGGAGATGGAGTTCTTTACAGCAAAGGCCAGCTCCTCTATAAAGGTGGATTTAAAGAGGGTTCGCCAGACGGAACCGGAAAATCCTATGAAAATGGAGTTCTTGTAGAAGACGGTACTTATGCGGAGGGCAATCTGTCAGAGGGTTATGTTACCAAATTTTATCCTGACGGAAGTATCGAATATAAGGGAAATATAACCGATGACCTTTATGATGGAGATGGAACCTTATATGCCAAAGACGGTAAAATCGTTTACGAAGGTGCATTTTCCAAAGGAAATTATGAAGGTAAGGGAACCTTGTATACAGAAGAAGGAAATATACTTTACAAGGGCAGTTTCGTGGCAGGACTCTATGAAGGCGAAGGAATCTTATATGATACAGAGGGCAATAAGGAGTATGAGGGCAATTTTGCATCAGGAAAGAGAGAAGGAACCGGCAAAGAATATATAAAAGATGTGGTTGTATATGAAGGAGACTGGAAAGAAGATCTGTACGAGGGAAGTGGTAAGATGTTTGACCAGGAAACAACGAATATGATCTATGAAGGTGATTTCTTCCACGGACTGTATGAGGGAAACGGAAAAAGCTATGCCGCAGATACTGGACTTCTTATATATGATGGCACATTTAGAAATGGTCTGTATGACGGTGCCGGAAAACTCTATGATGAATCAGGTTCTCTTTTATATGATGGAAATTTCCAGAATGGTGTCTATCACGGTTCAGGTATTTTATATGATCCGGCGACCGGAAAGACGGTTTCAGAGGGAGAATTCAGACTTGGCGTGCTGGTCACAGCTAAGAAAGATTTAGCACCTACAGAAGCAGAGACAGAAGCGGCATCTTTGTCCGGTCCGAGTGCCTCAAAGGCAGATACACCGGCCGAAGAGGAATCAAAAGCACAGTAGGATTAGATAGGAAGGGTAGTTATATGGGAAATTATTCAGTGATCGCTGATACTGGGGAGAGGCTGATACGCATACTGCGAAAACAGCTGGTTCCGGATTTGATTCTTACGGAGCAGGAGATCGCACTTTGTGAACCTTGCGAAAAAAACGATATACGAGTGAAGGTCTGCCTGTATAATATCGAGGAGAGTAAAGAGATCAGAATGAACGGAATGGTAAATGAGATGCCTTCGACCCAGAAATACCCTTCTCTCTACCTGAATTTATATTATATGATTACAGTCTATTCATATAGTGACATCAAATACCGTGCAGTGGAAGAACAGAGGGTAGTCGGAAAAATCATGCAGATTTTTCATGATTATACGATGGATCCGAAGAGTATAGAAGGCGGAGAAGAAGGAGAACGTCTTCGAATTGAAATACAGAATATTACTCAGGAAGAGAAACTAAGAGCATGGAATTATCCGAATGTTCCATACAAATTATCGCTGTTTTACAGAGTGGTTCCGGTAGAACTGGAGTCAGCAGCATCAAGACAGATGAAGAGAGTTACAGATTTCACAGTCAAATTGCAGGAGTGATATATATGCGGGCAGAAGAAACGATAAAGATATCCTTGACTGCGGCTATTGAGCTGATAGATACGTCCACGGGTGAAAGATACAGAAATAAAGCAATTAAAATCCAGATTCCCATGGGGCTTAGGTGGCAGAGAAAGGAAGATGGTTATCTGATTTTAACAGGGACTTGCACCGTGAAGGAAATAAGCCTTCACATAGAGGGCATAGATATAATCCCGGTCAACATAAGTTTCTCTCCGGATAAGGACAGGATCATAACAATACCGGTATATCCGTCTCCGGCACGTGTAAGAAGAGCAGGCATATTCTATCAGGAGGGATGTGCAGCACCTGAGAGTGAGGTCTGGGCAGAACTTGATGATATGGTTTCAACGGTTCGTCTCAGAGAGGCATATTCGTCAAAGGGATGCGAGATCAGTCTTTTTTCCAGACAAAATATGATCTGGAAAGGCCAGACCTTCATGATTTCAGAGGGAAGAAAGAAAGAATTGTTTACAATCATTGGAGAATCAGAAGGTAAGAATGGCGATTTTATCATGGAAAAGCCGCTTGCTAAAGATTATGGAGTGAAGGCAACGGTTTCACCAGTCATAAAGGGTATCACGACCAATGAGGGCAGATATCTTCTGTCCTATCCGAAAGAAAAAGTAGTTGTTGGTTCTATTCATGAGGAAACTGCGTAAGATATATGAATTGCGCAAGATGTATGAACTGCAAAAAATATATGAATTGTATAAAATATATGAATCGCAATGAAAATTAGCTGATTTGCAGGAGGTTTACTATGGGATTTTGTGTATGTGGCGGTGCGACGCTGCAGTGTAGTTTTGGAGCGGCACCATCTACCTTCAATGTGTTGCCGGCATCAAAAGTTGTATCTTCTATGCCGCTTGCCAATATTATGGACAACGCACCCATGGTAAATATCATGCCATTCGGAATGTGTTCATCCCTGATGAATCCGACAGTTGCATCAGCAACTGCAGCAGCTATGGGGGCTTTGACACCGATGCCGTGTATTCCGGTTATATCGGGACCCTGGGCACCGGGAAGTCCGAATACTTTGATAGGCGGAAAACCGGCACTCAACAATACCTGTAAACTTATGTGTGCGTATGGCGGTGTGATTCAGGTGGTAAATCCTGGAACAACCAATATTACGCTGGGATGATGGAGGAAGAGATATGAAGAATAAGAAAATATGGTGGAGTATCTATCTTGTTTTTCTGATCATTATTTCAATAGTGGTATCTGCATTTATAAGCTGGAAAGAATCCATCATACCGGCAGATGAAAATAGTATGTCTTATGATAAGGGAAGCCTTTACGGAACCTATGACAGGGGACAGAATACATACGTTTTCTATAAGGCGAATCTGGACGGGGAAATATATGATTTTCTCGAATGGACATTCCCGTGCCAGGAAGGCGGCCTGCTTGAGGTTGAATATCTGGCCGGATACGATGATAGGGATTTGTACACGGTCAAGGAGATAGATTCTTTAGCTAACGTGAGCGAGTACCAGGTGTATGAGTGGAATCATGAAAATAACAGTCTTCAGCTGTTTCTCGATATGGATGAGCATATAGATGCCAAAGAGATACCTATGGAAATCAGGGCAGACGGAACTTCCATAGCATATGAAAACAGGAAGGCCCT
Source organism: bacterium (assembly GCA_963657995.1). Taxonomy (GTDB): domain Bacteria; phylum Bacillota; class Clostridia; order Lachnospirales; family Lachnospiraceae; genus Otoolea. The sequence goes on from CAVKOQ010000007.1 coordinate 21,030, forward strand.
GGGAACCTCAGTTACAGAATTCAGTTTTTTCCATATGGAAAATGACGGTGAACCGGTACTTGACGGCAATATGGAGGCGGGAGTTTACTCACTCCAAAATGCAGATTATTTTCAGGATTATGGTTGGATAGTAGTCGATGGATACGGAAATTGTATTCAGCTTGACAAGGGAAATACGAGGACAATTTTTGAAAATGACGGCAGCAGATTCGGCATGCACAACGTGATGATAAGCCTTGGAGACGGATATCTTGTTATGAGCAATCTGGATGATAAGGTAAATTTAAGCATTTCCTATGACGATCCGGAAAATATCAGCACATATCCGTATGAAGGTACTGTTGAGATAGATGGAAAATCATATGATGATTCCAACCTTCTAGGAACCAAGAGGAGTGCCGATGGTTCAGTGTTATATGATTTTGTTGAAATTGGCGACAATGCAACCTTCTTTTATATATCGGGACAGGAAGCAAATGATGGACTGGAAAGGGTGATTTATCAGGTCTCATATCCCAATAACTATGTGATAAAGAAATTCATTCCAAGATTTATCGCCGGTATTGTAATTGGGCTTTTGGCAGCCTACGTGATCGGACTGTGGATGTATATATATCACAGAAAACTGTCACTGTATCTTAAGATTCTGGTTATCATGATATTTTCTGTGGCAGTGATTACCAGTGTGGTATACAGACAGAATTATAAACGCATTTCAGCCGAGATAGTGGAAAATACGACGCAGAATCAGTATCGTGATGCGAGATATTATATAGCACAGGTAAATATTGATGTGTTGCAACAGATCGCAGACTCAGACAAGGTGCTTCCTGAGGAAACAAGGGAACAGCTATTCAGGGGAACGAGTGTAAAATGGACTAAAAATCTTTACAATCTTAGCACCCAGTCAGAGGAAGTGTTTACGACTCATAGAAGATACGTGCCAGAGTTTTTCGTATGCCGTGGTGATGATGTTTATTATCTGACATATGATGGCATCGCTAATATACAATGTAAGTATGTGAAAACTAAAGAACTTTCAGATGCAGTTGAAAAAGCTGTAGCGGAAAACACAATTGTGACAGCTGTATACCAAAATCATACGCAGCACGTTAGAAGCCTTATCATGCCAATACAGAAAAGTGACGGCACAATTTTGGGGGCTGTCAAGGTTATGGAGCCGGAAGAGGAACTGGAAAATGATATTACGTCAGAGACATCAGATTTAAGACATTATCAGACCTTCTGGTATGGAGTCCTGCTTTTGATCCTAATGGTCACACTCTATATCTTCCTTAGACCAATCAAGGCACTTACAATGATGGTAGATAAGCTTGGAAAGGGAGAGCTTGACGCACGTATGAAGGTGCATGGTCATGATGAGATCTCCGAGATCAGCAATGTGTTCAACCAGATGGCAGATGGTGTAACCAAGCATATGAACGAACTGCAGCGTTATACAGAAGCATATGCCAAGTTCATGCCTAAAGAGACATTTCAGGCCATGGGTAAGGATAATATCACAGAACTTACGCTGATGTGTGAGGCTGATATGAATACGGTTATTCTGGTCACGGCTACAAACCTTTATGAAGAGATGATTCCGTATCTCTCTACACAAAACCTCTACGTATTCGACTTTATAAACGATGCACTTAGAGTTCAGCTTCCGGCTATTGCAAGACATGGAGGTGGTGCCGGAAACTTCGAAGAGGGCGGTGCTGTAGCATATTTTGTAAATAATCCCGAATTTGCATTGAAAGCTGCTATAGATGCAGTGGATGCACTCAATAGAAGCGAACTTTATTTTGGTGAAAAAGAAGCAAAATTTCAGGCGGCTATCGGTTTCGGCATGATGCACGTAGGTGTTGTCGGAATTGCGAATAGAATGCAGATACAAAATGTTTCAAATGAAGAAAGTCTGGTAAAATTCCTTCGTAGAATTGCAGACGACCATGGTGCACAGATACTTATTCTTGAAGAGGCAGCAAAACAGATAGAGAACTTTAAGACCGAGTATCGTGTGCGCACCTTTGGCTACGTGAAACTCAGCACCGATAATTCACTTCGCTTAGTCTACGAGGTATTTGATACAAATAATGCCAAGGAGCGAATTGCCAAAGAGCAGACTTCAGAGGAATTTGAAAAGGGCATTAAATATTTCTTCGAAGGCAAAGCACAGGAAGCAAGAAACAGTTTCGTTGAAGTGCTCAGAGTCAACAAATTCGACAAGGCTGCACAGAAATATTTCTACCTCTGTGACCAGTACATGAATGAAGGAAAGACAGATTACGAGCGGTGGATTGAGGTGTACTAAAGCTCAAAATCTCTTATCGAAAGGAGTCTCCCATGAAAGATCCTGCAGTTTCATATCTTGGACATATTCCTTATGAACATTACAGAGAATATCTTGATGATATGCTTGCATATATGGATGTTTTGCTATTAAGTCATCTTAACAGCACTCAGGAAGAGTATGTCGGTATAACTGAAGAGACGTTTAGTGGATGGAAACAGATACTAAAGTCGAAGCTTAAGAAAAATGGAATTAAAGAGGTGCAGGATCGCAAAGTATGGGAAAAAAATATTGAAGAGCGCAGGGAGTTTATAGAAGGTGAAGAACTTTATTATCCGCTTGAATATGTGCTTAAAGAGTTAGAGGCAGATGATTTTATGCGATGTACCATGATGTTTACACTTAAAACACATCTGGATTCTGATTATGCGGCAATCATAAAAGGTATTTGTGGCACTAAATCAGGCAGCCCTACGTTGGAATTTTGTAGAAAGCTGTTTCTGTCGGATGATTATCCGGAAGCCATAGATTCTTATCTGGCTATTCAGAAAAATGTGAATATTTTGGAGTTTCTCTATCCCTCATTTGACCTTAAAGGTGATTTTTTCTCTCAGGAATTGGTATGTGACAGACGTCTTGCGGACATTATACTTGGAACAGGATGTTATTTTCCGGCAGGTGCGTGGATTACAAAAAATGATGATGAATTAGAGCCGCTGTTTTTTATGGATGAACAGATGAAGTTAATTCAATCTTTCATGAACAGTTCAAGTCCGATTTTGCTTATTACAGGAGATAAGGGGGCTGGAAAAAAGCACCTGTTAAAGCATGTCTCAGAAAAGATGCATGAAAGATTCGTGTTCTATGACTGTAAAAATATTTCTGAAAAACCTGAGACGGATAGATGTATGGAAATAATAAAGTATCTTCGCTTTATCAAGAGAGAATGCGTTTTATATCATCATGCCATGGTAATATATGGTCTGGAAAGCCTTTCAGAAGATGATTTCAATAGATTTGTTTCCATGGTTGAAAAAGAGTTGAAAGCGGATGTAAAACACATATTCCTTCTTTCGGAACGAGAAGAGAAGACGGGAACAACAGAATCTGTATATCATATAAGGCTTAAGGCGATGACAGAACAAAACAGAATTGAAGTTTGGAAATATTATCTGAAGGAATGCAGTCTGGATGAAAACTTCAATTATACAGCAATAGCTAATACATTTATTATCACTCCCGGTCAGATTAAAGGAGCTATCAGACAAGCTAAATTTGGTATTGACGAAAAAGATAAGATAGATGAAAAAGAACTGTATCGGTGCTGTTATGCGCAAATTGAGCACAAATTATCTGAAAAGACGACTAGAGTGAAGTCCAATTTTACATGGGACGATCTTAAGATGGATGCCGATGACAAGGAAATCATGAGAGATATGTGTAACTGTGTGAAGAACAAGAATATAGTTCTCGATCAATGGAATTTTTCACGAGTTATTCCATATGGAGCCGGCATTACGGTTTTATTTTCCGGACCGCCCGGAACAGGAAAAACTATGGCAGCCCAGGTTATTGCCAATGAACTCAATATGGAGTTATATAAGATTGATTTGTCACAGATTATCGATAAATACGTTGGTGAGACAGAGAAGAATATTAGATTGATATTTGACCAGGCGAAAAAAAGCAACAGTATTCTTTTCTTTGATGAGGCAGATGCAATTTTCAATAAAAGAATGGAAGCTACAGGTTCAAACGAAAGATTTGCCAATATTGAGTCATCATTGCTTTTGCAATGTATAGAAGAGTACAGCGGTATCACTATTCTTGCCACCAACAATGCCAATTTTATAGATCCGGCATTCATAAGAAGATTCAAATATTATATACTTTTTAAAGAACCTGATAGTAATGTCCGTTATGAGATCTGGAAATCGGTAATCCCAGAGGAGGCACCATTGGGAGACGATGTAGATTTGAGAGAGCTGGCAGATACATTTGAATTCACAGGAGCTGTTATCAAGAATGTGGTAATTTCAGCGGCATATCTGGCAGCAGAGAAAAAACAGCCTATTTCCATGGTGGATATATTAAAAGCCACAAAACGTGAGATGGTAAAGAACAATCTGGTATTGACGAAAGAAAAGATGGGATATCTGGGAGAATTATATCCGATGATTTCACATGATATGTCAAATAGGTAAGGAAGAAGGAGGGATGAGAGATGGCGAAATCATTAGCTGAAAGAAGAGAAGAAACAAGAAAAGCTGTAGAAAAACCAGCTGTGGAGTATAGAGAACTCAAAAAGACTATGGAAAATTCGTACAATATAAATTGGAAAAGTGACCTTGCAATGAAAAGGAATTTTTTTAATTTGTATGATAAAGAAATATCAGAGTTTATAGATGCACATCATGATGCAAATGGACAACAGATGGCTGAATATACAACACACTGGTTCGATTTGTCAGGCAAGTATGAAGAATTGGTCAAAGATTATTTAGATCTTTTCAGAGGACAGAAGAGATTTGGACTCAATGACAGTGTCAGCGATGAAGAACATGAAAAAAATAAAAGAAATGATAATGCTAGGAAGCAAGCTGATGAGTTTTCGCTATACAAAACGGGTGTGGTTGACAGTTTGAAAGCTGGAAATGTAAAACTTTTGGGTCCAGACGAAGCAGATAAAATGGATGAAAAGATAAGCGAGGGAGCCAAAAATGGAGTACGTGAGATTTCAAAATGGCTTTATAGGAATTGCTCAAAACGTGGAATTGGAATTGGAGACGATCATACCAAATTTGTTAATATGTTTGTTATGGCACAACCTTTAAGAGTTAAACTTTTGGGCTTTTATCTGGTTGAAAAGAAAAAAAGAAAACAGCCGGATATGATGGATATCATGGCCTCTCAGGTTGGATACGAGCCCGATCTGGATGAATTTAAATCAGCAATGATAGCTACAAAATGGAAATTTTGGAAGCGAGTAGATGGTTCGTATATATATTGGGATAAACTATCCGAAGCAATGCGAAAAGCACAAAGTTATCGTGGTGCTCTCAATAATTATGCAAGCTTAGGGGAGGTTGAGGCACCTTCCGAGTCAGCGCAAGAGCAGGTTTCAGAGGGGGAACAGCAATCAGAACAGCAGCCAGAATCACAGTCGGAGCAGCAACCAGAATCACAGTCGGAGCAGCAGCCAGAATCACAGCCGGAACAGCAGCCAGAATCACAGTCGGAGCAGCAGCCAGAATCACAGCCGGAACAGCAGCCAGAATCACAGTCGGAGCAGCAACCAGAATCACAGTCGGAGCAGCAGCCAGAATCACAGTCGGAGCAGCAGTCAGAATCGCAAGCGGAACAGCAACCAGAGAAAAAGTCAGAACGACCAAAAGGACAGGGAGCTACTGCCGTACCTAAGTATGATCATGCGAAGCTTGTTAAGGCGGCTCAAAAGAGAAAGGTTGCTTTTGACGTGTTTATAGCAGCAGCAGCAAAACATAGAGAAATTCTTGAAAACAAGAAGAAGAGTAAAGATAAAAAGCTTGTTAGTGATAGTGCTCGTAATGTGGAAGAACATTTGAAAATTCTGGGCGAAATAGATGATGAGGTGCAAAAAAACGGGGGAATCTCGTACACAAAAAAAACGGGAGAATTTAATGACAAGCAGGCGAACAAAAAGACCGATGATGGTTCGATTGAAATGACTAGTGAAGAAAAACTAGAATTTGTTAAGGAGAAAATAGTAGGAACAAGTACAACTGTTTTAGAACAATCTGGAAGTACAGTAAGTTCGCTCCCGGATTATGGAAGCTATATTCACTGGAATATTGGTGATGCCAGTCAAGTGAAAATGACTAGAGCAGATGGAATACTGAATTCAGTAGCGGGATTAACATCCTTTATTAGTGGTTGTTTGGCAATTGCTGCTCTAACAAAGGGAGCGTCGAAAGAAACAGCAGGTGAAATAGCGAAGAAATGTTTTGAGATCACATCTGATATGTCTGCGATCGCTGAATCTGTGACAAACAGTGCATATACAATTAAAAATGCTAAAGAAATAGCAGCTGGTTTGGAAATAGCAAAATCTCCAGCTTTGACACACGCATCGAAAGCAATAGCATATGGCGGAATTGTTTCTGGTGTAGTAAATTATGGTGTGGGAGCGGCTAAGCTTTTGAGTACTGATAGTCAGAGAGAGGATATAAATGCCGGTGCAAAAGAACTGTCAGATCTTGAAAAAGAAGAAGCTAATAGGGGGATGATTAATCGATTTACAAGTTTAGCTGATAGAATTCATGATAATGAAGAAATCAGAGGAACCGCAGACCTAGTAGCTGGAGCACTTCAGTTGGCTGGAGGAATTATGGATGCTACACTGGTTGGAGCAGGAATAGGAACCATATTAAATGGTATCGGTTCTGTAATTACAGTATCAACAAGTATAGCAATGTATTTCAAAAATAAGAGCGATAAGAAAAAAACAATTGATGAATATATTGGTATGGATAAACCACTTGAAGGTACAGCTATGACAGAATCTCTGCTGGATACAGTCTTGGGAAATTGTTATAAGTGTATAGATGCTATGAAGTGGTCGCCAACAAAGAAAACAGATTATATAACCACCATAGGTAATAACAAAGAAAAACTTAAGGATACACTTAGGGATGATGTTACGGCAATGTTTGGATTCGCAAATATTAATTCGTTTTACGTGGCGATCATCGAGGAATATGCAGAGTTCTTATACGCTCATGCTTTTTATAAAGATGGTGTGGTAGAAAGAGGAAAGATGGTATTAGATAAGGATGTAAAAGATGGTAAATGCAAGAAAGAAGAGGCTTATGCCAAATTATTGAATGGTATTGGTGTCGATGTAAAATATCCAGAGGACAGTGACGGAGAACCTAATGTAACAGTTGAAGATATCAGTGCAAAAATAGTGGGATAATGATTATATAAAATACGAGAGGAAAACCGATGGATAAAACAGTAATTAAAGAATTTCAGGACAAAATACTTGAGGATTTAAAAAAGGAAATGGAGAGTTACGATGTCCCAACAGTTCTAAGAAAGAAAGAGGAAGGACTGCCGACAGATATCCTGACTACGCTTCATAGGGAGATGGGCCCCAAGGCGGATGAAGTTATGGGAGAATATTATTTCATGCCAATTACTGGAGATAATGCGGATGTTCATTGTTTCACGGTTAGTCTATCTTTGTCAGAAGAACTTTCAGAAGATAATGTGGACGTGATAGAAGAAGCTATTCGGATATTGAACTATTACATGATAGATGGATATTTTCTTATTAGTCCGGATAAATCCACTCTTATTTATCGAGCTACTGCAATGTTCAAGATCGATCTGCCATACGAGAGAGGCATGGAGATGATACAGATCGTGATAGGTGTTGCACTTCAGGTGGTAGATAGATGGGTAAATAAGCTACTTGATTTAGATCATGGTGCAATGACATTGGAAAGTTTCATTAAATACATGCCAAATTAGCATTGGGAAACTGTCAAAAACCAGTTGCCTAAGGAGACATTTAATAATATGATAGATATAACCAGATCCAACTGGCAGGTCCTCATGCCCGAGCTCAGCAAGATGATGATACGTGAGCATTATGCGAGAAATTTTGAATTCGTATTGTCGTATATTGCGGATGAGATATCGTGGGTAGGACCGTTAGAAGAGCAATATGTGATAGGGAAGGATGTATTCAAGGAAAAACTGACACCTGAACAGGATACGAAGGTTGACGTATCGGAGGACGAGTACTATATAGCAGCCAGCGGGAAAGATTTCTGCACTGTAGTCGGAAGATATGTAGCAGCTACAGATCCGGGAAGTAAGATGCTTCTTGTGATGAAACAGAGAGTTACTTTTCAGTGGATTTGGCGAGACAAGAAGCCGCAGGTTGTTCACTTGCACTTGTCAAATCCCTGGGAGTATGTGGATAAGGATGAACCATTTCCATACCGTGCTGCAAAAGAAGCCTATGAATATATATGTCAGAATCACATTTCTGACAACAGGATTATTCCGCTTAGCAGTGTTGACAACGAAACGATATTTGTGGAACTCAATAAGATCATATATATTGAGGCTGAACGCACGCACTGTATCATCCATGGCATAGATAGAAAAGTCACGGTAAAAAATAGGATATCAGAACTGGCCAGGGAGCTGTCTGGCCAGTTTTGCAGAGTACATAGAAGCTTTCTGGTAAATATTAACTATATTTCCAGAACGAACAGGTACGAGGTGATACTTTGCAATAAAGTCGTTCTTCCAGTGCCAGAGAAAAGATATCAGATAATAAAAAATGAAATAATACAATACAAGAAGGAGCATTCAGGCTATCAGAATATATTCCGAACGTAATATTCCAATACGCTTACTATAGAGGAGACAGCAAGAGGTAATTAATGGCAGAATTAAATTTTAAACCAGTGGAACTTAGTGACAGAGATATTATTTACAAATATATGTCTGAATATGGAGAAGGCTCATGCCAGCATTCATTTGTGAGCATGTATTCATTGTCAGAAAAATACGGAGATGCTTTTTATGAGCATGATAATATGCTTTACACGCTCAGGAGAAATCTCTGCGATGAAAATTATAGAGTATATCTTGCCCCTATGGGTGACGGAGATAGAAAACAGGCATTTTTAAATATCTTGTCTGATGCCCACAGATATGGGAAAAAAGTCAGATTTATCACATTGACTGAGCAGTATGCTGATTTTTTAAAAGAAGAATTTTCGGATACCTTTGATATTGAAGAAGATAGAGATCTTGCAGAGTATATCTTCGATACAAAGCAGATGTCTACATTTTCAGGCGGCAAACTGCAGGAACGCAGAAGAGAAGTTAGAGCTTTTTGGAATACCTACCAAGAACGTGCCAGTGTAGAAAAGATAACATTATCCGATTTAAACGAGATATGGGAATTCGAAAATAAGTGGTTGGATATGAATAAGGATACTCATGACATGGAATCCCTTGAACGTGAATCACGGATGATCAGGCTCCAGTTTGAACATTTTGATGAACTTAAGCTTAGCGGAGTGGTTGTCAGAATTGATGGTGTTATAAGGGGATTTGGATATGGTACGAAACTCAGTGATGAATATTATGATGCGATTGCTGAGAAGGGAGACAGAAGCGTTCTGAATATATATAAAATTTTAAGAATGGAATCCGTCAAACAGTGTGCAATGGACTGTAAATATGTTAATATGGAGGAAGATCTCGGCATTGCGGGACTTAGAGAGATTAAAAATATTTATAGACCGGTATTTCTGATAAAAAAATACATGGTTAAGGAAAGGTAGGAATATGATGGTAAAGTCAAAGCAGAGTATGGCAACCTTGGGCTTAGTATTTATTACATTTTTGGCAGCCATTCAGTACGTATTTCTGCAAAATGTACCTGATTCAGTGTCAGAATTTGCATTCCTATGCATAACCAATGCAATTGGTGTGGTGCTGTTAGGAGGATTAAGGCCCGGAACGATTAAAAAGATAAGCAAAACAACGCTGAAAAAGGGTGCTTTTTTTTCAATTTTGCTGACGGGGTTCAACCTGTTCCTGTTGATGGGATCAGGACATATGGACAGCGTCATGACTGCAAGTATTGTCAGCCTTTATTTTGTATTTATCACACCGCTTCTGATTCTTCTTAAGAAAAAGATCAATTTCTTCTCCGGAATAGCCACAGTCATTGCGATCATTGCATTGATTTTGATGTTCGGGGCAGATGTGGATGCACTTTTTGCATCAAGTGATGCCGTGTATCTGATTATCGCAGATGTTTTCTTTGCAGCATATGTTGTCAGTGTAGGTATTACAGGTGAAAATGAAGATTCAGTAGCACTGTCATTTACACAGATGCTGTTCAGTGCGATATTTACCCTGATCGGATGGCTGGTTCAGTGTGCACTGGGACAGACGACATTCACTTTGCCAACCGAGCGTGCATTTTGGATCAGTGCCTTGTTTATCGGTATTTTTATCCGAGTAATATATGGAGTTATCCAGCTCTCGGCACAAAAGTATGTGACACCACTGAAAACATCCCTTATTTTCTCGGCGGAAATCATGATCACACTGATTACCGATCCGATTATGTGCCGCATTTTTAATAAACCATATACGACAGCAACACCGTTTCAGGTAGTCGGATGTGTATTCTTCCTTGTGGCGACGCTGATGATCGATGAGACCATCATGGGACGTCTTGGATATGATAATCTTGATATATCTGTTGAAATCGATGAACAGGGGAAAAAAGTAAAACATGTTTCAGTTGTCAGAAAAATGGTTTCCACAACTCTCTATTTTTCAATGACTACGCTGATTCTGTCCATGCTTGTTTGTTTGACCTCGATTCACTACATTCGTGTTTCGGCGGTTAAGAATTCTACAGAGCTTGGAGCTTCTGCTTCTGAGACTAGCATGCAGGCAATCATGCAGGAATTGGAAAAGAATATGAAAAATCAGGTAACCAACAAAGCTCTGCTTGCAGAGCAGAAGATGGATGCCTATACAGATTCGCTTTTATACGCATCGTCCTATGCACATTCGCTTTATATGGATGGTAACTCTTATCCAGATAAAGAAGTTGATATACCCAGAAAAGAGAATGGTGGTAACTGGGTTATGCAAAGAACTCTTGCCAATGAAGGGATAAATTATAGCGATCTCAGGCAGGAATGTGGACTCCTTGGCAATATGCTGGATGTGTTTGCACCGATTGTTCAGGAACAGGAAAATGTCGCGACTATCTATATCGGAACTGAGAGCGGACTTCTTATAAGCTACGACCCATATTCAGATACTGGTGGATTAGTCGGTGAGGGTTATTATGAATTCAGAGATGCCAGCTGGTATCAATTAGGTAAAAATTCTGATGGATATGCCATTACAGATTCCTATCAGGATGGATATGGAAGAGGTCTGACTGTTACCTGTGTCGCACCTTTTACCGATGCATCAGGACAGTTTTATGGCTGTATCGGTATAGATATTTTGATGAGTACACTCAACGAATCGATGGTTAACGATGGAATCACTGATCCGTCGTCGGCGATCTTGATTGATTCCAAGGGTGAAATTATTGCGGAAGACAGTGACAATGCTGATGTTTCTAACTTGGGAAATATCTTTGATTCTACCAGATCAGCGGCTCTTCGTGATGCAGGAAAAACAATTCTTGAAGATAAAAACGGTATCTATAAGAGCGGAACAGATGAAAATTCGGAATATATTGCATATGCTACAATTGATTCACTTGGATGGACAATTTGTATATCAACACCTGTATCTACGATAGTTGAACCGGCTGTCCTGATAAAGACAGGTATTGACGATAATACAAAGAATGTGATCGCATCTGTTGTAAGAGGAATCACGACAGTGATCCAGAGCTGTCTGTCACTGAGTGCATTGATTCTCATTTTTGTTACATTGTTTGCCGGAAGATTTTCAAGGAAAATTGCCAGTCCGCTTAAGAAACTTGAAGAGGATGTAAAGAAAATCAGTGACGGTGATCTTAAGCACAGAACTGAGGTTGTGACAAATGATGAAATCGGAAGTCTGGCAACTTCGTTTAACAGTATGACGGATTCTTTGCAGAACTATATTACCGATTTAAAGGAAATGACAGCAAAAGAAGAAAGACTTTCCATGGAACTTTCGCTGGCTACTGATATTCAGGCAAGCATGCTTCCAAAGGAATTTGATATGTATGCTGACCACAAAGAGTTTTCTATCTTTGCTTCCATGAATCCGGCAAAAGAGGTCGGTGGTGATTTCTATGATTTCTTTATGAGAGATGACAGACATCTGGTTCTTGTTATGGCTGATGTGTCAGGCAAGGGCGTTCCGGCTGCACTATTTATGGCTAAGGCAAAGACAGCAATTAAAACCCGTGCAATGATGGGCGGAACTCCGGCAGAGATCTTAAAAGATGTCAACGTTCAGATGTGCGAAGGCAATAAGGAAGAGCTTTTTGTTACCGTATGGATTGCAATTATCGACCTTGAGACCGGAAAGGGAATTGCTGCCAATGCAGGACATGAACATCCGGTACTCAGAAGAGCAGGCGGCAATTATGAGCTTGTTGTATACCGTCATTCCATGGTTGTTGCAGCATTTGACGAAGCAAGATTTCAGGAACATGAATTTGAACTTCACCCGGGAGACAGCGTATTTGTCTATACAGATGGTGTTCCGGAGGCGACTACAACTGAAGAAGATCAATTCTTTGGTACAGATCGCATGTTGACTGCACTCAATAAAGAGCCGGATGCAGATCCTGAGGCAGTACTTGATCATGTATATGGTGCTGTGGTTGAATTTGCAGCCGGAGCAGAACAATTTGATGATATTACAATGCTTTGCATAAGATATCATGGAAAGCAGTAAGGTATACTAAAAAGCAAAAGACTATACTAAAAATACATACTAAAAATACACTAGTGAAAGGAAGTATATAAAAAATGAATTTTGAAGAATTATGCGAAGCACGTTATTCACTGCGTAAGTTTGACAACCGCCTTGTCGAGAATGAGAAAATTCTCAAAGTGTTAGAGGCAGGCCGCAAGGCACCTACTGCACACAACTTACAACCACAGCGTTTTTTTGTTATGAAGAGTGAAGAGGCACTGGCTAAGGCAGATAGTTGCACCGCTTGCCATTTCCATCCGCCTGTTGTTATCGTAGTAGCATACGATCCGGAAGTTGCATGGAAACGTGAAGAAGATGGAAAGAATCACGGCGAGATCGATGCAGCTCTTGCAGTTTCACAGATGATGCTTCAGGCAGCAGATCTTGGTCTGGGAACAACATATGTCGGCATGTTCAGCCCGGAAAAACTTTTAGAACAATTTCCGGAGATGGAAGGCTTAAAACCGATCGCATATCTGCCGCTTGGTTATCCGGCTGAGAGTGCACATCCTTCAAGACTGCATGCAGATCGCAAACCATTAGATGATCTTGTATACGTACTGTAAATGAAATCGCGACCTTTCAGAGTCAAACTGCTTTGCTTGGCTCTTAAGGGCCGCGATATTCCTATATAGAATGGATATAATAACAAAATGGTTCTTGTTGATTTTTTATTGAGAGGTTATAATTAACTGCATCAGGTTGGAAAATAGTTGGGTTATATAAAGAAAGTGGCAGGAACTATATGGAAAATTTTTTATTTGCGTTTAACACGGTACTCCCGTTTCTGATCTATATCGCATTTGGATATTGTGTCAGAATATTCGGACTGGCAGACGAGAAGTTCATGAATAACCTGAACAAGGTTATATTTCAGGCCTTCTTCCCGATCCTCATGTTTAACAACTTATACTCTGTTCCGGCAGGAATGACACTGAATATCAAACTGGTAATCACTGCGATTGTAAGTGTGCTGGTTTTGGAAGCTTTTCTGATGGTAGTGGTTCCGAGAATCATCAAGGAGAATTCCAAACGTGGAGTTATCATTCAGGCAATCTACAGAAGCAATTTTGTATTATTTGGAATTACGCTTGCCTCCAGCATTTTTGGTGAAGAAGGTTCAGTCTTAGCAGCGATGATGATCGCGATTGTAATTCCGGTTTACAATATTACTGCAGTTATAATCCTTGAGACCTTCAGAGGTGGCAAGATTCCGATGTCTGAACTTGTGGGCAATATCATTAAGAATCCCATGATTCGAGGTGCGCTTGTCGGATTTATCTTCCATATCCTGGGGATCAAACTTCCGTCATCGATATCAGAACCGATTAAGCAGTTTGCAAATCTGACAACACCGCTTGCCCTGTTTGTACTCGGTGGAACGCTACATTTTGATGCTGTAAAAGCAAATCTTAAGTATGTAGTTCCATCAATGACATTCAAGATGGTATTTTTACCTATTATCAGTCTGGCTGTGGCTAATCTGGTTGGACTTACAAGTGTGGAGCGTTTCGTGTATTTTGTTATGTTTGCAACACCGGTTGCAACGGCATCGTATGCGATGGCTCAGAACATGGGCGGAGACGGAGAGCTGGCAGGCCAATTTGTCGTACTCAGTACAACGGCCTCGGTAGTGACGATCTTTTTATGGATTTTTGTGCTCAATTCGATTGGATGGTTGGCTTAAAGCCAGGATATTTGAGAAAGTATCAATTTTTTAGATTTTGGTGAAAGCTGTAAGACAGTGATTAGATAGCTGTCTTGCAGCTTTTTATGATTTTATACGAAATTTTGTTTAGCTCTAAACAGTTACAAATTAATTATTTTTCATGAATCTGAAACTTCTGTAAATTATCAAAAAAATTTTTCAAAATTATAACATTCAATGGACAAATGATAATGAAAAAGATATAATAACTTACAAATGCGAGAAAATTTATTCGCTGTTATTTTTGGGGAAAGGTGGTGTTTCGATGGTCAAGGAGACGATCCAGGCGGTCAAGGAGGCAGAAGAAAAAGCGTCTGAACTGGTCGCGCAGGCTTTGGAGGAAGCACAGCATATCAAGGCGGATGCTGAGGCAGAAGCGGATCGGATGATTGCAGATGCACAGAAAAGGGGGAAGGATGTAGCTGCTAAACAGGAAGAAGAACGGACAAAAAGAGGGGAGGAGTATTTAAAAAAGGCACTTGCTGAGGCAGATGAAGAATGCAATATACTTAGTGAGAAAGCAAAAAAGCAGGAACAGGAGGTCATCGACAAGCTGATTGAGGGGTTAGTCTGATGACGATATATTTATTTTTGTGCGTACACGAGGGCGTGTCATAAGCTCCATCTCACACCGGCATGAAAGAATGTCGTGGAGACTGGAGTTTTGACACCGTAATCTATATGCGCAATTGAATGGAGGGATGTAGATATGGCAGTATTGCAGATGCAAAAGCTATGTATCTGTGCCCTTAAGAAAGATCGCAAGTCCCTGATGGAATTTCTGCAGGCGGTGGGTGTGCTGGAACTGACGGAAGAAGTCGAATCTGACGAGATATTTAAGCGGATGGATACGCTAGAAGACAAGCAGCGTTTTGAGAGAAACGCTGCGACGGCAGATCGTGCACTTGAGATACTTGCCGCGGTTTCTCCTGAAGAGACATCGATGTTTGCAGGACTAGCCGGAAAACCACTTGCAAATCGGGAGGAATATCGAAAGACAGAGGCACATGCACAGGAACTTCTAGATGCTGCTGAACATATTCTTAATCTGCAAAAGCAGATCACAGAAGAAAAAACGGCTGCTCTTCGCTTGCTTACTGAGGCGGAGGGGCTTACACCCTGGCTAAAGCTAGATATACCGCTTTCCTATCAGGAGACGAAGAGATGTGCGGTACTTATAGGCACTGTCAGTGGAGGCACTTATACGCAGGAGGAATTGTACGCTTCTGTGGCTAAGTCAGAACCTCAGCTTGATAAATGGGAATTGAATGTGGTCGGAAGTGATGCTGACCAAACCTGTATAGCGGTTATCTGCCTTAAGGAAGACGAGGAGAAGATAGAGACAGCACTTAGAACGATTGGATTTGCACGTCCGGTAAGGACTGTTGAGGAAGTTCCGGCACTTTATGCAGAAAAACTTAGAAGTCAAGCAGCCACGCATGAGAAAAATGCAGCCGATACAGAGGAAAAACTCAAAGAATATGCTTCTATGCGTGAAGATTTGAAACTTTTATCCGACTACTATCGACTGCGTGCACAAAAATATGAGGCACTCGGAGGTATCTTACAGTCAGAAAAGACCTGTATAATCACAGGATTTGTGCCGAAACGTGATTCTAAAAGTCTTGAGGAGAAATTAACTTCCAGATTCGAGTTGGCTTTTGAATGTGAAGATGTACCGGATGATGAGGAAGCACCTGTACTTTTATCCAACAAGACATTTGCGGCATCGGCGGAAGGTATAACAGCTTCATTTGGTTTGCCGGCCAAGGGTGAGATGGATCCGACAGGAATCATGGCGGCCTGCTATGTATTTTTATTTGGACTTATGCTATCGGATGCGGCCTATGGATTTATAGTATTTATGGCATGTTTCCTGGCACTTAAGAAATTTCCGAGAATGGAAGAAAATTTACGAAAGTCGCTTAGACTTTTCATGTATTGCGGCCTTTCGACACTGTTCTGGGGAGTTATGTTCGGTGGATATTTCGGCGATGCGGTAGATATCGTTAGCAAGACATTTTTCGGACATACAGTGTCGATCCCGGCAGTATGGTTTGTCCCGTTGAATGACCCGATGAAGCTTCTGGTATATTCGATGTTATTCGGTGTGATTCATCTGTTTCTTGGACTTGGTCTTAAGGGATATATGCTTCTTAAAGACGGCAAGATTGTGGATTTTATATGTGATGTAGTGTTCTGGTATCTTATGCTTATGGGACTTATACTTATGCTTCTTCCTACAGACCTTTTTGGTTCCATAGCTCAGATGAATATCGTATTTCCGGAAATAGTTAATTCACTGGCTAAGTGGATGGCTATAGCTGGAGCTGTTGGTATTCTTCTTATGTCTGCCAGAGATAAGAAGAATCCGGTTTTAAGACTGGCACTTGGTGCATATGATTTATACAATATTACCGGTTGGGTGTCAGATGTGCTTTCGTATTCACGTCTTTTGGCACTCGGACTTGCAACCGGTGTTATCGCATCGGTTATCAACCAGATGGGAAGTATGATTGGAAACAATATATTTGGAGTGATAGTATTCGTAGTTGTATTCTGCTTTGGACATCTGTTTAACCTGGCTATCAACCTGCTCGGCGCGTATGTACATACCTGCCGTTTACAGTATGTTGAGTTTTTCGGAAAGTTCTACGAGGGTGGTGGAAGAGCATTCAGTCCTTTTAAACAGATGACAAAATACGTAGAAATCAAGGAGGATTAAATATGAGCGGAATTGTATTTGCGTTGTTGGGAGTTGCAGTGGCAGTTATTCTTGCAGGTATGGGTTCAGCCTACGGTGTAGGTGTGGCTGGTCAGGCAGCAGCCGGAGTAGTTACGGAAGATCCGGATAAATTTGCAAAGGTACTTCTTTTACAGCTTCTTCCCGGTACACAGGGTATCTACGGACTGCTGGTTGGCTTTATCGCCCTTTCAAAGATCGGTTTACTTGGCGGTGGTGCTGACATGAGCATGTCTGTTACACAGGGACTTTTATATCTGGCAGCCTGCCTTCCGATAGGTGTTGTTGGTCTGGTATCTGCAAGACATCAGGGAAGAACCTCAGTTGCATCTATCGGTATCGTAGCAAAGAAACCTGAGCAGTTCGGTAAGGCTATGCTGTTCCCAGCGATGGTTGAGACTTATGCTATTCTGGCACTTCTGGTTTCGATTCTGGCTATTAATGCACTGTAATTTACGTGTACGGTTATGTCACTGACAGGTGACATATCAATTTTGTCAAAGTTTAGCGGAGTCAAAATCAGTTGAGGAGTGAAGCGTATGAATGGATTAGATAAGATTATTGCTCAGATCCTTGACGATGCAAAGCAGGAATCACTTGCGATAAAAGAAAAGGCCGAACAGGAAGCAGAAGAGATCCGAAAAGCGGCTGGTGAAAAGGTTAAAAAGCTTGAAGAAGAACAGGCTAAGGCGGCCATACAGCTTGAAAAAAGCTATGAGGAGCGACTTCGTTCTTCGGCAGATCTAAAAAAACGTCAGACTATACTGGCTAAAAAGCAGGAGATTATCGGTTTGATGCTTGAGTCGGCTCAGGAGATTATCGGTTTGATGCTTGAGTCGGCTCATAAAGAGTTACTTGAAAAGCCTGATGAGGACTATTTTGCATGGATGGAGCAGCTCCTTTTCCGTTATGTGACTGATAGAACGGGAGAGATCTATGTTTCAAAAAAAGATTTAGAGCGTATGCCGGACGATTTTCCGGCAAAGATACAGAAGGCGGCGGCCCAAAAGAATGGAAGTCTTAAACTTATGGATGAGCCTAAGGATATAGACGGAGGTTTCGTTCTGGTATATGGCGGTATCGAGGAGAATTGTTCCGCAGGTGCACTTTTTGAATCACAGCGGGATGAGTTAGCCGACAAGGTACACTCGATGTTGTTTTGATAACAGCAGGAGAAAGTAAGGAGGGCTTATATGTCTGATACAAAATATGCCTACGCGGTCGCCCGGATAAGGGCACTGGAAAATGGGCTTTTTTCCTCCGCACATATCGAACAGCTGCTGTCCGTAAAAAGCTACGAAGGGGCACTTCGTTTCCTGACAGAACACGGCTGGGCAGATGCAGATACCCCGCTTAATGCCGAGGCAATACTTTCAAGGGAGAAAGCAAAGACCTGGGAAACTGTCAGAGAACTTCTAAAAGGCGACGATGAGATATTGGCGGTGCTTTCATACGGAGATCTTTACCACAATCTGAAAGCGGCAATAAAGGACATCAGTGCACCGGGAAGTCACGGCAATGTCTATTTTGGCCATAAAGGACATCAGTGCACCGGGAAGTCACGGCAATGTCTATTTTGATGATTGTGAGATAGATGGCAGGAAAATGGCCAAGATAGTCTCTGAAAAAGACTGGCAGTCGCTGCCAGTACATATGCGGGAAGCGGCAAAGGAGGCCAGTGAGACTTTTCTCCATACGCACGATGGTCA
>CAVKOQ010000008.1:0-36835 GCA_963657995.1 bacterium
CCTTTATAATTTAGATTAGTTAAAGTATCTCTTTAACAGACCCTCGAATGCCTTACCATGTCTTGCTTCATCGCGAGCCATCTCATGAACAGTATCGTGGATTGCATCCAGATTAGCAGCTTTTGCACGTTTTGCAAGGTCAAATTTACCTTCAGTTGCACCGTGCTCAGCCTCTACACGCATCTCAAGATTCTTCTTGGTTGAATCAGTTACAACTTCACCGAGAAGTTCTGCAAACTTAGCAGCGTGCTCAGCCTCTTCGTAAGCTGCCTTCTCCCAGTAAAGACCGATCTCCGGATAGCCCTCTCTGTGAGCTACACGTGCCATAGCCAGATACATACCTACTTCCTTGCACTCGCCTTCATAGTTAGCTCTTAAATCTTCGAGAATATCTTCGCTTACACCCTGTGCAACGCCAACTACGTGCTCAGCGGCCCATGTCATCTCACCGGACTGCTCTTTGAACTTGGATGCTGGTGCATTACAGACTGGACATTTCTCCGGTGCAGCCTCGCCCTCATATACATAACCACATACTGTACAGACAAATTTCTTCATAGTTTAAATCTCCTTTTCTAATTTTTTTGAATTCATGTTTATAGAAACAACTAATAGATAGTAAAATCATTTGTAATCATGTGCTTTGTATAAAACAGTAATGATTACTGATATTAAGATAGCACATATCGTCGCGAATGTCAATGAGAAAATAAAAATAATTCCTATCATTTTCCTTTTTATCGACAAGCGATAAATTGTCTGAATAATTGCCGGTGTATCAACTCTTTTCCATATTTAGACAATCATTGCAGGTTCCATAGAAAAACACAGTATGGTCGTCGATCGAGCCCGGTGCAAACTCCCTTGCGGCTGTCTCAAGCTCCGTACCCACTTCCATCTGCATATCCATGACTCTGCCGCAACAGCGGCAGACGTAGTGGTAATGTGGCGATGTATCATAATCAAAATGATCCGTGCCGTCACCGCAGGACAGTTTGCGGATTTCGCCGAGCTCAACTAGCAGGTTTAAGTTGCGATAAACCGTACCGAGACTGATATTCGGAAATTGTTCGCGGATGCTGGTGTACAGAGCATCTGCAGTAGGGTGATCTTTGCGGTTCATCAGACATGTTTTGATTGATTCACGTTGACGGCTGTATTTTAAGGTCTTCATAGGCCATTCTCCTATCTATAACAAATAATAGTAGTAATAATTACTATTTACATTATGGGTTCTATGATAGTAAAAGTCAATACTTTTTATGAGAGATTTATTTCAGAGTCTATCATATTTAATTCTAATCAAAGAAAATTGATTCGGGCGTATAGAGGTCAATTTGTTTATAGCTGGAAATTATGCATCAAAAATGTTATGATAAGAGAAAACGTCAGTGAAAAAGAAGAAAGATACAGGAGGGCAGCGTATGAAGAATTTCTACACAGAAGAGCAATGGAACGAGATTTTAAAAAAACAGGAATCGGTTCTTTTATATGATACATTTACGAGAGAACAGGCACTTGAGCTGGGACTTTTGATTGCTGAGATTACCAAGCAGAAGTATCATGGTTCTGTTGCGATACGAATAGTTGAGGATGAGACAACAGTTTTTGCTTACAAGATGGAAGGTGCGACTCTGGAAGCTGACTGGTGGATGACCAATAAACTGGCTGCTTCAAGACTTACCGGGATGAGTTCGCTTCGGGCACTTACGGCATCTAGAGCCGGAGAACTGGAGACATCATGGAAAGTGCGAGAGGAGAATTTCTTCGTATGTGGTGGCTGCATACCAGTATTCATGAAGGATGGTAGACGCCCATTTGCCTATGTGATGGTGTCAGGTATGGAACACTGGGACGATCATCAGGTGATCGCAGATGCGATGGCGAAACAGCTTGGAATAGAGATTCCAGAGATTCGAAAAGATAAGATATAGGTTCATATTTTGCATGGTGTAATGAAAATAGCGTAATAAAATAAGGTGATTTAAGAAATAAACAGAGTGACTTTGATGTTTGAAAAGACATTTGAAAGGCCATTCAGGAAATGTGAGGGATGTGAATGAGTAAAAAGGATATACGTCAGGCAGCGGCAGAGCTTACAGAGCGTCTTTGTGAAAAGGATTTTCTGGACAGATCGGGACTTAGCCGAAAAAATGTCATGATGCTTATGAATAAAGAGCACTGGGAGGAACAGTTTTCACATATATTTCCGATCAAGAAACGAATTTCATGTAAGGCGATCTATGAAATCTGTGAGGAACCGTTAGGGCTTCTTGGTAGAGAACCAGAAGACGGTTGGATGAAATTCACATACCAGTATGTATGCCATATTCTTTATCCTGATGCTGATTTTACGAAAGAAAATGCAGAATATTCAGCCGGAGCGGAGTTTTATCTGGCTGTTCTTAAGTTTGTATTCGATCGCGAGCGGGCAGTACTTCCTTTCAAACCAATGGAAGATTTTGAATTTCTTGATGATGAGGAAGCGAACAGCTTTGAGTGTGCAGCGGAGTACAGCCGATTTAAGAAGTTTTTCACACAGGAATACATCTATGAGATGATGCGTCTCAATGCTGAGGTTACACCGTTTAGGACACTGGAACATATAGCAGGTGTTCATTATGTGGCCATGACGGTCGCAAGAGGTCTTTATGAGGCGGGAGTTCCGATTGATTTAACTCTGACATCCGGTGCGGCAGCGGGCCATGACCTCGGAAAATTCGGCTGCAAGCCCAACGAGCGAGTTCCTTATCTCCACTATTATTATACCAATCAGTGGTTCAATAATCATTCAATGGAATATATCGGACATATTGCGGCTAACCATTCAACCTGGGACCTTGAACCGGAGAACCTTTCAGTTGAATCGCTGGTACTCATTTATTCAGATTTTAGGGTAAAACAGAGCCGCGGAGAAGATGGACGCGAGATTACATATATTTCGAACCTTGATGAGGCATTCAATGTTATCCTGTCAAAGCTTGATAATGTTGACGAAGCCAAGCTAAACCGCTATAAATTTGTATATTCAAAGCTTCATGATTTTGAAGATTATATGAGATCTCTCGGTGTAGACGTAGATCTTGACGGACATCCGAAAAAACCGGAGGTTTTGCCGGATATTTCCCTTAGAAATGCACCGCAGACTGTCAGATCACTTATTTTCATGGGCATAGAACACAATATCCGTGTTATGCATCAGATGGGTGCAGAGAGACAGTTCGGTAATCTTCTTGAGGCAGCCAGAAGTGAGAAAGATTGGAAAAGTGTACGTGCGTATTTGAATATTTTCCATGAGTATTTCACATATACCAATGATAAACAGAAAGAGCAGACATTAGCCTTTTTATACGAACTTTTGATGCACCGAGAGGGAGATATCCGTGTGCAGGCGGCCAGACTTCTCGGAAATGTCATCGCACAATTCAACGCCGGATACCGCAAGGAGCGTCCGGCAGGCATGCCTGATATCGCCGAAGAACGTGTGGCTGAGATTTGGAGAGATTATCTGGAGATGATAATCAGGCCTGATCATAAGCTGATGGCACAGCAGAAACGCCGTATCCGTTACCATCTAAAAAATGTTCTGGCATCGATTGTCGATCATGCTACACCGGGCGACTTACATGATTTTTTGGTGACGTTTCTTAGTTGGTATGATCGTGCGGATGAACTGGAGCCGGGAGAGGCATTTCCTTTGCTTGATACCATCCATTTCATGCCATTTGATAAATTAAATGAGGAAGAGCTTGGCAAAATTGCAAAATTTGCCCTGATCGAGTCTCAGAGCAGTGAGGCTGAGGTGCGGATTGCATCTTGGCGTGCATTTAAGCTTTTAACTGCATATGCACCGGAACATCCTTGCAGTGCTGATATCCTTGCATGTGTAAAGGCTGCTCAGGTAGAGGACAACATCACGATGACATTCCTCAAATACCGTGTGCTCAATAATCTTGGCCAGGATACATCTAAAGAGCAGAAACTTCTGTATGACAGGGATGTTGTCTCTGATATTTTCCTTGATAACCTTAAGACAGCTACACCGTGGGTTATCAAGGCAGCCAATATAAAGCTTCTCGTTGACCAGATTGCACATGGAAAACAGGATCATATATTACACATTGCGGCACACCTTTCCAATCTCGTAAAGGTAAGTGAGCATGTGATTGTGCGCCATGATGCCGGAAAAGCACTGCTTCGCATCATTGGACTTCTGACCCCTGATCAGAGAAATGAGATCGTTATCGAGCTTATGAAAGGACTGGAAGTCGGAGAGTACGAATTTTCAAAATATATACCGAGATACCTGGGACAGGCTGCACTCTGGCTTCCACCGGAACAGCTTGAGGAGGTTATTTCCTATCTGCATGGAATGATGGCCAATGCCAATGATCAGATTGTTTCGGTTGCACTTGATACGGTAGGCATGCTGCTTGAAAGATATTCCTGCTATCATGAAAGATTTGAAGAAGATGAGAATATATGTGAAGATAGGCGTGCACGACTTTTAGGTATATTGCTAAGTGGCCTTGCAAACTACCGCGAATCTGTACGACAGGAGTCAATGTTGGTACTTGGACAGACCGTATTTGGTTCTTCTTGGATGCAGTGTCGTGAAAAGAAAGAGCTTTTTGCACTTTCATTTAGAAAACTGCTGTTTTTACTGAATGAGAATAAGGGCAATGATTTGACGACATTTTACCGTGCGGCTTCGCTTTCCAATATTTATCGGTTTATCACAGAATATCATATGACAGAAGGTGATTTGGAGATAGAAGAGCGGGAAAAAGTTGCATTCTTCCCGGGAACTTTTGATCCGTTTACATTATCCCACAAGGAAATTGTGCGTGAGATCAGGGATCGTGGATACGAGGTGTTTTTGTCAGTTGACGAATTCTCATGGTCGAAAAAGGCTCAGCCTCACCTCATCAGACGTCAGATCGTGAGTATGTCGGTTGCAGATGAGTTCCATGTGAATCTGTTCCCTGATGATATTCCGGTAAATATCGCAAATCCGGTAGATTTGAAGCGATTAAGAGAAGTTTTTAAAGATAAAGAGCTTTATATAGTTGTCGGAAGCGATGTCATAGCCAATGCATCGTCATATAAGAAAAAACCGAGCAAATATTCGATTCATTCGATGAACCATATTGCGTTTAGACGTGTGGGAGATGTCAAGGCAGACAACAGATATAACCGCCAGATGATGGATCAGATAAGCGGTAAAGTAGTGGAGCTTGAGCTTCCGCAGCATCTTGAGGACATTAGTTCTACAAGAATCCGTGAAAATGTCGATATGAACAGGGATATTTCGAACCTTATTGATCCGTCTGTTCAGGAATATATTTATTACAATGGACTCTATCTTCGTGAGCCGGAATATAAGCCGTATATCCGTTCAAGGGCGATCTCCTATGATGAGGTGGAGACACCGGATGAGATGCTTTTGGCAGAGATAGGAAATTTTGTTCTTAGAGATGAGGAAGACCGCGAAAATTTATTGAGTGCGATGAAAGAATCCGGAGATAGACTTCTCCTTCTTCGAAACACCATGCAGGAGAACAGACTGGTCGGTGTGGCGAGAATCCGATATCTGGCACCTGATGAACTTTTTGCCGTTCTTGGAAAAGTAAGTCTTGCAGATCAGGTGCGTCGCCATACATACGGAGAAATTCTGCTTATTTCAGGAATTTATGTAGAACGTGATCAGATGATAAATGATGCTGAGCAGCTGCTTCTTACCGAGGCGATCGCCAGATCATTTGAATTTAAATGCGGATATGCACTTTTCTTCCCTGCAGACGGATATTGCCCGGAACGTGTGCTTTCTGCGGTGATCAGACAGGGATTTGTCAAGGCACCGGAATCTCCGGAGGATGCACCTTTGTATCTGGTTGACATGCATGCACCGCTTGTACTTGTGCAGAACCTTGAGACTACTTTAAAAGAGCCGTTTTCAAGTAATCCGAAAGTACTTGATGCTATATATAAGGCACATCAGGAACTGCAGATGGCTATGACGAGATTCTATCCGGGACAGCTGGTTCTTTCCATGTCAGCGAGTGTGATTTATCATCGTCTGGTTGAGCGAATTACCGCGTTAAATGGTGTGCCGCGCGATCCGGTAACACCTAGAATGCTTGGCGAGGCGATGTGTGTTCCGTTCGGCAAGATCTTAAGAGGAAAAGTTATACCGAATACGGTAACTAAGACACTTCATACAGATAAGGTATATGATCCGGAACTTAAGGAAAAGACAATCGAGGCCTTTCCATACTACTCACCGCTCAGAAGCCAGATTAAGGGAATCAAGTCATTTGACAGACCGGTTATTCTTGTCGACGACCTGCTTCACCATGGCGGACGTTTCGAGGCACTCGAACCGATGCTTCGCGAGGAGGGTGTTGAGATAAAGAAACTGGTTCTCGGTATGATTTCTGGATATGGTCGTGATACAATGGCGACAAAGGGAGTACCGGTAGACAGTATTTACTATATTCCTAACTTAAGAAACTGGTTTGTTGAGTCAACACTGTATCCGTTTATTGGAGGCGATACGGTGCGCCGTGATACGGTAAAGGTCGGCGGTCTGACTCCTTCGATCAACATGATTCTGCCGTATGCCGCACCACCGATACAGGGAAGCACACAGGAGGCAGCTTTCGAGTTTTCAGCCTGCTGTATTCGCAATGCACGCAACATACTTTTGGTTCTTGAAGCCGAGTATAGGGCACTGTTCGCGAGAAATCTGACTCTTAGCCGTCTTTCTGAGGCCGTTATACTGCCACTTTGCCCTGATAAAGGTGAGTGTGTAAGCTACGATCCGAATCTGGCGGCATCAGTATATCTGGAAAATGATCTTGAAATGTTGTACAGAACAAGGACGAAAATGTAACCGGTGGTTCAGGTATTTTGATACCAGAATCAATTTTGGAATATTAATATGATGTCTAGTTGGGAAGCTGCTTTTCGATCATAGCATCACATGGCAGTTAAAAAGTGAGGGGATTATATGTATTATTATAAAATAAAAGATAAAATTTGCTGTTCATTTAATGGGGATTTGTCGTACGATAAAGTTGAGATGCCTGGTATCGGGACCCCACTCACGTTCCTGTTTGAACGGGAACCGGGAACCGGAAGAGAGTCTTTTAAGGTGAATTCACCGTTACTTTTATTTCAGGAATCAGAGGATGTTTCGTGGCTTAGCAGCAGAAAGCTTGCTGAGCAGGCTAAGGTATCGCAGCCAGAACTTGACGACACGGTTAGTGCAGCAATTGCTCAGGGAATCATGCGTGCGGTAAACCGTCTGCATCCGGATTTTGAGAATATACTTACAGAAAAACCACAGAAAACTAAGAAGAGAGTACACGTTCTGGCGATAGGAGATGTGGGAAGTACACTTCTTACAGGACTTCATTTGCTTGGCGGAGACTGTATTAGCTCAATCGGTATCTGTGATATCTCTGACAAGGTGACAGCCCGCTGGGAATTTGAAGAAAATCAGATTGCTTATCCGTGGGCATATGATGCACTGCCTGAGATTGACGTGGTAAAGCCGGAAGATTTGTTCAAATGTGATGTGTTCGTATTTGTTGCATCTAAGGGCATACCGCCGGTTGGATCCGGCATCAAGGATGTGAGAATGTATCAGTTTGAAAATAACTCAAAGATTGTGGCACAGTATGCAAAACAGGCCAGAAATGAACATTTCAAGGGATTATTTGCAGTTGTTTCAGATCCGGTTGATCCGCTGGCAAAGACAGCATGGCTTGAGAGCAATAAAGATGAAAACGGCATTTTCGATCTCAAGGGACTTCGTCCTGAGCAGGTTCAGGGTTTCGGACTTGGTGTCATGAATGCCAGGGCAGCCTACTACGCTAAGAGAGATGAACGATTTTCACAGTTTCTTACAGAAGGCCGTTCCTTCGGGCCACATGGTCAGGATCTTGTCATAGCAGATTCTATAGAGAATTATGATGATGAGTTGTCAAAGGAGCTTACCGAACTTACTGTAACTGCAAACCTGCATATGCGTGCAATAGGTTATAAGCCATTCGTTGCACCGGCATATTCATCAGGAGCCATCTCACTGATTTTGATGATGAGAGGCGAATGGCATTGCGGATCTGTATTCATGGGCGGTATTTTCATGGGAGTGAAAAATCGTTATACCGAGTATGGTTTGGAAACTGAGGTGCTGCCGCTTCCAGATGCATTATATGACAGAATCTTGACGGCTGAGGAAAATCTTAAGAAGATTGTATAGAGAGTTATGTATAATGAGTGATGTATGATGATGAGTGATAAAGAGAAGTTAAAAGATGAGCCGGAGGAAACGGAATCAGAAAACATTCTTCTGGTTCATCTTAGGGAAGAGGAAACAGATGCAGGAGACAGACTTTCACAGGTGCTTTCCTACGCTTTAAATGGAGTGACATACAAAAAAACTTCGACGGTTGAAGGAATCATAGATTATGTAAATCAATACAGACTGACGAATAAAATGAGCAAAGTCTGTACTCAGACAAAAATCACAGATCGAGTAGAATCCTTATACAAGGAAGATGATGAGGAAGGCAAAAAAACAGGCCGAATCATATTTGCTGTACCGATAGGCGTATCGGGTATAAATCTTGAATTTTACCGTCTGATACGCTTTTTAAGACAGAATCAGGACTTTCTTGATGGCTTTACCGGTGGGATTCTTATAGACAGTGAAAATGATCTGTATTCCAAATCGGCTGCAAAGGATTTGGTATTTGCAGCCAATTTTGCCGGATGTGCGTTTGTCGGACGCCCGCTTGTCGAAGGAACGAGAACGCTTTCTAATTACAATATAATTGCGAATAATCTTGGAACTGATCTGATGGGGGCGTATCTTGAAAGTGCAAAAGGTCTTGTAAAAGAAGTGATAGGAACCAATTTTGAGAAGAAAAAATGTCCCAAACTATTAGTGCTGCACGCATCAAGTCACAAAACTTCAAATACATATGCCATCTGGAATCAGGTAAAGGAAAAACTTTCTGGAATTGAGATAAAAGAGATAGGACTCAGAAATGGTACACTTTCAGACTGTTCCGGATGTCCTTATAAGATGTGTCTGCATTTTGGTGAGAAGGGAAGCTGTTTTTACGGTGGAGTTATGGTGGAGGATGTTTATCCTGCTGTGCGTGAGGCGGATGCGGTTCTGATGTTATGTCCGAATTACAATGATGCACTTTCAGCCAATCTCACAGCATTTATAAATCGGCTCACATCATTATTTCGCACAACACGCTTTTATGACAAAGCTATTTTTGCAATAATAGTATCAGGATACTCCGGAAGTGATATATTGGCCGGACAGCTGATTGCAGCCTTAAATATGAATAAAACATTTTATCTGCCTGGACATTTTGCCATGATGGAGACGGCTAATGATGCCGGATCAGCTATGAAACTTCCGGGAATTGAGAAGAGAATGGATGCTTTTGCAAAGCAAATAGAGCGAATATTAAGGCGATAATTTTTTTGCTTCATACACATATTATAGAGAGAAGGTCGTAGATGAAATCCTGGAAACGGACTTTAGCGATAGGAATGATTATCGCGATAACATCCCAATTGTACTGGAATGTATTTATCAATAATTTTCGCGTCTCAATGTCAGTAATTATATTGCCGGTGCTGATCATGACTGTCGGAAGTCAGATTCATACACTGACTATCTGCACTGTGACAATGATCATTGTTTTTTTGTTTAGAGTTGTGATATATTATTTGCAGGGTATGCCGTCGGAAATGCTGGTACGCCTTGCACTGCCGGGCGCACTTTTTTATATTTGCTACGGAATTCTTTTTAAAATTCAGATCCGAAATAAGCATATCGCATATCTGCAAAACGTGATAGCAGCGGCCTTTTTCTGTGACCTGGGGTCAAATGTATTTGAAAATTATATGGCAGCACTGCTTAAAAATAATGCGGTACCGGGGGCTGAGGAATTTCAGAAACTCTTTATGATTGCCTCAGTACGGACACTTTTTGTGGCGCTGGCACTGATTGGAGAACAGCAGTATCGTTTGCTGCTTACCAAAGCGGACCATGAGAGTCGTTATCAGAGATTGTTTCTTATGACGACAGGTCTTAAGACAGAAGTTTACCTGATGCATAAGAATTCCGAAGAGATAGAGAGAGTTATGAGCAATGCGTATAAACTCTATGAGCAGATTCTTGAAAAAGAACTACCGCAGGACATGCAGCAGATGGGACTAGAGATTGCTAGGGATGTTCATGAGATTAAGAAAGATTATATAAGGATTATTCAGGGAATAGAAGAGGCTATTGAAGAAGAGTCAAGCGAGGAGATGATGAGCCTTCAGGATCTCTTAAAGATTTTGGAATCATCAACATATCGCACACTTGCAGAAAAGAAGATCGACATAAGACTTTTCTTCGACTGCCGTGACAATTTCGTGACGAAAGAGCATTATCAGCTTATGACTATTTTCAAAAATCTGGTTGGAAATGCGATAGAGGCGATCGAACCTACGAAAAAGACAGGAATGATCTGGATCAGAGAGTACAAAAAAGACGGAAATTATGTTTTTGAAGTAGAAGATGATGGTCCCGGAATACCTGAAAAACATCTTTCACGGATATTCAATATGGGATATTCAACAAAATTTGATGAAAAAACTGGTAATATTTACAGAGGAGTAGGCCTTTGTGGGGTAAAAAATGCAGTTGAAGAGCAGTTTGAGGGCAGGATCTCGGTGGATTCAGACGAAGGAAGGGGAACTACGTTTCATATCGAGATTCCGATAGTTAAGTTGGAGGAAATGGAGTAGATGGAGATTTATATAGTAGAAGATGATATCACAGTGATCAGCGTTCTTCAGGATATTATAGAAGATAATGACCTGGGCTCTGTCTGTGGTACATCTGAAGGGCAACCCGCTGATGTTGATGACATCATGGCAAAAAATCCTGACATGGTGCTGATTGATTTTCTGATGCCGGGAAAAGATGGAGTTCAGGTCATGAGAGAGCTGAGAGAAAGAGGCTGCAAAGCAAAATGTATCATGATCTCTCAGGTGGCAGCGAAGGAACTTATAGGTAAGGCGTATGATGCCGGAATTGAATTTTTCATCAATAAGCCGATCAATATTATAGAAGTCAAATCAGTCATCAAGAACGTAGATGAGCAGATCAAGAATGAAAAGACGCTAAGCAATATCAAAAAGATGTTCATGGCAGAGATCGCTGATATGCCGAAAGAGAAAAAGAAAGATGATGGATACGCAAGAAAGGTGCTTTATATTCTGAATCGTCTTGGTATGTCAGGAGAAAAGGGTGGAGATGATATCTTAAAGATCTGTGAGTATCTTCATAACAATGGAAAGCCGATTTCTCAGGTCAGCATCGGTCAGCTCTGCGAGCTTTTAAGTGATGCCCCAAAGAATATGGAGCAGCGTGTCCGCCGTGCTATCGCTGTGGGCATGTCTAATCTGGCACATCTTGGAATTGAAGATTTTATGAATGAAACTTTTACGGCATACTCAAGCACACTGTTTCCGTTTGAGGAGATAAGGGCTGAGATGGACCATATCCGCGGAAAACGTCGTTACGGAGGTAAGGTCAGCATCAAGAAATTTATTGACAGCCTGATGTTGGCGGCGGACAGAGAAGCTTAAGTTATGCGAAATGTGTCTTTTGCATTTACAAAACTTTCATAAGGTATTAACGCAAGTTAAAAAAGCGTTATAAAAATTTTATAACTTTATGACGTATCTTGTAGTTTTTTGTCGGATATACGCTACCATACACCTGCGAGCAAAAATAAATAATAGGTTGGAGGTAGTTGTATGAAGACAATTGAGCTTGATATGTATCAGGCAACCGCAGTTGCGGCTCTTGTGCTCCTGCTTGGACGTGTTCTGGTAGGAAAGATTTCTATTCTTCGTCGGTATTGTATTCCGGCACCTGTAGTTGGAGGTTTCCTTTACGCAATCGTTCATACCATTTTAAGAGGTATGGGAATTCTGGAAATTTCCTGCGACATGACACTTAAAAACGTATTCATGGTTGCATTCTTCTGTAGCGTTGGTTTTACAGCATCCTTCCGTATGCTGAAAAAGGGCGGCGTTCAGACAGTTGTATTCCTGGCACTTTCTGCAGTGATGGTAGTTCTCCAGAACATTCTGGGTGCTGGTCTGGCAAGTGTATTTGGTCTGGATCCTCGCCTTGGTCTGGCAACTGGCTCCATTCCGATGGTAGGTGGTCACGGTACTGCAGGTTCTTTCGGACCTCTTCTTGAGGAACTTGGAGTTGCCAATGCAAGTGTTGTTGCTATCGCTTCCGCTACATATGGTCTGGTTGCGGGCTGTGTTATCGGTGGCCCTATCGCAACAGCTAAGATTCGTAAATTCAAACTTTCACCTGTAGCAGAGGCTGCTACTAAAACAGAGGTAGTTGAGACAGATGAGACTGGTGCAATTGATTCTGCAAGAATTCTTGATGGACTTCTTTACCTGATCGTTGCTATCGGTGCTGGTACTATCGTATCACTGTTCCTCGGAAAGTTCATGACATTCCCGTTCTATATTGGTGCAATGTTGGTTGGTGCTGTTATCCGTAACGTTATGGATGTACAGAATAAAGAGATTCCTATGGAAGAGATCAGCACATTGGGCGGTGCTTCACTTTCAGTATTCCTTGGTCTTGCGATGATCGACATGAAGCTGTGGCAGTTAGCTGAGCTGGCTGTACCTATGGTAGTTATGCTTCTTGCACAGACAGTACTCATGTTCTTCTATGCAAACTTCGTTGTATTCAACGTACTTGGAAGATCTTACGATGCAGCAGTTATGACCAGTGGTTTCTGTGGATTCGGTATGGGTGCTACACCGAACGCTATGGCAAACATGCAGGCTATTACCGGCGTATATGGTCCGGCTCCGACAGCATACATGGTAGTGCCGTTAGTAGGTTCTCTGTTTATCGACTTTGTAAACGCAACTATTCTTACAGGTTTCATCGGATTCCTGGGCTAATAGCTATTATATGTAAATATTTTGGGGTCTGTCTTTTGACAGGCCTCAAAGTATCTCTGGTCTTAAAGCTAACAGATCAATATGTGTTATAAGCAGAAACAATATAACAGCATAAGCAAAAGATAATAACATCTATAATACTATTTTTATTTGATTCTAACTAAGAAATGATATATAATACAATCATGGAACGGAAAAGTTCACAAAAACAATTTGAAACCAGAGGGAAAAATATACAAATTGATGATATTATCGTCAAGTATTAGTGGTTATCATTGTTCAGTGAACTATTCAAACTTATATACATATCAGGAGGTATTTTACCAATGAGCAAGTACATTGACAGAGTTCTTGCAGAACTCAAAGTGAAAAACGCAAACGAGCCTGAGTTCCTTCAGACTGCAGAGGAAGTATTATCTACTCTTGGTCCGGTTGTAGATGCACATCCGGAGTACGAGAAGGTTGCTCTTCTTGAGAGAATGGTTGAGCCGGAGAGAACTATCGAGTTCCGCGTTCCGTGGGTAGATGACAACGGTGCTGTTCATGTAAACACTGGTTACCGTGTACAGTTCAACGGTGCTATCGGACCGTACAAGGGAGGTTTACGTTTCGCTCCTTCAGTTAACCTGTCTATCATGAAGTTCTTAGGCTTCGAGCAGACATTCAAAAACAGCTTAACAACCCTGCCGATGGGTGGTGCTAAGGGTGGTTCTGACTTCGATCCGAACGGCAAGAGCGATGCTGAAGTTATGAGATTCTGCCAGGCATTCATGACTGAGTTATATCGTCACATCGGACCAGACGTAGACGTTCCGGCTGGTGACCTTGGTGTAGGTGCTCGTGAGATTGGTTATCTGTATGGTCAGTACAGAAAGATCCGTGGTGCATTCGAGAACGGTACTATCACTGGTAAGGGAATGTCCTTCGGTGGTTCTCTGGTTCGTCCGGAAGCAACTGGATACGGCGCTGTTTACTATGTAGAAGCAGTTATGAAACATGAGAACGATACTCTGGCTGGTAAGACAGTAGCTCTGGCAGGCTTCGGTAACGTAGCTTGGGGCGCAGCTAAGAAACTGGCTGAGCTGGGTGCTAAGGCTGTTACTCTGTCAGGTCCTGATGGATACATCTACGATCCAGACGGAATCACAACAGATGAGAAGATCGAGTACATGCTTGAAATGAGAGCATCTGGACGTAACAAAGTTCAGGATTACGCAGATAAGTTCGGCGTACAGTTCTTCCCAGGTGAGAAACCATGGGGCCAGAAAGTTGATATCATCATGCCATGTGCTACTCAGAACGACGTAGATATGGAGCAGGCTAAGAAGATCGTTGCTAACGGCATCAAGTACTACATCGAGGTAGCTAACATGCCAACTACTAACGAAGCTCTTAGATACTTAATGGAGCAGAAGAACATGGTAGTAGCTCCTTCTAAGGCTGTTAATGCAGGTGGTGTTCTTGTATCTGGTCTTGAGATGAGCCAGAACAGCGAGAGATACAGCTGGACAGCAGAGGAAGTTGATTCCAAACTGCACCAGATCATGACTGGTATCCATGATGGTTCTGCAGCAGCAGCTGAGAAATATGGCTTAGGCTACAACCTGGTAGCTGGTGCTAACATCGTTGGTTTCCAGAAAGTAGCTGATGCTATGATGGCACAGGGTATCTGCTGGTAGTCAGAAGATTCCATGACATATGGAGTGAATGTATACAAGTAATATAATTGCATAAAGCAGTCACATAGAGAAGCTGCTGATTCGGATAGTCTGGTAACAGAACATTCGGGTCAGCAGCTTTTTGAGTTAGATGAACAATGCACTGATACATACTTATTGCTGTGTAGTAGCAATAACAAGAGTAAACGGTCATTTTTTAAAGAAAAAATAAGCGAAATTCTATAGAAATATTAGTTATAATATGGTTAAATAGACGATAGAGTTTCGGCATATGAAACAACTTATGAAGGCTCGGAAAGGAGGGGAATATTTGAATATCCCTGAAAAGTATAATCAGCTGGATCAGTGGACGACAGTAATGTTTTTATATAACTCCGCTTTGAAGGCGATTAACACAAAAATTGAGATTTTAAATAATGAATTTATTCATTTGTATAATTACAATCCGATTGAGCATATAAAATCACGACTCAAGACACCGGACAGTATAGTAAAGAAACTCAAACGCGGCGGATATGATGTTACGATACCTAACATGATTGATCATTTAAGTGACATTGCAGGAATTCGCATTATTTGCTCATTTAGTCCGGATATTTACAGGATCGCAGAGATGATTGCACGTCAGTCGGACGTGACGGTTCTGCTTGTAAAGGATTATATAAAAAATCCGAAGCCCAATGGCTACAAAAGCTATCATATGGTTGTGACGATACCGATTTATCTCAGTGACGGGCCGATTGAGACAAAGGTAGAGATTCAGATCAGAACGATAGCGATGGATTTCTGGGCAAGTCTTGAGCATAAGATTTATTATAAATTTGAAGGAAATGCACCTGATTATCTGGAACAGGAGCTTAAGGCCTGTGCCGACATGGCAGATATGCTTGATAACAAGATGCTTTCACTGAATCAGGCTATCACAAAGATTGCTGAGGATCAGGCTAAGGAGAAGGAAAGCGGAAAAATAAATAAAGAATCGGAGAATAAACTATAAAAGGGAAGAAGATACGCAGATGGATATATGATACAAGGAAGATTGTTAAGGTAAATGGGGGAAATCTTCTGCTATTTGAATTAGCATTCCGTTTGCTGACGCTGCCACTGCTTTTACAGGCGGTAAAATTTCTTTTCGGATTGTCGGTTCGTGCATCAGGCTATAGCTATGTGACGGTCAGCAATCTTTTATCATATCTTTTGAGACCTGCGACAGTGGCAATTCTCATTTTGATAGCAGCTATTTTTCTGATTATAGTTTCGATAGAGGCAGGCGGGCTCTTAGCAGCTTATCAGGCCGCTGCCATTTCAAGAAAGATAAGTGCATTGGCGATGCTTACTGCGGGCATTCGTATGACAGTGTCGGAAATCTATAAGAAAAATCTGAGATTGTTTATAGTGCTGGCCATTCATGGGCTTATGATTCACTCCTTTTTGATTTACAGGATTTTATGTCATGTAAAAACTGTCAAATTTGTCTTGCCGGCACTTCTTGCAGAAAGTTGGGGTCGTCTTTTGGTAGTAGTGATTATTATAGTAGCAGTAATCATATCTATTCCGACTGCATTTGTCTGCGTTGGATGTATGTTGGAACAAAGGACGTTTGAAGGTGGATTTAGACGAAGTCTGGAACTTCTAAAAGGCAATGAGGTTTTGGTAGTCGGGACACTGGTTTTATGTAATCTTATAGTCACGGCCGTGACGGTGATTTTCTATATGATTGCTGTTGTTATTGTGGCTGTATTTGCCGTATGGTTTGCAGACAGGCGTCTGGAACTTATTCTGGTATTGGAAGCCAGGGATCGTATCGAGATGGTTCTTATGCCTATCATGAGTGTGGCACTTATGGCGGCAAATTATGCCGCACTTACGGTTGTGTATGTGCAGTTAAATAGAAAACAGCAGAAAAAAGAACGTCTGGAATTTGAATCTGATGAGCACACAGGAAACAGATGGCTTGGCAAACGTAACGTAGTGGCAGTGCTGACACTTCTCATGGCACTTAGTGTGGGAGCAATGTATGAATCATTTCACAGGGGCAGTCTTATGGCAGCTGAACAGCTGAGTGATATTCAGATCACTGCACATCGCGGTGCGTCTATATCAGCACCTGAGAATACGATGCCAGCCATGGAGGAAGCGGTAGAGGAGATGGCGGATTTTGCGGAGCTTGATGTTCAGGAAACAAAAGACGGAGAGCTGGTCTTGTTTCATGACAGCAATCTTTCGCGTATAGACAGAACGAAGCGGACGATTAATTCCATGACATGGGAAGAACTTAAACAGGTAGATGCCGGTGCATGGTATTCTGAAGAATTTGCTGGAACCAGGATACCTAAGCTTTTTGATGTTATGGAATATGCAAGAGGAAGACTCATGCTCAATATCGAGATAAAATATGCCGGTGCGGCAAGTGATCTGCCAGAAAAAGTAGTGAAATGCATTGAGGAAAATGATTTCACAGAGCAGTGTGTCGTGACATCCACGAGTCTTTCATATCTAAAAAGAGTTAAGGCAGCGGATCCAGACATTTATACCGGATATATTTTATCTGCAGCATACGGAAAATATTACGAAGATGATGCTATAGACTTTATAAGTCTTATTTCAAGTTCGGCAAACAGAAAACTTGTTGAACAGGTTCATGCATGTGGTAAAGAGGTTCATGTGTGGACTGTCAACAAAAAAAGTGAATTGGAACGAATGAAGATGATAGGCGTAGATAATGTCATTACAGATCGTCCTATTCTGGCACGTGAGGTTATCATGGGAGAAGAAAATGCTGAAAACCTGTTGGCAAGACTGCGGGCGGTGCTCAGATAGTGGATATAATTCGGAAGAAAATCAGGAGAGATGAGATGAGATTTGTACTTCAGAGAGTAAAACATGCGAGTGTAAAAGTAGACGGAGAGCTGATCGGCTCAATAGGCCGCGGTTACATGGTTCTTATGGGGGTCAGTGACACAGATACAGAAGAAATCACTGATAAGATGGTAGATAAAATGTGCAAATTGCGCATTTTTGAGGATGAAAATGGCAAGACAAACTGTTCACTGGCTGACGTTGACGGAGAAATTCTTCTGATCAGTCAGTTTACATTATATGCAGATTGCAGTCATGGAAATCGTCCCGGATTTACTGGAGCCGGGAAGCCGGAATTGGCAAATCATCTATATGAATATGCACTAAAAAGATGTGCTGGACAGGTCCGCAAGGTTGAACATGGTATATTTGGTGCAGATATGAAGGTTGAACTTTTGAATGATGGACCATTTACGATTTTGCTTGATAGTGATACGATAGTAAAAAATAAAAAGTAATTCATAAAAATAAATCAGGAGGAGAGACATGTCAACAGCAAAAGAGCAAAGAGAAAAGCTTACTTGGGAGTTTCCGAATATCGGAAAGGAAGCACCGGATCAGAAAGAAAAGGCATTCGCATATTGTGAAGGATATAAGGAATTCCTTAATGTGGCCAAAACAGAGCGTGAATTTGTGAAAGAAGCAGTATTAAAACTCAAAGAAGCCGGTTATGAGGAATTTGAAGAGGGAAAGAAGTATGAGCCGGGCGATAAAGTATACCAGATCAACCGTAAGAAGGCACTTCTTATGAGCACATTTGGAAAACGTCGGCTTGATGAAGGTGTGAGAATCAATATTGCACATATTGATTCGCCGCGTCTTGATTTAAAACCAAATCCACTGTATGAGAAATCTGAGACAGCTTATTTCAAGACTCATTATTATGGCGGTATCCGCAAATACCAGTGGGCTACCATTCCGCTGGCAATGCATGGTGTAGTGATATTAAATGATGGCACATCAGTGGATATTTCCGTAGGTGAAAAAGAAGGAGATCCGGTATTTTGCGTAACTGATCTGCTGCCACATCTGGCTGCACAGCAGAATGAGAGAAAATTAAAGGACGGAATCAAGGGTGAGGAATTAAATATTGTGGTTGGCTCACTTCCGTATCCATGCGAAGATGATGATTCTGTAAAGGAGCCGGTCAAACTTCTGGCACTGTCAATCTTAAACGAGCGTTTTGGAATGACTGAAAAAGATTTCCTTCGTGCAGAAATCGAATTTGTACCGGCTGTTAAGGCAAGTGATGTAGGTCTTGACCGCAGCATGATCGGTGCGTACGGACAGGATGATAAAGTGTGTGCATATACTGCACTTACAGCAGAGATTGAGGCAAAAACACCTGAATACACAACTGTTACGATTCTTGCCGATAAAGAAGAGATTGGTTCAGTTGGAAATACAGGCTTAAATTCAGATTTTACAATGCACTACATCGAAGGACTTTGCAAGGCAGAGAATATAGATTATCGCCATGTACTTAAGAATTCGCTTTGTCTGTCTGCGGATGTAAATGCTGCATATGATCCGACATTTTCAAGTGTCTTTGAAGAGAAAAATTCATGCTACATTAACAAAGGTGTTGTTTTGACCAAATATACAGGTGCCAGAGGCAAATCGGGAAGTAATGATGCCAGTGCAGAGACTATGGCTAAGGTGATCCGGATTATGGATGAAGCCGGTGTATACTGGCAGATAGGTGAGCTTGGTGCGGTAGATATCGGTGGTGGCGGCACTGTTGCAATGTTTGTAGCTAGTATGGATGTTGATGTGGTAGATTTGGGCGTGCCGATTTTATCCATGCACTCTCCGTTCGAGCTGGCTTCTAAGCTTGATATTTACAATACATATCTGGCATTTGCGGCTTTTTGCAGATAAGAGAAAAAATAGCTTTTTTGACAGGCCGGTTTGTGGTATGATAATACGAAAGATATATGCCGATTCACA
The DNA here is from genome assembly GCA_963657995.1 of bacterium. Classification (GTDB taxonomy): domain Bacteria; phylum Bacillota; class Clostridia; order Lachnospirales; family Lachnospiraceae; genus Otoolea. The sequence goes on from CAVKOQ010000008.1 coordinate 19,524, forward strand.
ATTTGTGGATCGGCATGCTGTATACTTAACACAGCGATTATGAAATGAGAGACAGAGGAAGATTACATGAGAAAATGGAAAATAGCAGCCATATTTCTTGCGGCTGCCATTGCGGTAACGGCATCAGGCTGCGGAAAGAAGGCAGACAGTGAGACCGCTTCAGAAAGTCAGACATCAGAGACAGAAGAGTATGTGGCAGAGAGCAGCGTAGAGCTTGGTGAATACAAGGGAATCAGCGTGACTGTGAGCGAAGCGACTGTGACGGACGAGGAAGTGCAGAACCAGATTCAGCAGGTACTAAATTCCAAGGCAGAATACATTGAAGTAGATCGCGAGGCCAGAACCGGAGATCAGGTAAATATTGATTATAAGGGACTTCTGGATGGAGTGGCATTTGATGGAGGTACTGCTGAAGGTTATGATTTGACACTCGGATCCGGCAGTTTCATTGATGGATTTGAAGATGGTCTTGTCGGTGCGGTTAAGGGTGAGAAAAGAGATCTTGACCTGACTTTCCCGGAAGAATACCAGAATAACCCAGATCTTGCTGGCAAGGCAGTTGTATTTGAGGTTACGGTCAATGAAGTCAAGGAACGCAGTGTTCCGGAACTTACGGACGAATTTGTTGCTATGGTATCACCTGATGACGGAACTGTTGAGAAATATCGTGAATCCACGAAAGAGAATCTTCTGGAGCAAAAGCAGATTTCGATAGACAATCAGAGAGACACAGATATTTTAAATAAGGTAGTAGATAATGCCAAGATCGTATGCTCTACAGCATCGATTGATGAGGCATATGATACACAGCTTAAAGCTTACGACAATATGCTTTCAGCATACGGTGTCGATCTTGCAACCTATGCAAGCCTTATCGGCAGTGATGAGGAAAGCTTCAAAAAAGAGATTCGCGAGGAAGCTAAGGAGATGGCTAAGCAGTCCCTCGTCCTTAACGAGATTGCAAAGCAGGAGAATATTACTATAAACGATGACGATAAAGAGGCACTTGCCAAACGCTACGGCTATGATAGTCTTGATGCGATGCTTCAGAATGATAATATTGACCAGGATATGGTAGATGAGACAGCCCTGATGCAGAAAACACTTGATTTTCTTGTGGAAAATGCAGATATTAATGTAGTAGCAGATGAGGATAATTCGGCACTGAATACAGAGGCCGCAGAGGACCAGGCACAGTAGTTGATGCAATCAAAAATAAAGATAAGGGGATATAAGTATGCAGGTTTTATTTGACAGAATCCGCAAGGATGGAATTGTTAGAGAGGGAAATGTACTTAAGGTTGATCGTTTTCTGAATCACCAGATGGATATTCATCTGTTCCAGGAGATTGGCAAGGAATTCAGACGTCGTTTTGAAGGCGAGGAGATCAATAAGATCCTGACAATCGAGGCGTCAGGAATAGGAATTGCCTGTATCGTGGCAGAGTATTTTGATGTCCCGGTAGTTTTTGCAAAGAAGAGCAAGACTAAGAATATTGCCGGTGAGGTATATACGACCAAGGTTGAATCTTTTACACACGGCACTGTATACGATATCATCGTATCTAAAGAATTTCTTGGCAAAGGCGATAAAGTACTTGTCATCGACGATTTCCTGGCAAATGGCAAAGCACTTGATGGTCTGACGACTCTGATTCAGGATTCTGGTGCAGAATTGGTCGGAGCCGGTATTGTCATTGAAAAAGGATTTCAGGATGGCGGTGCACGTATTCGTGAAAAAGGTATCCGTGTAGAGTCATTAGCAATCGTAGACAGTATGAATGCTGAAACCGGTGAGATCGTATTTCGAGGAGAGGTAAAGTAAGTACTGAATAGATTTTTGCATTTGTCTCAGAAATAAATATACAGAATGCAGGTATTAATTCACAAAGAAAAGACAGAAAAATAAAAAAATATCGTGATAATGACAGATTTTGCCTTGCGATTTGTCGCTTTTTCCTGTATAATGATGTTATCAGTTAGATACGTATTTTTATGGGATAGGGGGCGTTTTTATGGAGAAAAGTTATACGAAGATTTATACGACAGGAACGACAGTACCGTTAAAGATTCGGCCCGGACATTTTGCAACTAACCATGCACATACCAATTATTACATTGATGTGACGACCCTTAAAGCTAGAACAGAGGAGGCAGAGGGTGTTGCACAGGCACTGGTTGGCATGTATCTGTATGATACAGTTATTGACACGATAGTCTGCATGGAAGGTACAGAGGTTATAGGTGCATTTCTTGCAGAGGAACTATCAAGAGGTGGTTTCCTTTCAACAAACGCACATAAATCCATTTATGTCATCAGCCCTGAGTTCAACAATAACAGTCAGATTATTTTCCGTGACAACCTGCTTCCGATGATTCGCGACAAACACGTGATGATTCTGATGGCGTCCGTGACAACAGGACGTACACTGAATAGAGCAGTTGAAAGTATCCAGTATTATGGAGGTATTTTACAGGGAGCATCAGCTATATTCAGTGCGATGGATTCGCTTGATGGTGTACCGATCAAATCTGTATTTGGAAAGAAGGACCTGCCGGATTATTCGTATTCGGATTATCGTGACTGTCCGCTTTGCAAAGAAGGAAAGAAGATTGATGCACTGGTAAATACATTTGGATATTCTCCTATGGGATGATATCATGATATTGAGGTCGATGTTTTTTGACCATTATGATACGTATTTAGATGGGATACCGAAAACCATGAATTTAGGTTTCGCGGTATCCCATTTGTAGATGTTTAGAGGAGTAAATGATGGATACACAAGAGATTTTTAAAGAGCTTGACAGTCTCTATAGTCAGGGAAAACTGGCAGAGGCAGAAGAAAAGATGATGAGCTGGATGAATGAGGGACTTGATACCGGCAACAAAAGCCTTTGTCTTATGATGTGCAATGAAATGGAGGGACTGTATCGTACTACGGGTCGGATATCGCAGGCGGTTGACATGTCAGACATGGCATTGTCACTGATAGCGGGGATGGGACTTACCGGTTCTATTCATCATGGTACTACGCTTCTAAATGCAGCTACTGCAAGACGCATGGCGAAAGATAGTGAAAAGGCACTTTCACAGTATCAGGAGGCAGAGAAGATTTTTAAAGACCTTGGTAAAGAAGAGAGTTATGAGATGGCCAGCCTTTACAACAACATAAGCCAGCTTTACCAAGAGAGGGAAGAGCACGAAAAAGCATTGGAATTTCTCGATAAGGCACTTCATTTGATAAAGAAAATGGAGAACAGTGAAGCAGAAGCTGCTACTACACATGTTAACAAGGCATTGTCACTTATGGCACTTGGACGTCTTGGTGAGGCCGATGAGGAGCTTAAAGAAAGTTTGACATTTTATGCATCGCCTAACGGTGTTCAGTCGGCACACTTCGGTTCAGCTCTTTCGGCGGCTGGGGAGCTCGCATGGAGAAGAGGAAACTATGACCAGGCACTAGGACTTCTTGAAAAGGCTCTTATGGTGACTGAAACAAGATTTGGGGATAATGACGCCTGTGCGGTTATACGTCAGAATATGGAGATGATCAGGAAAGAGAAGGAAGAAAAGGAAGTAGGATCATATGCAGGGGCTGGAACTGGCAAGACGATATTATGAAGAAGTCGGGCGTCCGATGATTGAACGTGAATTTCCTGACCTTTTGCCGCGTCTGGCAGCAGGTCTTGTAGGTGAGGGCTCTGAGTGCCTGGGCTTTGATGATAAGATATCTATGGACCATGATTTTGGAGCAGGCTTTTGTATCTGGCTTTCTAAAGAGGATTATTCTAAGTATGGAAAGTCGCTTCAGAATGCCTATGACAGCATGCCGGCAGAGTTTCTAGGCATGCCGGCAAGACATGTAAGTAAGCGTGGCGAGGGCCGTGTGGGTGTCTTTGAAAGAAAGGCATTTTACAGTCGCTTTATCGGAGATGAACAACCGCCGAAAAGTCTTATGAGATGGTTATATCTGCCTGAAGATAAGCTCGCTGCGATTACCGGAGGAGAAGTCTTTGAAGATAGAACCGGAGAATTTTCAAAGATTCGTCAGGCACTTTTGCAATATTATCCGGAAGATGTACGGATTAAGAAGATTGCGGCACGGGCGGCAAAGATGGCACAGTCAGGACAGTATAACTATGCAAGATGTATGAGGCGTGGTGATACGGTTGCGGCCATGCTGGCACTTGGTGAATTTGTGAAACAGGCTATTTCGATGGTATATTTGCTAAATCGGACGTATATGCCTTATTATAAATGGATGTTCCGAGGAATGGAGAAATTTAAGATTTTGTCGGAAGTGCCCTGGAAAATTCATGAGCTTTCTCTGATAGGCGATACCAGTGAAATGTGGAAGCCACCGTTTCCACCGGGATGGAATCCCTATATAAATAACTTAGATCCAAAAGTTGTAAAGATCGAGGAGATTTGTAAGCTTGTTATCGATGAATTGAGAAAACAGGGGCTTACCGACAGTAAAGATGATTTCCTGGAAGCTCATACATGGGAGGTTATGAAACGTATACAGGATCCTGAGCTTAAAAGATGTCATGTGATGGAAGGCTGAGTTATTTATATGGTATAACTTGAGGAAAGCCGTTTGATGTGAATGAAAGAGAAGATGAGGTAAAGTGGCTTGAAGATGAACTGAGAATCAAGAGAAAGGACAGCTTATGACGAAACAGGAGAAAATAGAAAAACTGATTCAGATGGAATGGGAAGATTTTCAAAAAGTCAACAATGAGGGCGGACGTGCCTCTTGTCAGGATGATCCGGATACATTTTTTATTATGAGAAGAAGTCATTTTGCACCATGGCCAGAAGAACTCATAGATTCAGTGCAGGAAGATATGGATCACGCACATGAACAGGGACGAAATCTGGTTATGGAAAAATATGCCTGGATGATGGCAAGCACAGCACCGGAACAGTTCAAGAAACTTCATCATTTTCTTATCGATCCGACACTTGCAGGTGAACGGTTAAGCGATGACATAGTGAAACAGCAGCTTTTGTGGATGGAGGAATATCGTGAAAAATATCCGGCCTTGGCCGCTGGAAACAGACTTCTATACAGTTCAGAGGATACTCCATATGAGACATCATTTCAGACGTATTTGCTAGGAGAACTTAGAACATATTCAGATTCCACACTGCATACATACTGGAAGTTTGTAAGCAAATTAAAAGAAGAAGGAAAAAGCCTTGCACTTCTTACTATGGAAGCAGAAGTGAAGGCATATGGATATGAAAGCCTTGAAGCGGCTGAAAAGGCATATAAAAGATGACACGATGCATAATCATATGAAGAAGAGCTTGTGGCATGGCAGCAGAGTATCGAAAATATCGTATCAGATGGTATATTTAATGGAGAAGATGGTGGATGCTCTTGAGGCTTTGGTAAGTTGTACTTAATAAAAAAATAAAAATGTTGTAGAAACGATGGAAATAATTTCAATATTCCTGTATACTAGACTTTGTTAATGAATTGACAAACAAAACAGAGACTACATTTAGTCCCTAAAAACAGGGCAGACAGGAGGAAGAAATCTATGGCAAGAGAAGTTAATCCAAGAAAAGCAGCAGTCATTGGATGCGGATTTGTAGGTTCAGCTACAGCATTTACTCTTATGCAGAGCCGGTTATTTTCGGAGTTGGTTCTTTTAGACGTGAATATGGAAAAGGCAGACGGCGAGGCCAAGGACATAGCTCATGGAATTCCGTTTGCTGGTCAGATGAAGATATATGCCGGTACATATGATGATGTGGCTGATGCATCTATAATTATCATCACAGCGGGAGCTAATCAGAAACCGGGAGAGACCAGACTTGATCTTGTTCAGAAGAATACAGCTATTTATAAAGGCATTATTCCTGAGATTGTAAAGAGAGACTTTGATGGAATACTTTTGATTGTATCAAATCCGGTAGACATTCTTACCTATGTCGCACTGAAGCTCAGTGGACTTCCGGAACATCGTGTCATCGGTTCAGGAACAGTTCTTGACACGGCAAGACTTAAATACGCACTTGGTGAACACCTTGGCGTAGACAGCCGAAGCGTGCATTCATTTATTATCGGTGAGCACGGAGACAGTGAGATTGCAGCATGGAGCAGTACGAATGTTTCAGGTATTCCGCTCAATGATTTTTGCGAGATGCGTGGACATTATAATCACGATGAGGCGATGGATGAGATTGCCGAGAAGGTTAAAAACAGTGCTTACGATATTATTTCCAAAAAACAGGCTACATACTATGGAATCGCGATGTCGGTTAAACGTATCTGCGAGTGCATAGTAAGAAATGAGCACTCGATTTTACCGATTTCTTCGATGATGCATGGAGAATATGGTATCGAGGATATAACCTTAAGTATGCCGGCGATTGTCGGAGCCGGCGGTCTGGAGACACACGTGCCGATTTCACTTAGTGAGGAAGAGGCAGAAAAGCTTAAAGAGTCTGCAGATAAGCTGAAAGAAGTTGCAGCAAGCCTTACAATATAAGATAAGAAAAAAGTGAGCCAAGGTCGCGAGAAAACTCGGACTTTGGCTCATTGCCTTGTATAAAATATTATGCATTGGCGTTAAGTCCTGCACTCACATTTAATTCCGTCTCACTTTCTGCGAGATTTTCTTTCTGAGTCAGGAGTGATACCACAATAAGTGTCAGGAACGAAATCGGTACGGCAACAAGAATGGTTGCAAGACCAAATTGATGACTTTGCCTTAGAATATATTCATATTTAAACAAGAGTACCTTCTTTATATACAGCACATAGATTTTCTGTAAATGCGTGAAGATCCTCAAGTGGATTTTTATCAAGAACCACGATATCTGCAAACTTGCCTTCGGTGAGAGAACCTCTTTTGTCTGCGATTCCGAATTCTTCGGCCTCGTGGATTGTTGCACTTCTTATAACCTCAGCAGCAGGCATTCCGTAGTCATTCATTGCATACATCTCCTTAAAAATTGACGGATGCGGACCGAAATTAGGGGAGCCTGCATCGCTTCCTGCGATTATCTTGGTGCCGATTTTCATGGCAGCAGCGAATGCCTTTTTCTGATTTTCGGTAACTACAGTTGCCTTTTCGACAATCACATCAGCGACGATTCCTTTTCCGGCTGCGAGCTCCTTATAAACAGCCAATGTCGGAACCCAGCAAAGGTCTTTCTCTTTCATTTTTATCAAAAGTTCTTCTGTCAGTGCACCGCCATGTTCGATTGTATCGATTCCGGCATCAATGCATTTTGAAATGGCATCATAGGAGAGGGCATGTGCCGCAACCTTCATATTAAGACGATGAGCCTCATACGCGATGGCCTGAAGCTCTTCGGGAGAATACATGCACGGTCCGACATCCTCTAAACCTGCAGCCCCACCGCTTGCCATGATTTTTATCCAGTGAATCGGCGGAAGTGCCATTTCGATATTATATCCTTTCAGCCGCTTGATTTTATCAATCAGCTGTTCTTTGGTATTGGCTATTGAACCAATCATAGGACAGTGACCGTAAGAACCCTGGATGGCACCGCCTGCCGGAAGTATAGTGCAGCCCTTGATAAGCCCGATGTTAATGGCCTTGGCCATCGGAAGTGTACAGTCGTCATTGCATCCTACATCGCGAACTACGGTAACACCGGCTTTAAGTGATTTCTCAGCATTGGAAATGCCCTTGGCAAAGTTCAGGTAATCTCCGTCCTTTATGGTTTCACTCATCGGATCCGGGGTGATTCCCGACCAAACCAGATGTACATGGGCATCCATAACGCCAGGAACAAGATATTTGCCAGTGCAATCTACGGTTTCTGCACCCGCTGGAACATCATCTCCCAGTGAAGTGATTATTCCGTCTGTCACTTTGACTGTGGTTTGATGGAAAACTCCTTCATTGACATCGAGAACATTTCCATTTACAAAATAAAAATCTGACATTAGTATCAACTCCTATCATTTATTTGTGTTTATCATCAAAAAGTACTGAATATTAATTTCTTGTTTACTTTTTGTAAAATTATCATAAAATAGAAAGAAACAAAATTCTTCAAGCTAGATTACAAGAATTCGGTTTATTTTTTGTGCAGATGAACAAAATATAGTTGAAATCAACAGCAAGGAGGAGAGACAGTATGCTTTATATGAATGAAATTGCCCAGTCACTAAATATTTTTTCACCTATTCATACAGAGCTTGTGGGACAGGACAAAAGAATGCTTCAGGTTAGAAATGGCCTGCCTGAGACAGAGCCGCCTCTCGACCAGATGGTTTATATAGTCACGTATGACGAACTGGATTCACTGAAAAATCTGCCGTCGTCATCCTCAGCTGTTTTGTATGTGGTAATTGAGGCAGTAAAAAAGCAGGAGAGTTCTCAGAAACTGCCATATTGGGTGGAAAATCATATTCTAATTCCTGATAATATATCCCGCCAGGAAGTTCATTATGTGCTCAGAAAGCTGTTTCAGAAATCAAGAAGAATTGATAATGCTTATTTTTGTCTCAGCAACTGTCTTTTGGAGAGAAAATCACTTGATCAGATTATGACAGTTGCGGAAGAACTTTTAGACAATCCTTTATTTCTTTCAGATACATCGACCAGAGTGCTGAGCTTTTCCAATAAAAATTCACTCAGAAATGTGGATGATGAGCTGATTCGCTGTGTGCTTAAATATGGGTTTGTTGTGTCGGAATATTTTGAGAAGTATGATTATGCCAATCTTTTGGCAATGATAGAAAAGACAGAAAAAGCATTTTATGTGAAGTCAGAATATGAAGAAAAAAGAGACCGTATAATAGTTAAAATTCTCGTGAACAGACGATATTTTGGATGGGTTGTACTTTATCCACTGCATGGAAAATTTCAGGATGGTGACTGCGAGATCATGGATATTTTAGCCAACGTGCTGTCACTTGAGTTAGAACGCAACAAAATCGGATTTTCACTCAGCTGTCGTGAAAATCTTCTTATGGAACTTTTGTCAGGTCATGTTTCATCCATGGAGGATTTTAACAAGCGTGCCATGGGATTTGACTGGTCGCCGAAGAGAGATTTTTATATCATGGCGATCAGCTTTAAAGATGTGCAGACCGATGCAGATAAAGAGCGTACAATCACTGCATATAAGAATCATCTTGGACTTATATATCCTACATACAAGTCAATATGTATTGAAAATACATTGCTTTTACTGCTCGAAACTGATGATCTTGATTCTGTTATTGCAAATTTGGGGAATTTTTTTGAAAGTTATCGTCTTGCAGTGGGCTGTAGCAGACATTTTACGAATATACTGGATTTTAAGAAATATTATGAACAGGCAATAGGTATTTTCAGGTTGGGGAGGAAAATGCATCCTGAGAAGACCGTATACAGGTTTAGGGATTACTGTCTGTATTATATGCTTACACAGTACGGTCAGACACATTGCCTGCAGCATTATTGTATGCCGGAGTTAGAGACTCTTTTAAGATATGATGAAGAGAATAACTCCGATTATATAGAAACACTGCAGGCATATTTAAATTACAGAAATGTGGCTGTTGCTGCCGGTGCACTTCATATTCACAGAAATACTATGAATTATCGTATCCAGAAGATTGAGGAAATTACAGGCCTGAACTTAAGTGAGGGAGAGGCCTTGTATCATCTGTGGTTCTCACTTATGATTCAGCAGTCTATGTAATGATGCTAAGGTAATGACAAGCGATTATGAAACATGTGGGAAATGTGTCTGGTCACGTCTTATTTATGAAAATGTCTCAGTTTTTATGAATGAATCCATATACTGTATATATTCTTCTTTTGTGAGAATCGGCTGGTAGTTTTCTACGATTTCCTTGGCCTTTACCGCTTTGTTACGAAGCAGGCGATAGGCGGAGAGAGCAAAAATCTTGGCAGTTACCACATATGCCAGCTCATCGTCAACTATATCAAAGTCGACTGAGTGAAGTCCGCTTACCTTGCCACCGGTATTGAATGTGAGAACCGGCTGCAAGTGCTGTACATCGCCTACATCGGTTGAACCGCCGCTGTGTGCACTTGTGTCCTGACGTACAATCTGATAGTCTTTCTCACTGGTTTTAGCTGCAATTTCGGCAGCCGCTAAGACTGATTCATCAGCCTCGGCACTTAGAGCAGGAAGGTAACCAGGCATGGTTGTTATCTCGCATGTTGCACCGACAGCGATGGCACCGGCTTTGAAGGCACGGTCTGTTTTGTCTGCGGCATCCTGAATAGCTTCTTTGTTTGCGGCTCTTACCAGAGTTTCTATGACCACTTCGTCAGGTATGACATTTACAAGATTTCCGCCCTTTGTCATGATTGGATGTACGCGTACATGATCCTGGTCTCTAAATGTTTCACGCTGGTATGCCAGAGCGGAAAGACCTAATGAGGCTGCATTTAATGCATTGACTCCCAGATGAGGTGCACCTGCCGCATGTGATGCCAGACCTTTGTAGCGGATAACCTTGGAGACAAAACCGTTATTGGAGCCGGAACCAACTTTGATATCGTCGTCACCTATGTGATGAACAATATTCAAGTCGATATCATCAAATGCACCTACGCGGATTAATTCGCATTTGCCGCCGCCGTATTTTATCTTACCTTGAGCTGTCAGAGTGTTTTTGAACTCAATTTCACCGTATTCTTCTGCCGGTACCGCAAATAGAACAACCTGTCCGTCAAGAGTTTCTTTGACTTCGGGATTAGTAAGAGCAAGAGCAGCACCGATAACACCGGCAAGCTGGGCATGATGGCCGCAGCAATGAGCACCTTCGGTTTCAGGGTTTGCATATTTGTGATCCGGAATTCTAAGAGCGTCTAGTTCTCCGATAAGTGCCAGACTTACATTGTCTTTCTTTTCTTCATTTAAATAAGCTTTGACACCTGTAACTGCAAGACCTTCTTTTGTATTAAGTCCCAGATTTTTCATGAAAGAAGCAAATTTTTCAGCAGTTCTAAATTCTTTATAGCCAAGTTCAGCGTGAGTGTAGATATCTTTTGCAAATGCGATGATCTCGTCACGATGTGAGTCGATGATATCGACGATTTTTTGTTCGGTTTTATCTAAAATAAGTGCCATCTCAATTTCCTCCAAGGAGTTGTAAGTTATAAACCACAAGATATATTTGCGATTTTTAAATTATAAGGTGCTTTTATTATAAGGATGTCACCCTCAGGCGACATCCTTAAATTTAAACTTATTGATTAGTTGAAAAGTTCCTCCGGCACATACCATAAACCGTTGTTGTTTTCATCTAAATACTCTTTGAATTCATCAGAGTGGTATGCAGCTACGATATCTTTTGCCCATTTGGAATCTTTATTTTCTTCTTTTACTACAACCTGCAGAATCAGGTGAGGAAGAATGTCTTCCTGAAGCAGTGCAGTAGATGCGTCCATTCCGGCATTATATACGATACTTCCTGTGATAACTGCATAATCAAAATCGTCTAATACACCAGGAATGTTGGTTGAATTCATCTCAGTAAATTCAATGTTATAAGGGTTTTCTACAATATCAGCCTGAGTTACTGTGGAGAGATCCTTGTCAGGATCCAGTGTGATCCATCCGGCTTTCTGCAGAAGAACATAAGCACGTGCTGTGTTGGAAGCGTCGTTTGGAACAGCAACCTTGGCACCGTCATGAATTGCGTCTACAGAAGTTTCTGTAGCTGAGAAGATACCGGCTGGAACGGTTGGAATCGGAGAAATCGGAACAAGATCACCATCTTGTGCTTCGTTGAAGTTCTCTGCATATGCGGTATGCTGCTCAACGTTGAAATCAATTTCGCCTTCATTTAAAGCGATGTCATTCTGCAACAGGTCTGAAAAATCAACCTCGGTGAAGGTGTAACCTTCTTTTTCAAGAATCGGTTTGATGGCATCTTCAAATAATACAGTGTACGGGCCGGCGGCTTTTCCGTATTTGATTTCCTTCTTATCAGAATCGGAGGTATCTGTGGTGGCTGCGGATTCAACGCCGGAAGCGGCAGTTGTATCAGCTGCGGAATTTCCAGAATTGCTCTTAGAGCATCCTGCTAAGAGTGCAGTTGCAAGAATCAGGCCTGCGGTTAATGTTGTTCTTACATAAGATTTTGCGTTTTTCATAATAGTTGTCTCCTTTTTCGTTAGATGATGTTTATAAAAATTTATAATTTTGATGATTTTATGATGTGAAAATATTTACTGGTGCGTCCGTCTCTTCTGAGACAGGCGATTGCCGATGCTTTGAATGATCCACACGAATGCAATCAGGATGAAGACGGTTGCAAACATGAGTGGAAAGTTGAATGTCTGATAGCCATATGTCAGGGCGATATTTCCTATACCACCGCCTCCGATATATCCGGCCATCGCGGTTGCACCTATAAGTGCAACAGTGCCTGTTGTGAGGGCTAAAATAACAGAAGCGAATGCCTCGGGAAGCACAAAATAAATAATAATCTGAAATGTAGTTGCTCCCATCGATTGAGCGGCTTCGATGATACCGTTTCCAACTTCCAGAAGAGAAGTCTCAAGAAGTCTTGCAAGAAATGGGGCAGTATAGATAACCAATGGAACTATAGCTGCCTTGGTGCCGATTCTGGTACCAACTATGATTTTTGTAAATGGCATAACGCATACAAGAAGAATAATAAATGGTGTACTTCTGATGATATTGATAATACCATTTAAAATAGTGTAGACCAGACGGTTTTCTTTGAGTCCGCCTTTGCGTGTGAGCCATAAAAGTATGGCGATAACGAATCCTACGATGGAGCCGAGAATCAGTGAAAAACCAACCATGTAAAGTGTTTCCCATCCGGCTTTTATGAGTTTATCTGATGAAATGCCTAAATATTCCTGAATCATGGCAGTACGACCTCCTTATATTCTTCATTTACTTCTAAAATATATCGCTCAGCTTTTTCAATTTCCTCATCACTTCCGATGAAAAGGACCAGCATGATTCCGACTACGATGCCCTGAATGACGTTGATTGTGGAATAGAGAATATTCGTTTCTACATCAAATCGTCTGTTTATATCCCAGAGAAGTGGCTCGGTACTGTCTCGGTTTTCCAGCTTGATGCGTAAAAGCCGGCTGTTTCTTGTCTCTTTTCTGATACTCTCCACAAGTGGCTCCGGAATGACATCTCGGATAAGATTGCCGACAAAGTGTCTGGCGATATCAGACTGTGGGTCTGAGAAAACTTTTATTACCGATCCGGTTTCTACAACCTTTCCATAATCCATAACAGCGACCTTGTTACAAATCTTTTGGATTACATTCATCTCATGAGTGATAATCACGATTGTTATATGTAAGGTCTCGTTGATTTTCTTTAAAAGTTCCAGAATAGATTCGGTCGTCTTCGGGTCCAGTGCACTGGTTGCCTCATCACAGAGAAGAATAGATGGATTGTTTGCAAGAGCCCTTGCAATACCTACTCTCTGTTTCTGTCCACCGGAAAGCTGTCCGGGGTAGGATGATTTTTTCTCAGAAAGCTCAACAAAATCGAGAAGTTCATTTACTCGTTTGTCGATATCTTTCTTTGGAGTACCGCTAAGTTTAAGAGCGATAGCTACGTTGTCATAGATTGTTTTGGACTCCAGAAGATTGAACTGCTGGAAAATCATTCCGATGCCTTTTCTTAAATCCCGAAGTTCTTTGGGATTTAAATTGCTTAAATCTCTTCCTTCTACGAAGACCTTTCCTTTTGTCGGTTTTTCAAGAGCATTGACCATCCTGACAAGTGTTGATTTTCCGGCACCGCTGTATCCGATGATTCCGTAGATGTCTCCTTTTTCTATTTCCAGTGATACATCCTTTAGAGCTTCAAAATCTCCTCCGTTTGTCTTGAAAGTTTTGCTCAAATGTTCAAATCGAATCATTTATCTTCTCCTTTGAAAAAAAGTATAAAAAAAGAGGTCTGGTTGTCCAGACCTCTTAAAGTGGATTTTATCATTGATTTTATCTTTACCTTAACTCACAGCAGCTAAGCTGTAAGCATTCAGATATAAGAAGAAAACTCATGAACACATCATCCAGTTATCCGTCTGCACAACAAAAGTAAGAGTGTCTAAGCAACAGCACATACACTCTATACAACAACACATAGCAGACATGACTGAATAAGATGTTCTCATGATATTTTCCTCCTTTCTTTGAAATTTAAATCTATAAACCACATTCCCTACTTTGTTAGTGGGTTTTAAGTTATGGCATTATTATAACGCCTAAATGAGATTTGTCAATCATTTTTTAAAAAAAATTATAAAAGCGGTCCCTCAAGGTCAAATACAGTTCTCTGCAGCTGTGCAATCATCAGGCTGGCAGCGGGAGATGCCTTCTGTGCTGAAGGGATTCTGACGCCGAGAACTCGTTCTATGGGCGGATTGAGCGGCAGCAGGGCAACATTTTTGGAGATGTCACGTACTACAAGCTCAGGCAAGATGCATACACCCAGGTTGTGACTTGTCATTGACAACATGGAGTATGTATTTTGTGATGTAAATGCCGGTTTTGGTGGAACGAAGCCTATCTGCTGGAACTGTAGCAGCAGATCAGATTCTCCCGTTTCTTCTATATAAGGTACGTTTTGCAGCTCCTTAAGGTCGAAGTGATCATGTTTTGCATATGGTGAATCGTTGGCACATACAGCCAGATAAGGTTCTTTTTTTAGTGGGAACCAGTCCATTTTTTTGCTTGAATCCGGTCCACAGATGCCAAAATCAATCGATCCATTATCGAGCCAGCGTTCTATTTCCTCGGTACAGCCTTCCAAGACTTCTACAGTCATATCCGGATAATCAGAGAGAAATTTTTTTAAGGTCGGAGGCAGCCATTGAACGGAGGCACTTAGATAAGTGCCTATTTTGATATGTCCTGTCTGCACACCGCGTATGGATGATGCAGCCTGCTCAAAAGATTCTGCAGCCGCAAGAGTTCTTCTGATAGGAGGAAGCAGAGCTTCGCCGTTTCTGGTCAGGCTAAGTCCTCTCTGAGAACGAGAAAATAGCGAAAATCCGAGTTCCATTTCAATATGATGCAGCATGTGACTGGCTGCAGATTGAGTGTAGCCGTTTTTGAGTGCGGCTCTTGTCAGGTTGTTTTCTTCTGCAATGGCTAAAAAAAGCTTCATTTCTTTAAGGTCCAATAGTATTTCCTCCGGTTCATTAAGTGCCCATAGTATAGCATATTTATGAAAAAAAGTGTGATAATTGTTTAAAACAGATTCCTGATATTAAATACAACGTCAAAATTTCATCAAAATGAAACATGCAAAAAATCAAAATATAAACAAATGATTAACAAATTACATGAAAACCGAAAATAGTTCGGACAAAATTTCGAACTGTAGTCTAAAGGAAAATGATGCAGTTGTAGACAAAAATACATGATATTTTGTGCATTTTTGCTAATTGATCATTAAAAAAATGCAATTCATTTCATGAAAAAAACAGATTGATTCATGAAAGTGATATAAGCCATGAAAATTACGCATACATAATTGGAATAATTTTGTTGAACAAATTTCACATTAGTGATATAATTTTTTCAAAAGCAAGAAGTTTTTTGAGTGAATTAAAAAACTTGCTTGGCCAGCGCGCGGCACTAAATCAAATAAAGGGGGAACTTTATATGGAAGCAATTAACAATTTTGTCAATATGCTTAACGGTCCTATTTGGGGCGTTGGAATGTTAGTTCTTATTGTTGGTAGTGGTTTGTATTTTACCATTCGTCTTGGATTTTTCCAGTTCGTACATTTTAAAGATATGTGGAGCAGAATCATTGATAAGTCAGATTCTGAATCTGGTATTTCTTCATTCGCTTCATTCTGTACGACCATGGCGATGCGAGTTGGTACCGGTAACGTAGCCGGTGTAGCCGTAGCTCTTTACATGGGTGGTCCTGGTGCACTTTTCTGGATGATCGTTGCAGGTATGACAAACTCAGCAGTGTGCTTCACAGAGTGTACAATATCTACACTTTATAAGAATCGTATCGATGGTCAGTACCGTGGCGGTGGTGCTTACTGTGCTGAGAGAGGTCTTGGTTGGAAAGCATATGGTGCATTTTACGCAGCATTCTTCGGACTGGGCGTTGCATTATTCATGCCGGCAGCAGCTACATATACGATTTGTGATGGTTTCCAAAACGCTTTGGGAATTCCGATGTGGGCATCCGCACTTGTTATCGCAATCATCATGGCAGTAGTTGTTATGGGCGGTGTTAAGAGAATTAGTTCTGTAGCATCTATGCTGGTTCCTCCGATGGTAGGTATTTATCTGGTTGCAACTGTAGTTATCCTGATTGCTAACGCAGGTCAGATTCCTAGCGTAGTTGCTCAGGTTGTATCCTGTGCATTTGGTTCTAAAGAAGCTCTTCTTGGTGGTGGTGTTGGTATCGCTATCCAGCAGGGTGTTAAGAGAGGTACTTTCTCATCTGCATCTGGTATGGGTGAATCCATGCCGACTGCAGCAGCAGCAGAGACAAGCCATCCGGTTAAAGTTGGTATGGCTAACGCAGCTGGTGTTTGGCTTGATACAGTTATCGTTTGTACAGCATCTGGTCTTATGATGCTCCTTAGCGGATGCTACAATACACAGTTTGGTTACATTGGTGGCAGAACTGAAGCTATGCATGCTCAGTTAGCAGAACTGGCAGCAAGCGAGACATATGGTGTTATCTTCGTACAGAAAGCCTGCAGCACTGTTATGGGTGGTATCGCTCCTCTGTTCATTGCTATCATGCTTGCACTGTTCTCATTTACCTGTCTGATCAGCTACTATTATGAAGCAGAGACTTCTATCATTTACCTGTTCCAAGGTGATAAGAATGAGAAAACACGTAAGACTGTTATCAGAATCATGCAGGTTGTTATGCCTATCCTTATCTTCATCTGGGGCAACATCAATGCAGGTCTTGCTTGGAACCTTTCCGACCTTGCACTTGGCGGATCTACTTGGATCAACATGGTAGTTGTACTGGCACTGTCTCCGAAGGCATTTGCACTGTACAAAGATTATGAAGAGCAGATGAAAGCAAAGAAAGACCCGTACTACAATCCGGATAAGCTTTGCTGGAAGGGCGTAGACGCTGAGATGTGGAAAGATATCAACAAGAAACGTATCGCAGAGGATAAATAATAATTTGAGCGAATTGTTTCATAATGATTGAAAGTTTGACTCTCTGAGTCTTATATAAAAAGAGGCCATTTTTATCTGGCCATGAAAAAGAATGTGCCTTGGCACATTCTTTTTTTCATTGTGCGCCTGGCGGCGCACGTTTCCAACGGGTGAAAGTCCCGAATCCG
>CAVKOQ010000009.1:0-34898 GCA_963657995.1 bacterium
ATAAAAATATAGAAAATAATTAGAAATAATACTTGACAAAACGAAAATTATATATTAGAATAAAACCATCAAAAGAAACAGAGATAACCCCAACAAAAGGTTACCATAGTTTCAAGGACGAAATAAAGGTAAGGAGGACGGTCCAATGGGATAGTTAATTAAAAACATGATCATACAATCTCTTAAAGAGTTTACATAGATAAAGGATGTAATCAAAGGAGGAGATTCATATGAAAGGAAGAGGTCCATAGCACATTTAAACAAAATATAAAAGAAAGAGAGGTTATATAGTGAAACTTCGAGATATTTCGTAAGAGAGCTGTCTGATGACGAGAAAGTCGGACAGCTCTTTTTTGATTCATAGGAAAGTGCATCCTATGAATCAAAAAACGCTCCGCACGGGTGCAAAGCACAGGTGGCGAGAAAAAAAGGACAGTTAATCCAGCTTATGGATCAACTGCCCAAACTTTACTACCTCTTATTACCTGAAAACACCTGGTAAGCAACGTTTTTCTGTATAAATCAGCCCACGATATGCATATGGTAAAAGCAACATAAAATACACCACTGTGTACTGCCCCTTGGCCTCCCAGAAAATGTGAAATATAAATCCTCCTATAAATATGATTCCAGGAAGCAGCATATCCCACCTATCTTCTTTTTGGAAATATAAATTCCTGTCGCTCATGCCCCGGATTATCCATATACATGCCATCGCATATACAAAAGTCTGCATTAGATTTGTCACGAATACATAAATTTTGTTCAAAAGCCCTTCTTCCTTAAAAAGCTGCCACGGAATGCTTGTTTCAGTCCACGACGAATTTCCTACTTCCTGTATCCATAAACTCTGAAATGTAGGTTCTGCCCAGATCGATGCAATCTTTTTTAGGAAAAAAACTGCTGAATCTCGCGGGTTTGCTATCATATTTGAAATTGTATTCGCAAGATCTTCTTGCACCCACACAGATACCTGCTCACTGTCGCCATCTGCCTGCTCAAAAAGACTTATCTGATATCCATTATACCATCCGGGTCCCCGGCTGCCTTCCTGAAGTCCCATCTCTACCCATGCAATCATCGGTGCACCACCAGAAATATCATATCCTGTGACGGCTGAAATTCCCATCTTCATCCCTCTGCTTGCTGCTACATAGACACATATCAAAAGTAGGGCAGCTGCCATATAGCGGATTTTTTTCTTAAAAATACTCTTTCCTGCCAAATATAAAAAAAGTGCAATCATTACGATAAGGTAATTAGACTTCAAAAGCACTGCTGCTGATGCCGCAAATATGCCAATCAAAAGGTCATTCCTCTGTGTTTTCCTTACATACCGAACTAAACGGTACATGGCAAGGCACGAAAGGCCAAAACCCGGCACAGTGCCATATACAAAAAGTATATAAAAGGAAAATGGCAGACAAAACAGCATCCAGATAAGGAGTCCTACTCCCTCTTTTTTCTCACAGAGGAGTTTTCGCAAGCACATGATTCCGAGTACAAAGAAGAAAATATTTAATATCTGAAAAAATACAAATGCTGCATCGCCAAAAACAAAGCTAAGAACCGCCATATAAAGTATAAGACCATTTTGTGACGGATAAGTATATGCATAACCGGTTGCATTTTCATATGCCCCGTATGAGAATGGCACCCGTTCCCATGAACTATAATCCCCACACAAAAGTCCCTTGGCAGATGTCATGCAAAAATGTGAATCAGCAGCTGACCAAGACGGCACTAAAAAAATCCACAAAATATATATCACAACAGCCAAAATAATACATACTGTTTCCGTTTTCATAGAGAATTTTATTTTATCTTTTATTTTAGACATTCTAATTAGAGCTATAACCCAAATAAAAAAAACAATATGCCATACCGGCATTTCTATCTCATATTGTACAATCTCTGCTCCGCCATATACCCGACAGGTCACAAAAGCACTTATTAAGGTTAAAAAGAGCAATATCAAACCCAATAGTATTCTAACCAGACCAATACACGATTTTTCTAACATCCGCACTCCCTACCGGCATATCTTTATAAATCTGCCTATTATCATTACCATGTATTGTAGCAATTCATATACAAAAAGTCCAGAAATTGCAATTTTCTATAAAGAAAAAAAGTGTTTGTATGTATGAAGATTGATAAAGTGTTCCTTTTACAAAAAGGTGTACTTTTTTGTAAATTCATATTTCGCAAGTGTCGTTGCCCATTTTATCACAAAAACAAGCTCATTCCAATATAAAACAACCAGTTTTATAGCTGATTTTTCTGTTACAGAAAAGTACACTTTTTTGAATCTGGGGATGGAGTATGACGTTTATATCGGTAAAGTTTTATTTGTTTTTGGTGGCATTTGTTTTTGTATATTATTTGATGCCCATTAAAATTAGGTGGATTGTACTGCTTGCAGAGAGCCTGAGTTTCTATTATCTGGCTGTCAACCACGGAAGAAAATTGTTTTTGTTGATAGTCGTTATTTCTTATATGGGAGGACTGCTGCTTGAAAGATTGTCGGAAAAACAGTATTGTCGGAAAATAGCACTGTTTTGCAATATCTTAGCAGTTGTTCTTCCGCTATTGGTAATAAAGGAAGGCAATTGGATATTTCAGAAAATATCGGGAAGAGATGCGTGGTCATTTATAGCACCACTTGGATTATCATTTTTCACAGTTCAAATGATAGGTTATCTTGTGGATATTTATAAGGGTAAAATTTCAGCACAAAAGAATTTTTTGAAATACTTATTATTTATCGCCTTTTTTCCACAGATAATACAGGGACCTATCCCGCGTTATTCGCAATTGATGCCACAGCTTGAGAAGGGAAATCGATTTGAACCTGAAAATATCACACATGGATTTCAGCTGATTTTATGGGGATTTTTCCTGAAATTAATGATAGCGGATAAGGCATGCGTGATTGTAAACACGGTGTTTGATAATTGTGATTATTATAAGGGGGCGTATGTTGTTCTGGCGGGTATGCTTTATAGTATACAGCTATATGCTGATTTTCAGGCATGTACGAAACTGGCACAGGGTATAGGTTTTTTGTTTGGTATAAAACTTGCGAACAATTTCAATCACCCATATTTTGCTAAATCGATAAAAGATTTTTGGGGAAGATGGCACATTTCGTTCAGCAGTTGGCTGAGAGATTATATATATATTCCGCTTGGCGGTAATCGAAAAGGGAAAATAAGAAAGTATATCAATTTAATCATAACATTCCTTGTCAGCGGAATCTGGCATGGCAGTGGATTTCGCTTTTTAGTGTGGGGGGGATTGCATGCAATTTATCAAATCATCGGAGAATTGACGACGGGATACAGAGGTAAAATATCTGCAGTCATTGGCATTGATAAAAATAGCCGCGTAGGAGATATGATAAGGTGTATTTTCACATTTTGTCTGGCAACTATTGCCTGGATTATTTTCAGAGCAAATTCTTTAAGAGATGCTTATAAGATGATCAGGAGCATATTCACGGTCTATAATCCTTGGGTGCTTATTAATGATTCTATTTTTACACTGGGGTTAAGTTGGAAGGAAGTTGTGATTCTTCTCCTGTCGATAGCAGTGCTATATACGATTAGTTATATCCAGGAACGCGGAATTAGTGTTCGTGAAATGATTTTAAAGCAGCCATTGATAATTCGTTGGATAAGTTATATATGTGTGATTGCGGTCATAATGATTTTTGGAACATATGGGTATGGGGCAAATTCGCAGGACTTTATTTATGGAGGATTTTAAAAAATGAAAAGAAACATCTCCTATATGATAAAGGCAGTTATTTTCGCAATTATCACTGCATTTGTTGTGACGGGTATTAACAGAATAGAGAATCCAAAGTATTTTTATAACAGCACGTGGCCGACAACCGCAACCTACACGGGATTTTATAAAATGCCGAAAAATAGTGTAGATGTACTGTTTTTTGGAAGCAGTCATGCGGCTTCAAGCATGTGTCCTCAGGAATTATATGATAAGTATGGAATTACAAGTTATAATCTTGGCTGCGAGCAGCAGAATTTGCTGGTGTCATATTATTGGCTAAAGGAAGCACTGAAATATCAAAAACCTAAAGCTGTAGTTGTTGACACATACATGCTTCAGTTATACAGTGATAAAGAACCTTTGAATACATCAGAGGCCTGTACTCGAAAAGCTATTGATTATATGCGGTGGGGAAAGGTTAAGTGTTCAGCAATAAGTGACATATGTAAAGAGGATACCAATCAGGATATTTGGAGCTATTATTTGACAAATATCCGATTCCATAACAGATGGACATGGCTTGAGGAAAGTGACTTTACATATTCTCAATTAGCGAAGCATTATGAAACAAAAGGTTATGCACCTTTATACAATAGTAATAGCAACCAAAACTATAAATCATTTTCAGTAGATGATGTCAATGGAAAGCATGAGCTGCATCCATTGATGACAAAGTATATGAGCAAAATTGTGGATTTGTGCCGTGAGAACAATATTGAAATTATTCTGATAAAAACTCCGACTAAGCAAACAGGTGTTGAATACCATAATGCTGTACAGGCTTTGGCCGCTGAAAATCATGTGAAATTTTTTGATCTTAATGAAAAAAGTGAATATTTGAAATTAAAGTATAATTTTGATTTAGATATGGCGGATGCTGGTCATCCCAATGTATCCGGTGCAACAAAAATCACAAACTACGTGGGAAGAATGCTGCAAAGCGAGTATGGTATTGAATCCAGAAAAGATGCTGCGTGGGATAATTCCAAATGGTATTGGAGAGATGTGAAAGCCATGTATTCTCTTTCTAGAGAAAATGACATTGTTCGCTATCTAAAAAAGATAAATAATGAGCGTTATTCCATTTTTATGGCAGTTAAAGACGAAGCTTCGGGCGGATTAAAAAAGGAAGTTGCGGACGCAATGCATGAAATGGGCTTTGCCTTCGCATTAGAAGGTCAATGGAGAAATAGTTATGTTGCGGTTAAAACTCCGGATGAAATATTCGAAAAAGTGTCTGCTCAGGAGATAAAAAAAGATGGAACATTCAGGGATGGAAGAGTGGGGTACAAAATATCTTCTGCCGGTTATGATTGCGGAAATGCTGCATCTATTTGTTTGAGTGGTACGGAATACTCAAAAAATCAGAGAGGTATCAATATTGTTGTATATGATAACATTGGTCAAAAGGTTATCGACAGTGTATGTTTTGATACCTGTGTGCCAGAGGAGACAGCCTCCCGGTGATTTTTTGTGAAGTTTTTTATTTCATAGGAAAGTTTGACATCTACCCATGTGATCTGTTATAGTGATAGTCATGTGCATTATAAAGAGGCATAAATGCCTCTTTTTTTTGAGAAAGGAATAGAATGGAAGAAATAAGATTTGAAGATTTAGAATTAGACGCAAAAATAATGCGTGCGATTACCGATATGGGATTTGAGGCCGCTTCACCGATTCAGGGACAAGCGATTCCGCTGGAATTAAAGGGACTGGATATTATCGGACAGGCACAGACAGGAACAGGTAAGACGGCAGCATTTGGTATTCCGCTGCTGCAGAAGATTGATCCGAAAAATAAAAAACCACAGGCAATTATTCTTTGTCCGACACGTGAGCTTGCTATTCAGGTATCTGAAGAGATTCGCCGTCTGGCAAAATATATGCACGGAATCAAGGTTCTGCCTATATATGGAGGACAGGAAATCGGACGTCAGATTCGCTCTCTGAAGGATGGTGTACAGGTTATCATCGGTACACCTGGACGTGTGATGGACCACATGCGACGAAAGACCGTAAAAATGGATCAGATTCATACTGTAGTTCTTGATGAAGCTGATGAGATGCTCAACATGGGATTTCTGGAAGATATGGAGACTATTCTCAGTGCTCTGCCTGAAGAGAGACAGACACTTATGTTTTCAGCAACCATGCCGCAGGCAATTCAGCAGATCGCGGCTAAATTCCAGAAAGATCCGCAGTTAGTTCGTGTGGTTAAGAAGGAGCTGACGGTTCCTAAGGTAACCCAGTACTATTATGAGGTTAAACCAAAGAATAAGCTTGAGGTTATGTGCCGTCTGCTGGATCTCTACGATCCAAAGCTTTCTGTAGTATTTTGTAATACTAAGAAACAGGTGGATGAACTCGTACAGGGACTTCAGGGACGTGGTTATTTTGCAGAGGGACTTCACGGTGATTTAAAACAGGAACAGAGAGACCGTGTCATGCGTGCATTCCGCACAGGACGCACTGATATATTGGTAGCTACTGATGTGGCAGCTCGTGGTATCGATGTAGATGATGTTGAGGCTGTTTTCAACTATGATGTTCCGCAGGATGACGAGTATTATGTGCATCGTATCGGCCGTACAGGCCGTGCCGGACGAGAAGGCAAGGCGTTTAACCTTGTAGTCGGCAAAGAGGTTTATAAGCTGCGTGAGATTCAGAGATACTGCAAGACCAGAATTATTCCGCAGTCCATACCATCATTGGATGACGTGACTTCAATCAAGGCGGATAAGATTTTAGATCAGGTTAGCGAGACACTGCAGGATAACGATCTGAGCAAGATCATAGATATTGTTGAAAAACGTGTTCTGGAAGAGGATTACACAACGCTTGATCTGGCAGCAGCTCTCCTTAAGATGATTATGGGAGAGGGCGGAGAAGAACTTTTAGAGGAAAATCGACCTCTTCGCGAACTTGAAGATCTTGAGGATGAGAGCCGTCGCACTCGCGGTTCAAGAAATGGAAGAGGAAATCGCACAAGAAATGAAGATGTGGCACGTCTCTTCATAAATATCGGAAAAAATCAGGGTATTCGCCCGGGAGACATTCTTGGAGCGATTGCCGGAGAATCCGGTATGCCGGGACGCATGGTCGGAAGTATCGATATGTATGACAATTATACCTTTGTTGAGGTGCCGAGAGAGCATGCGGATGTAGTTTTGCAGGCGATGCGCGGTGCGAAGATCAAGGGCAAGAATGTGCATATGGAAAAAGCAAACAGAAAATAATGATATTAGGAAAAAACATTTTTCTTCAAAATTATAAACAAGAAAGGCATCTTCGGGAAGATTTATTCCGAAGATGCCTTTTAAAGTTCATAGGAAAAAGCATTCTATTAATCTGAATGGTTATAGCATTTTTACAGTTCTGCAGTGATGAAGATATCGTAGATAGCCTTCACAGCTGCCTCGAAATCTGCGTTCTTGACACCGATAATGATGTTGAGTTCACTGGAACCCTGATCGATCATCTTGACATTGATACGTGCATGTGCCAGTGCAGAGAAGATACGTCCGGCGGTTCCACGAGTGGACTTCATGCCGCGCCCTACGACAGCGATGAGGGCCAGGTCTGACTCAAGCTCGATGGAATCAGGCTGTACAGCACGGTGAATATTGGAGATAACTGACTGTTCATGCTGTTCAAATTCACTCTGGTGAACAAAGATAGTCATAGTATCGATTCCTGAAGGCATATGTTCAAAGGAGATACCACAGTCCTCGAATACACCCAGAACTTTTCTCCCAAACCCAATCTCGGAGTTCATCATAGCTTTCTCAATAGTAACTGAGCAGAAACCGGTTTTTCCGGCAATACCTGTGATGGTATACTTTGGCTTGCGACAGGTGTTCTCAACGATGAGAGTACCTGGATCTTCAGGCTTATTTGTGTTGCGGATGTTGATCGGAATGCCTTCTTTACGTACCGGGAAGATGGCATCTTCGTGAAGCACACTGGCACCCATGTAAGCAAGTTCGCGAAGTTCTTTATATGTGATGGTCTCGATCGGAACCGGATTTTCCACGATGCGAGGATCGGTTACCAGAAAACCTGATACATCGGTCCAGTTTTCGTAGAGATCTGCGTGTATAGCACGAGCTACTATAGAACCGGTAATATCTGAACCGCCACGTGAGAAGGTGTGAATCGTACCATCAGGGTTAGAGCCATAGAAGCCCGGGATAACGGCACGCTCTGTGTGAGAGAGGCGTTCTGACAGCTCCTCGTTGGTCTTATCTGCTAAGAAATTTCCGTTTTCATCAAAGAAAATAACATCTGCCGCATCGATGAATTCATAGCCGAGGTAGTGTGACATGATGATACCGTTCAAGTACTCGCCACGTGAGGCAGCATAATCACTGCCTTTCTTTGCGATAAAGTTCTCTTCGATAGTCTTGAACTCGTAATCGAGGTTTAAATTCAGTTCCAGACCATCGATGATCTGCTCATAACGCTCTTTGATAGCGGAGAGAATTTTGCCATAGCTTGTACCCGTAGAAGCGGCTTCGTAGCAGGCATAGAGCATGTCTGTGACCTTGGTATCGTTTTTGTTGCGCTTGCCAGGAGCAGACGGTACAACATAACGTCTTGTTTTATCGGCACGGATTATATCTCCGACTTTTTTGAACTGTTTTGCGCTGGCGAGAGAACTGCCGCCAAACTTTACAACTTTTTTCATGATGTGTTTAGTTCCTTCCTAAATATATAATATATTATGTTTATTTTAGCTTTTTGATCTTTGGGAAATACTGGAATAGCACCTTGGCAACCAGTTTTTCGCGTTTGACATACTTGTTTTTCCAGCGACGGGCATCGTTGGAATAATTTCTGTTGTCACCGAGCATGAAATAGCAACCGTCAGGTACTTCATAATGTTGGGCCTCTTCTTCCGGTAGCATTTCTTCATGAAGATAGTCTTCTTCAAGCGGTGTATCAGAGCCGTTTAAGTATACTTTTCCGTCTACTATATCAATAGTGTCTCCAGGTATACCGATGATACGTTTAACATAGTAGGTTTTGATCCCCTTTTCTTCATCATCCGGATAAATAAAAATCGCTATATCGCCACGTTTTGGATCACCAAACTTGTAGCTTAAGCGAGAGCCGATGACACGGTCGCCTGCCATAATAGTGGTCTCCATAGAACTTGTCGGAACTTCACTGTTGGCGATGATGAAATTATTGACACAAAATGCGATAATTGCAGCTGCGATAATAACCTGAATCCAGCTGATGATTTCGCTTTTTAGATCAAATTTTTCTTTGCGGCTTTGACCTTTTTTAGAAGCGTCTTTATCTTGATCGTTCATTTGATTTACTCTCCTCTCTGCCCTAATAGTGTATATGAGATGCCTTGATTTAGCAAGTTTTTTCATGAAATTTCGGGAAAATTCATAATTGTTTTAACCTGTATGATTGTATTATTGGCTGTGTGATGTTAAAATGGAGCTAAAACCATAAACCATAAGGAATACAAGGGGGCGTATGTATGGATAAAACATTATACGATCTGATGGATTGGGCTGGAATTGAGGAAATTGTATATTCGGAAGCGGCAGATCCGCACCGTATGCTGGGAGCTCATATGACACCGGAGGGGATGCTGGTACAGGCATTTATCCCGACCGCTCGTGATATCACAGTGAAGCTTTCATCAAGCGGCAAACAGTACAAGATGGAACTCGCGGACGATGCCGGATTTTTTGCTGTGCTGATTCCTAGAAAGACGCTTACAGACTATACGCTTCTTGTATTTTATGACAATGGTACTTTGAGCGAGATGCATGACCCATATTCCTTTGCACCGCAGTTTACAGAGTCAGACTTGAAGAAATTCGAGGCCGGCATACATTATAGTATCTACAATAAGATGGGTGCACATCCGATGACGATAAAAGGTGTGGATGGTGTTTACTTTGCTGTCTGGGCACCTGAGGCGATGCGAGTGAGCGTTGTCGGAGATTTCAACCTGTGGGATGGAAGGCGCAACCAGATGAGACGTCTTGGCGATTCGGGCATATTCGAGATCTTTATCCCAGGGATAAAAAAAGGTGCAATATATAAATATGAAATCAAATTTAAGAACGGTGATCCTGCACTCAAGGCGGATCCTTATGCTAACTATGCAGAGCTTAGGCCGAATACGGCGTCTATAGTATGGGATTTGGATGGATATTCCTGGAATGATCAGGAATGGATGAAAAAGAGGGCTTCTCTGGATACAAAGACAGGGCCGATGTCGATCTACGAGGTTCATCTTGGCTCCTGGATGAGAAAACCGATAGAAACCGACAAGCTTGGACGTGAGATCATAGGCTCTGAGTTCTATAATTATAGAGAGATTGCTGTTAAACTGGCAGATTATGTAAAAGAGATGGGATATACACATGTGGAGCTTCTTCCTATTATGGAACATCCTTTGGATGCCTCATGGGGATATCAGGTGACGGGATATTATGCGCCGACCAGCCGTTTCGGTACGCCGGATGATTTCATGTATTTTATGGATTATATGCATGGACAGGGAATAGGTGTTATACTTGACTGGGTTCCGGCTCATTTTCCACGCGATGCATGGGGCATGGCTGAGTTTGACGGAAGCTGTCTTTATGAACACAAGGACCCGAGACAGGGCTCACATCCGCACTGGGGAACACTGATTTACAATTATGGAAGACCGGGAGTTTCCAATTTCCTCATTGCCAATGCGATGTTTTGGGCTGATCGCTACCATGCCGATGGTATCCGCTTTGATGCTGTGGCATCGATGCTGTATCTTGATTATGGCAAGAATCCGGGTGAGTGGGTTGCCAACATGTACGGTGGTCATGAAAATCTTGATGCTGTGGAGTTTTTAAAGCATCTTAACTCAGTCTTTAAGGGACGTGGGGACGGTGCAGTCCTTATCGCAGAAGAATCGACGGCATGGCCTAAGATAACGGGCGATGTGAAAAACGGCGGTCTTGGTTTTGATTATAAATGGAATATGGGCTGGATGAATGATTTTCTGGGATATATGCAGCAGGATCCGCTTTTTAGATGTCATCATTATAATGAATTGACATTCAGCATGATTTACGCATATAGTGAAAATTTTGTCCTTGTATTCTCACATGATGAAGTGGTTCATGGAAAGGGTTCTCTGGTAGGCAAGATGCCGGGGCAGACCCTTGAGGATAAATTCGCCAATCTCCGTGTGGCCTATGGTTTTATGATGGGACATCCTGGCAAGAAACTGCTCTTTATGGGACAGGATTTTGCACAGATGGATGAGTGGAATGAGAATGCATCTATAGAGTGGGATTTACTTAAATATCCGATTCACAGTCAGATGCAGGAATATGTAAAGGAATTAAACCATCTATATACTAACCATTCGGCACTTTATCGGAAAGATTATCAGACTGAAGGGTTTGAATGGATCAACTGCATAGATGCGGCAGACAATATTGTCTCTTTTATTAGGAAGAGCGATGATGAAACATTACTTTTTGTATGCAACTTTGCACCTGAGCTTCATGAAAAACTGAAGGTTGGTGTTCCGTTTAAGGGTAAATATAAAGAGATCTTTAGCAGCGATGCCGAAAAATTTGGCGGAAACGGAAAAGTTAACCCGAGAGTTAAAACTTCAAAAACAGAAGAATGTGACGGCAGGGAGAATTCCATCACTATTCAATTGGCACCTCTTGGCATAAGTGTATTTAGTTGCACATCTACAGAGAATGATGTCAAGGAAAAGCCTTCCAAACCTGCGAAAGCAAGCAAGGAAAAATCGGACAAAGACAAAGTAGGGAAAGAAAACAAAGATCAGACTAAAACTGCACCGAGAAGGAAGAAGAGCATAAAAGAAAAATCTGAGGCAGATCTTCAGAGTGTGGTGGCCGGGGCAGCGGCTGCCTTAAATGGAAAAGCTGAAGAGACAAAAACAGCTGCGGTAGAACGGCTGACGGAGTTATCAGACAGGTTTGCTGAGGCAAAAGCCGGAATATCTTCTAAGATTATCAATTTCTCTTCCAGAGCAAGACAATATATGGGAACGGCTGAAGAGAAAGTCAACAAAGAGATAGAACAGGAATAATTGATAAAATTAGTGGCGAAAGGAATTAAATAATAGATGGAAACTACAGCAGACCTTACAGGCGAAGAGATCGCTGCGGTAGCTGAATCACTATCTGATCCAGCTAATTTAAATATGGATACGCTATCTTCGATTATGCAGCAGCATGTAGGTCCGATGCTTCTTGTGCTGGGGCAGAAACTGTTGATTGCCTTGGTTATCTTTCTTATAGGACGCAAGGTTATATCGATATTGGAGAAGATGCTGTCCAAATCTATGGAACATGCCGGAATTGATGTGGGTGTTACCCGATTCATGCATGCATTAACCAGATTTTTACTGAATATTTTTCTGGTGTTTTTGATAGTAGGACAGCTTGGCGTTGACGGTTCATCGATTATAGCAGTCTTAGGTGCGGCGGGTCTCGCGGTCAGCTTGGCACTTAAGGAGAGCCTGGGGAATTTTGCCGGTGGTATTTTGATACTTATCATGAAGCCGTTCAGAGTGGGCGATTATATTGTATGTTCGTCGGGAGAGGGAACGGTTTCTATGGTAGGACTTGTATATACGACTGTTCTTACCATTGATAATAAAGCGATTACCATTCCAAACGGTACACTTTCCAATTCGACGGTTACCAATGTCACAGCGATGAATAAGCGTATGCTGGAGCTTAAAGTCGGAATTGCCTACGAGGCAGATATAAAGAAGGCAAAAACAGTGCTGGAGCAGGTTTATAGGAAACATCCTATGGTAAAAAAGGACGAGAAAATCACTGTATTTGTGGATAGTCTGGCAGACAGCTCAGTTGTGCTTGGTATTCGCGGCTGGGTTGATACAGCCGACTATTGGCAGACAAGGTGGGATATTCTGGAACAGATTAAGCTTTCCTTCGACGAGGCAGGTATTGAGATACCATATAATAAAATGGATGTACATTTGAAGCAGTAAAAGAGAATTAGAGGAACTATGATGATTGACAGAGCAGTAAAATTTGCAGAACAGGCACATAGTGGTGCATATAGAAAAGGAACGGATATTCCGTATATTTTTCATCCGCTGGAAGTATCGGTGATTGCGTCTACGATGACGGATGATGAGGAGATACTTGCGGCGGCACTTCTGCATGATACGATCGAGGATGCCGGAGTAATGTACGAGGACATTGAGCGGGAGTTTGGCAAACGGGTTGCGGATCTGGTGGCGGCAGAGAGCGAGGACAAGTCGAAAACATGGATTGAGCGA
Organism: bacterium; assembly: GCA_963657995.1. Classification (GTDB taxonomy): domain Bacteria; phylum Bacillota; class Clostridia; order Lachnospirales; family Lachnospiraceae; genus Otoolea. The sequence continues at coordinate 13,106 of CAVKOQ010000009.1, forward strand.
AAAGGACATACGCTAGAGCATCTTAAGACGGTCGGAAAAGCAGAAAAAATCCTCGCACTTGCAGATAAACTCAGCAATATAAGAAGTCTTGCACGTGATTATCTTTTGGTTGGAGATGAGCTCTGGCAACGTTTCAATATGAAAGACAAAGAAAAGCAGGCATGGTATTATGTGTCGATGATAGATCTTCTAAAGGACTTAAATGAGACAGCAGTATATCAGGAATATGTACACCTGTGCGGAAGAGTATTTGGAGGAATTCCGGGGTGTTGCGGCAAGGATTGATATAGTGGATTATACTTGACTGTGAAGTGCTTTACAGTTGTGTTTGTATTTAAGATTTGGAAGGTGGAATAATAGTTATGATTTTAAAAGATATCTGGATGGACGTAAAAGCAGTGCAGGAGAGGGATCCGGCTGCGAGAAATGCACTTGAAGTGCTTTTGCTATATCAAGGTGTACATGCACTGATATGGCATAGAATAGCACACTGGTTTTATGAACGTCATATGTTTTTTGTTGCACGTCTTATATCACAGATTGCACGATTTTTTACTCTTATAGAGATTCACCCGGGTGCACAGCTCGGACATGGCATACTGATTGACCATGGATGCGGTGTTGTTATCGGTGAGACGGCTGTTGTTGGAGACAACTGCACCATCTATCAGGGCGTGACACTTGGTGGTGTGGGAACACAGAAGGGCAAGCGCCACCCTACTCTTGGCAATAACGTTACCGTTGGTTCAGGTGCTAAGATCTTGGGATCTTTTGAGGTTGGAGACAATTGTTCTGTAGCAGCAAATGCCGTTCTTTTACGTCCGCTAGAGGAAAATACTACGGCAGTAGGAATACCTGCACGTCCGGTCAAGAAAGATGGAGTGGCACTGCCTAAGAAACAGAAGATGATCATCGGTGAAGATGACCAGAAGATCTTAAAGCAGATTGAAGTGCTCAGAAAAGAGATCAAAGAGCTTAAGGACGAATCGGCAAACCTTAGAAAAGAACTGGAGGCAGTTCGTGAGTCTGCGGCTCTAAAAGAGTAAATATACAGGTTATCCCCTGCCCGGAGTGGCATATTTTCTTAAAATATGTGCTGCTGGAAAGGGGGTTCTTGTTTTATGGGGAGATGCAGGGAAACTGATGAATTATACATATCTGTTGAGATGCTCAGATGGGTCGCTCTATTGCGGATGGACGAATCATCTTTTAGAGCGGGTAAAAGCACATAATGATGGAAAAGGCGCGAAATATACAAAAAGCCGCCGTCCGGTAGTACTGGCCTACTATGAAGAATATGCGACTAAGAGCGAAGCGATGCATAGAGAAGCACAGGTTAAGAAATTGACAAAGAAAGAAAAAGAGGCACTTGTTTTGCTGGGAAGTACGGCATTGACTGAATATGTGGATGAGAACGAGAACAGTGCGGTAGAGGCGAAAGGATAAGTATGATGCGAAAATACATAAAAAAAGCAGGTTTTCTGGCGGCTTTGATTGCCACATCAGCCACAGTTCTTGCCGGATGTTCATTTATTTCAAATAAATCTGACGAGACAAATGCTGCTTTAGAGAGCAGCGAGGCTGAAGCGACAGAAGTCACAGTAGAAACTGAGACTGATGCAGATGAAAACGTGGAAACGGAAGAAAGCACTGAAGCGAAAACAGAAAATAATGATGAAGAAGATATCATAGAAACGGAAGATCATTTTGTGGAAAAGAAGATCGTTGTTGCAACAGATATTCACTACTTTGCTGAGAAACTGGCAGGAAACCGTTGCGAATCATTTATAAAGATGGCCAGAAACAACGACGGACGCGTTTTAGAGTATGGCTGGGAAGTAATGGATGCTTTTCTGGATGATATGAGAGAGGAAAAGCCGGATTTACTGATACTTAGCGGAGATTTGACGCTCAATGGGGAGCGGGCAAGTCATGAGGAGCTTGCCGAACTTCTCGAAGGATTAACTGAAGAGGGCATAGAAGTTGCTGTAATCCCAGGAAATCACGATATAAACAATCCCAATGCCTGCCGCTATACCTCGGATGGAGTGGAGAAGGTTGATTCGATTACTGCAAAAGATTTTGCCGATATTTATGCGGATTTGGGATATGTGGCAGCAGACAGCAGAGATCCTGCATCTCTCAGCTATCTTTATAAAATAGATACTGATACATGGGTGCTGATGCTTGATTCATGCCAGTATGATCCGGTCAATGAGGTGGGCGGCATGATCAGGCGTGAGACATATGAGTGGATGAAGCCGATTTTAGAAGATGCAGAGAATGAAGGTGCACGAGTGATTTCGGTTACGCACCACAATCTTTTAGAGGAAAGCGGTGTGAGCAGAAATTTTTATGACAGTTGCACGATAGAGCACAACGAAGAGCTGGTGCAGATGTTGTCAGATTATGGAGTAGACCTGCATCTAAGTGGTCATCTTCACATTCAGCATTATAAAGAAGATGACGATGCCGGAATCTATGAGGTTGTGACTGGGTCTATGGTCATGGCACCGTGCTATTATGGTGTGGTACGTATCTGGAATGACGGAAGTTATCAGTATGATGCCAGATCTGTCGATGTAGATGGATGGGCTAAGCGTAATTCCTACCATAACAGAGATCTTGTAAATTTTACGGCATATTCTGAGAATGTTCTGAAAAATGCTGCTATCCGTGATGCACTTGCTGACTTAAACAAGCATATTGATAATCGCAAGGCCATGTTTACAGAAGAAAAGAAAGAAGAAATGGCATCATATTATGCGGATTTGTGTGTAAATTATTACGAAGGACGCATGTATGAGATTGAGGATGAGGCGAAGGAAGCTCCGATCCTCAAAGACTGGAATGATATAGGATATGTCAGTGAACTGACGGATTTTTTACAAAATATACTTGAAGATGAAGCAAAAGATTATGGGCATCTCAAACTGTGAGATGCCTATATGAGAATACAAATAAGCACGCATCTGCGGGTTGGTTGGGGAACGAGGGCTCTGCAGTGCGTGCTCATGAGGAATACTCAATATATGGAATCCGATTTTGGGGAAATCGGAGTGGTTGTCTATGTAGAAGATTAAGAAAATGAATAAATCTTTCTTAATTTGTATCTTTGCCTTGATTATATACCATTCATAATATATAATCAAATATAAATAAGAAAATAATAATTATAAATTTTTTGTTATATAGAGTATAAGTGAATAGGAGGAAAAATGTTCGACGGAAAAGAATATGTCTACGCAGTTTATGAGGAAAAAAGTTTTTCGAAAGCAGCTCAGAAGTTGTATATCACTCAGCCAGCACTGAGCACTGCGATCAAGAAGGTGGAAAAAAAGATCGGAACTCCTATATTCGACCGCAGTACATCTCCGATTGGTCTGACACCAGGAGGAGAAGTTTACATTGATGCAATCGAGAAACTATTTGCACTTGAACAGAATACACTTAATCAACTGAATAATATAAACGGACTTCTGGCAGGTAAACTGTCAGTTGGCGGAACGATCTTTTTCACATCATTCATATTGCCTGGTATACTAGGAGAGTTTTCACGCAGGTATCCGCAGATTAAGATTGAACTGCAGGAAGGTACTACTACACAGCTTACGGATAAACTAGTATCCGAGGAGCTGGATCTTTTGATTGATAACTCAGAACTTGATGACAAAAACTATGAAAAGTATTATTATAGCACAGAGCGAATTATTCTTGCAGTACCGAAGAGCCTTGAGATCAATAAAGAGCTTGCAGAATACCAGCTTACAGCACAAGATATCCGTGAGGGGCGTCATAGTCAGTCGGATTTTCCGGTTGTACCGTTGTCGCTCTTCAAGGATACGCCGTTCATCGTTGTGAAAGAGGAAAACAGTATCTATAAGCGCAGTATGAAGATGTGCAGCAAACAGAACTATACTCCGAATATTATCATGAAGCCGGATCAGGTTGTATCTGCGTTCAATATGGCAGGCCGTGGTGGCGGAGCTACATTTATACCTGATGGTCTGATTGTCAATCTTCCTTATGAAGTGCCGCTGTGCTTCTATAAGATGAATGAGGAACTGGCTGTACGCTATGTATACCTTTATAAAAAGAGAAATAAATATCTTACGAAAGCTATGGAGGAGTTCATCAGGGTAGCGGTAGGTGACGAGGCATTTCAGAAGGTAAGAGATGCACGCGAGAAGGAAGCCCAGGAAAAGAAAAGTACTGATGGAAAAAAATAATGCGCCGAAGACGGAGAAATCATGAAAAAATTAGAATCTATGGCGTTTGTTGTGCGGGGGACACAGCTTCTGCTGCTGATCCTCGCACTTTTTGTGGTTGTATGGATGGTGCCTGATACGAAAAAGCCTGATTCAAAAGAGACAGTAGAATCAGAAGTCGATGAGGAAGAAGATGAAATTTCAGATGAGAATTCATCATCTGAGAAAATGAAAAATGCAGATGATGAATCTTCTACAGATGATGAAAATAAAGATGTTGGCTCAAATAAAAGAAAGAGGCTAAAAAATAAAAATAACAAAAATAATGCAAAGTCGGATAAGGAGGAGACGGCCACGACAGAAGAGAATGTCTATGAACCTCCTGTAATCTGGCTTGCGACAGATCTTCACTACCAGTCACCGAAAATGACAGATTTTCAGTCGGCGCTGGATGAATTTACAGCAGGATATGATGGAATAGCAGTGCCGTATCTGGATGAGATTACAGATGCATTTCTGGAGGAAGTCAGGAGTAAACATCCGTCGGCACTTGTTCTTAGCGGAGATTTATCCCAGAATGGAGAAAAGGTAAATCATGAGGAACTGGCGAAGAAACTTGATAAGGTGCAGGAAGACGGCACTCAGGTTCTGGTTATCCCCGGCAACCATGATATAAATCATCCGTGGTCGGCTACATACTTTGATGACAAGGTAACTGAAGCAGAAAAAACAAGTTCCGATGATTTTTATCAGATATATCATAAATTTGGCTATGATCAGGCAGCGTCCAGAGCCACAGATTCGCTAAGTTACGTTTATAAACTTGATGAGAAATACTGGCTTATGATGCTTGACAGCTGTATGAATGAACCGATTCATGAAACCGGTGGAAAATTGAGCGAAGAGACTGTAGCGTGGATGGAAACTCAGCTTGAGGAGGCGGCTAATCAGGGAGTTACCGTGATTCCGGTTTCACATCACAATCTTTTGGATGAGAGTACACTGTATCCGGAAGAATGCACAATCGAAAACTCGAAGGAAGTGACTAAGCTCTTAGAAAAATATGGGGTGCCTGTATATTTGAGCGGTCATCTGCATTTACAGAGAATACAGAAACATACAACAAGGAACAGGCCTAAAGAAGGATATGGGATTTATGAGATTGTCACTTCACCGTTACCTATGTCGCCTTGCCAGTATAGTATATTAGACTGGCAGGAGGACGGAAGCCTGTCATATCATACTCAAAAGCTGGATGTATCAGCCTGGGCCAGACGTTATGGTGAGGAGGATGAGAATCTTCTTAATTTTGATGAATATTCAGAACAATTCATGAAAGATGTGATTTCATCACAGACTTTTAAAGGCCTTAGTTCAGCGTCTAAGGAAATCAAGGAACAAATGGCAGCTCTCTATGCCGAGGTTAACAGTGACTACTGTTCAGGTATAAAAGTAGATGTGGCGAAGATTAAAAAGAGTGAGGTATATCAGTATTGGATCCGCTACAGCGGCAATGATTTCTGGGTTGCGAGACTAAAGGAGATCTTGCATGATGCCGTGACAAACAATACGATACTTGAACTTAAGGCTGGTGTGGATTTCCCAAAACCGGGAGAAATGCCTGCAGATTCAGAAGAAACAGAAGAATTAATAGAAGCAGACAGTCCGGCTAAGGAGATAGAAGCCAACAGATACAAATAAGAGGAGGATTCATATGGAATACGAAGGAATTGTATACAGACCACCGAGTGAGGCACGCAGTCTGATCATTCAGGTAACAATCGGATGCGCACATAACACCTGTGGCTTTTGTAACATGTACAAAGAAAAAAAATTCAGAATCAGAAAGCTGGATGAGATTCTTGCGGATTTGGAGGAAGTTTCACACAATCCGTATGCACCGTATATAGAGAAAGTATTCTTGGCAGATGGTGATGCACTTGTGATAAAAACGGAGGATCTTCTGGTAATTCTCGATGCTATTCATCGCTTGTATCCGGGTGTAAAAAGAGTTGCATCTTATGGAACGGCTCAAGATATACTTCGCAAAACAGAAGAAGAACTGATTCGCCTCAAAGAGGCCGGACTCGGAATAGTATATGTGGGCGCAGAATCCGGAAATGACGAGATTCTAAAATATATTAATAAAGGAGTGACTGCAAAGCAGACGATCGCGGCAGGACAGAAACTAAAAAAATGTGGAATAGCAACCTCGGTCACTCTTATATCAGGACTCGGAGGACGGAAAAAGGTAGAAGAGCATGCTCTGTCATGTGCAAAACTTATCACCGAGATGAATCCGGAGTATGCATCATTCCTCACACTCAGGCTTTATGAAGGAACACCGATGTACGCGGATGTGGTAGAAGGCCGGTTTGAGCGGATAACTCCTGACGAAATTGTGGATGAAATGGAAATTTTCCTGAAAAACGTGGATTCTCCGAATACTGTATTCAGGACAAATCATGCATCAAACTATGTTGTTTTGGCCGGGGATTTGAATGATGATATTCCGGACATGTTAAAAAAACTTGAGGAGGCGAAGAGAACGCATCATTACCGTAAATTCCGGGAAACAGGCGATCTCTTATAAGTGGGTATGATTTATCTGATTTTGGCGATTCTTTTCAGTGCATCTTTGGCTTTGGCACTTAGGATCAGTGAGACATTTAGCGATAACAGATATGGAATATTGCTTGGAAATTATGTAACCTGTCTGGTTGTTGCATTTATATTGCTGCCTGACAAAAATATTTTCGCTGCTGGAAGCCGGACGGCAGTTGTGACCGGAATTATAAATGGTTTTCTTTTTGCCGGCAATCTTGTGCTGATGCAGAAATGTATAAGGGAAAACGGAGCAGTTTTATCATCAGCGTTTGCAAAGCTTGGAATTGTCATTCCGGTAGCTGCGAGTATCTTGTTTTTAGGTGAAATTCCTACATTGTTTCAGTTAGTTGGAATAGTTTTGGTAATTGCAGCGATTTGGCTTATAAACAGTGAAGGCGAACGAGGATATGGCCGTAGAAGGCGAGCAGCGTCCGGCGAACTTTTGCTTTTGCTCTTCACATTGAGCGGCATAACGGACGGCATGTCCAAGGTTACAGAGAGAATAGGCGAGAGACGTTTTGATGCTCTGTATTTATTCTACACCTTCTTAACGGCACTCATACTTACTGCTATACTGGCATTTTGGGAACAGCAGAAAACCAGAAGAAAAATCGGAAAAATGGATTTCCTAAGCGGTGTGGCAGTTGGTTTTCCAAACTATTTTTCAACATCGCTTCTGCTTGCAAGTGTGTCAAGGCTGCCGGCCTTTATCGTATATCCGAGCTTTAGCGTAGGCACGATTCTGGTAGTCAGTTTCGTGAGTGTGCTGCTTCTTGGAGATCCGATAAGCCGCAGACAGATAGGCGGATGTGGGGTGATCTTGGTGGCACTGGCACTGCTTAATCTGTAGCAAAAAAAGTGCAACGAAAACAGTTGATTGTGCTGTACAGTGTGCTTGCACTGTTTTGTATGCTTATACCGGTTTTTGATTGATTACGCTGCGCTCATAGTAAAATATATACTGCTGCATGACCCCGGCATATCCTTCATAACATCCGAAGAAATCCTGAATGATGGTTGCATACAGGCGGTTTTTCGGGATATTACGATAACGGTCGGGATCCTTTGTGAGGTATTCTTTGGTTAAGATCTGTTCGATCCATGTGTCAACCGGAAAGGCATCAATATGATGAAGACCAAAAAGACAGATACAGTTAGCGACTTTTGGACCGATGCCATAGAGACCTGTGAGCGTAGACATAGCTTCATCAGGTGCCATATTCATGATGGACGAAAGTGATATGGCACCTGACAGGACATCTTGAATGAGACGGTAAATGTACTTTGCACGGTAGCCGAGCTTAAGTGCCAACAGATCATCTTGACTGACGAAACGAAGCTCTTCTGGTGTAGGAAATGAATGATAGGTGCGGATAGAACCATCAGAAAGAATGGCGGTTCTCTTCGCACCATATTTTTTTGCCAGGGTCTCCACTGCCTCACGGATTTTTGGAATAGTCTTTTGCTGGGAAATAAGGAAAGTGATCATCATTTCCCAGAGATCCTGGCAAAGAATTCGGATGCCTGAACCGGCTGTGGCAGCGGCCGCCAAATAGGTATCATCTGTGCGGATTGATGCGATAAAAGACGCATAGTCAGTCTCAAGATCAAAATAATATTTCCAGAAGGAAAGCGACTCATCCGGACAGTCAAAAAAGAAACCATCAGATGTTTTTGAAATCTCCATATAATGTGTTTTGCTTATGACAGACCATACACCGGCCTTATCAGGAACATGATTCATGCGAAAACACTGTCCTGACGCTGCAATCTGGGCAAGATCGAGATTCGTACAGTGGATAATGTGTGGATTTGGTGTATCGGATAGATTATTTATATTCATTGAAAAAACCTCTAAACAGTTGATGTATTTGAAAAAATTTCTTCTAAGTCGTATTCTAGCATAGGTTTAACTGTTTTGATAGCTTTTGGCGCCATTGATAAAAATATATCTTGCGAAAGAAGCTGGGCTTGAGTATGATGTATATATGTGCCGGGTGTGCAGCGTAGGTCGGCATACAATACGTTACAGTTTGTGCTGGTGCATGAAGTCGAGCTGAAAGCGATGACTGAATTTAGTGCTTATTATGGTAGAATAAGAGAAAGAGAGGCATACAATATGTTAGAAGCTGGTATCAAGGGCAGACAGGAAGTTATGGTTACGGATGAAAATAGTGCGGCAGCAGTGGGAAGCGGACTTTTGCCGGTGTTTGCCACACCGTCGATGATTGCTCTGATGGAGAAAACTGCCTGGATGAGCGTGGCACCGTATCTGAATGACGGAGAGGGAACCGTAGGTACAAAACTTGATGTAGCACACAATGCGGCAACACCGGTTGGTATGCAGGTTTGGTGTGAGAGCGAGCTTACCGAAGTCGATGGAAGACGCCTTGTGTTTAAAGTAGAGGCATTTGATGCAAAAGGTTCTATCGGTGGTGGAGTTCATGAGCGTTTTATCATCAAGAATGATAAATTCTTAGCAAAAGCACAGAGTAAAAAAGAAAACTAACAAAGACAGAGAACATTGACCAGCCGGAAGTGCCGCGCATATCAATTACGTGATACTTCCGGTTTACTGCATACAAAACAATGAAAATAACATATATTCACCACAGTTCCTTTGCTGTCGAGCTGGAACAGGCCGATGCAAAAAAGATTTTCCCGATGCACTTTTGGGAAGATTATTCAATCATAAAGCAGCTTAATACTCATCCTTCCACCGAAAAGTGGCGGGACAAGATTGTGGAGATTACAGAAGAAGGGGAGGTATTTGCACATGGTTAAGTTGATTAAGAACGGCAGAGTTATCGATCCGGAAAGTGGATTTGACGGAAAAGCAGATTTGTGGATTGAAAACGGAAAAATCAAAAAAATTGTAAAAAAAGATGCAAATAACAAAATTGATTTAAATATAAATGATGGGCCTGAATCTGATGCGGATTTTTCTGAAAAGAATCTGACATCAGATGATATGGTGATCGATGCAGAAGGTATGATCGTTGCACCTGGATTAGTGGATGTACATGTCCATTTCAGAGACCCGGGACTTACATACAAAGAAGATATTGAGACAGGAGCCAATGCTGCGAAGGCTGGTGGTTTTACTACTGTTGTCTGCATGGCAAATACAAAGCCGATTGCAGATACCCCGGAGATTGTCAGGTATATTCTTGAAAAAGGTGAAAAAACAGGCATTCATGTAAAAACGTGTGCAGCTGTATCAAAAGGATTTCAGGGAAAAGAACTCACGGATATGGAGGCACTTAAGGAAGCTGGTGCGATCGGGTTTACAGATGACGGAATTCCTCTCATGAGTGAAAAACTGGTGAAAGAGGCTATGGAGAGAGCGAAAGAACTTAATGTTCCGCTTAGCTTTCACGAAGAAGATCCGGCATTTATCTTCAATAACGGTATCAATCGCGGTCCGGTATCAGAAAAGCTTGGGATCGGTGGATCTCCGGCACTGGCTGAGGATTCGATGGTAGCCAGAGATTGTATGATCGCACTTCATACAGGTGCGGATATCGATATTCAGCATATCAGCTCGAAAAATGCTGTAGAGATGGTTGCTCTGGCAAAAAAACTTGGTGCTCATGTATGGGCAGAGGTGACACCGCATCATTTTACTCTGACCGAAGAGGCTGTGCTTGAACACGGAACGCTGGCAAAGATGAACCCACCTCTTAGAAGCGAAAAGGATCGTGAGGCATTGATCGAAGGGATCAAAAACGGAACTATCGATATGATTGCAACGGATCATGCACCTCACAGCACTGAAGAAAAAGCAAAGCCCCTTACTGAGGCACCGAGTGGCATCATAGGGCTTGAGACATCACTTTCGCTGGCAGTGACAAATCTGGTAAAAGCAGGCCATATTGATTATTTGACACTGTTTGAAAAAATGTGTCTGAATCCGGCGAAACTTTACCGAATGAATGAGGCAGGACAAATCTGTGAGGGAAAAGCTGCGGATCTGGTTATCTTTGATGATCAGGTGCCATATATTGTAGAAAAGTTCTGTTCTAAGGCATCTAATTCCCCATTTATAGGAGCAAGGCTTTACGGAAAGGTTCACTATACTGTCTGCGACGGAAATGTGGTCTATTCTGCGGCACAATAACTATAACAATAATAGGAGACAAGAGGATGAAGACGATGTTAAAACGCGGCGCAGGCGTGCTTTTGCCAATTTTCAGTCTGCCGTCGCCTTATGGAATTGGCACATTTGGACGTGCCGCCTATGAATTTATAGATCAGTTAAAGAGGGGGCGTCAGACATACTGGCAGGTGCTCCCGATGGGGCCCACTTGCTACGGAGACAGTCCGTACCAGTCATATTCTGCCTTTGCAGGAAATCCGTATTTTATAGATTTGGATACGCTTAGGGATGAGGGATTGATAACTCAGGACGAGATCAACGCCTGTTGGTGGTGCGACAAGCAGGATCAGGTCAAGTATGATGCCCTGTATTATTACCGTTTTCCGCTTCTTCGCAAGGCTTTTGAAAGAAGTAACCATAAGGAAAGCAAAGAATATCAGGAGTTTCTTGAAGAAAATGAAGAGTGGCTTGATGACTATGCTCTTTATATGTCAGTTAAGGGAAAATACGAAGGAAAGGGGTGGATGGACTGGGATGAGGACATCCGTTTCAGACGTCCTGAGGCACTTAAGGCATATAGTGAAGAATTGTCTGGTGAGATAGATTATTGGAAATTCTTACAGTTCAAATTTTTTGAACAGTGGAAAAAGTTAAAACAGTATGCAAAAGATAAGGAACTTCAGATAGTGGGAGATATTCCGATTTATGTAGCACTCGACAGTGCTGATGTCTGGAGTCATCATGACCTTTTTCAGCTTGATGAGGAAAATTTGACACCATTAAAGGTGGCGGGTGTACCGCCGGATGCATTTTCTGATGATGGCCAGCTGTGGGGAAATCCTCTCTATGACTGGAAAAAGATGGAGGAGACGAATTTTGCATGGTGGCGCAGCCGTATGAAAGCTTCTGCAAAACTCTATGATGCGATAAGAATAGACCATTTTATCGGTGTGGTGCAATACTATGCTATTCCGTACGGTTCGGCCAATGCAAAGAATGGCGAATGGGAAAAAGGTCCCGGCAAAAAGCTTACCGATGCTCTAAATGAGGCAGCAGGCGATACCAAGATTATTGCAGAGGATCTGGGTGTATTTTGTCAGGAAGTCAAGGACCTTTTGGCAGAAACGGGATATCCTGGCATGAAGATTATTGAGTTTGCCTTCAGCGGTGATAGATTTAACGAGCACCTGCCGCACTGCTATGATCCAAATTCGGTAGTATATGGCGGAACCCATGACAATGAGACACTGGCAGGCTATTTTAAGCCTGAAAAACGTCAGTGGTGGGAACTTCAGTATATCGCCGATTATCTTGGCGCAGCACACCAGAGTGAGGTCGTGGACAGGGTGTTCAGAGCTGCATATGGTTCTGTAGCCAGTGTGGCTATTTTCCAGATGCAGGATGTGTTAAAGCTTGATAACTGGGCACGTATGAATACACCGGGAACATTAGGTGAAAACTGGCGATGGCGACTGACACCGGGACAGTTCACAGATGAGAGAGCTGACTATTTGTCATGGCTGGTAGATACATTCGGAAGATTTTAGAGGATTAGTAAACAACGCTTGCAAATTCAGAAAAATCCTGTAAAATATACATGGATCGCCCGCTTGCGAACGCTTATATGTCTCCTCGGAGACTGTCGGAGAGCAAACGGAAATAAGATTTGAACAGTTATGAAAGGAAATTGCCATGATTAGTACAAGCAATGTAACACTGCGAGTAGGAAAAAAGGCGTTATTTGAGGACGTAAGTATTAAATTTATCGAAGGAAACTGCTACGGACTCATCGGTGCCAATGGTGCCGGAAAGTCTACATTCTTACGAATTCTGTCAGGACAGCTGGAGCCGACCAATGGTGAGGTTATCATCACAGCCGGACAGAGACTTTCGTTTTTGCAGCAGGATCACTTTAAATATGATGCATATCCGGTACTTGATACCGTTATTATGGGAAATGCCAGACTTTACGAGATCATGAAAGAAAAGGAAGCCATCTACATGAAGGAAGACTTTTCCGAGGAAGATGGAGTTAAAGCTGCTGAGTTAGAAGGCGAATTTGCCACAATGAACGGCTGGGAGGCAGAATCTGACGCAGCAAACCTCTTAAATGGTCTGGGAATTGAGACTGACCTTCACTACAAACAGATGGCAGATTTAACCGGTGCACAGAAGGTCAAAGTTCTTTTAGCACAGGCACTGTTTGGAAACCCTGATATTCTGTTACTCGACGAGCCTACAAACCACCTGGATCTTGATGCCATTGCATGGCTTGAGGAGTTCTTAATCAATTTTGAGAATACTGTTATCGTGGTATCACATGACCGTTATTTCTTAAATAAAGTCTGCACCCAGATTGCAGATATTGATTATGGCAAGATTCAGCTCTATGCCGGAAACTATGATTTCTGGTACGAGTCCAGTCAGCTGATGATCAAGCAGATGAAGGAAGCTAATAAGAAGAAGGAAGAAAAGATCAAAGAACTTCAGGAATTTATTCAGCGATTCTCAGCTAATGCTTCCAAGTCAAAGCAGGCTACATCAAGAAAGAGAGCACTTGAAAAGATTGAACTTGATGAGATCAAGCCATCAAGCCGTAAATATCCGTATATTGATTTCCGCCCGGAGAGAGAGATTGGAAATGAAGTACTCAGTGTTGAGAATCTGTCCAAGACGATTGACGGAGTGAAGGTTTTAGACAACATCTCCTTTATTCTCGGACGTGAGGATAAAGTGGCATTTGTAGGACCGAATGAATTGGCAAAGACTGTACTCTTTAAGATTCTTTCCGGAGAGATGGAGCCGGATGAGGGTTCCTATAAATGGGGACTTACAACCACTCAGGCATATTTCCCGAAGGATAATACAAAAGAATTTGACAATGATGATACCATCGTAGATTGGCTGACTCAGTATTCTCCTGTAAAGGATGTGACATATGTCCGCGGATTCCTGGGACGTATGCTTTTTGCCGGTGAGGACGGTGTGAAGAAAGTTCGTGTTCTTTCCGGTGGAGAGAAAGTGCGCTGTATGCTTTCAAAGATGATGATCTCAGGTGCAAACGTACTTATTTTGGATGAACCGACAGACCATCTTGATATGGAGTCAATTACAGCACTTAACAACGGTATGATCAAATTCCCGGGTGTTTTGTTGTTCTCATCACGTGACCACCAGATCGTAGAGACAACAGCAAACCGTATCATGGAGATTGTGAATGGCAAGCTGATCGATAAGATCACAACTTACGACGAATATCTTGCAAACGATGAGATGGCAAGAAAACGTCAGGTATTTACTGTAACTGACAGTGAGGAAGATGACGATTAATTCGGACTGAAATTTATTGAAAAAAAGCGTGTGAAAGATGTTTTATCGTCCTTCACATGCTTTTTCTTGATCTGCAAAAATATGTTCTAATCAGTCTGATGATTTGATTCGAGATAGGCTAAATATTTTATATATTTAATAAGAGCTTTTTTGTTGTCTGGATGAAAAGAGGAAATGCGATCGTTTACTTCGCCAAATGTGACATTTTTAAGAAAATGCTTGTCCATTTCCGGAGGTTTTTGAGGATAAGAGGTACGTCCCAGAATATAATCAGTACTGACTTTATAATAATCTGCCAGTGTCACCAAATGCCGCAGAGGCAGATCGATTCGATCTGTTTCATAACGGGAATAGATTTGCTGGGTCGTGTCCAAGATTTTAGAAATTTCTGCCTGAGTTTTTTTCTTTTTCTCACGCAGCTCACGGAGCCGTTCGCCGGTATTAATCATTAAAAACTCCTCCATGCGTACACCGAATTTTTGTAAAAGTCTAACATACAAGTATGAGTTCAATTGCCAAATACAAGTAAACGATGTAAGAATAGTATATAATACATCTTTAAAAGTGTAAAAAATGTGTGCGGATAAAAGAATTTCTAAGTTTTGACAAAATGTAACGGAAAAACGTGACAATGTAATTTTGGGCATAAATGCAAGAGTATCTGTGGTTACTGTGTTGAAAAAAGCTTTGAGATGGATTACAATTAAGATCAGAAGAAAAATTCGATGCTTTACATTAAGGACTGAAAGGGAGTGAGACTAGATGCGCAGGCGTAGATCGGGTATAAGATCCGGAGCAGAAAGAAAAAAGAAAAAGGACAATCTGAATAACCGTATGGCGCTTATTGGTGTTACGATGGTAGTTCTCAGTCTTGCTGTCACAGTCCATATAAAAGGTGTGGATCTGGGTGCAAAGGATAAAAATTATTCCATTCGTGAGGAAAATCTGGAAGCACAGGTTAAGAAAGAAGAAGATCGTGCCAAACAGCTTGAAGAATATCGTGTATATGTGCAGACAAAACAATATATCGAGAAGGTGGCAAAAGAGAAACTGGGACTGGTAAATAAGGATGAGATTTTACTTAAACCATCAAAGTGAGTTTGAAATGCAGGAAAAAACAGAAATTTACATGACCAAAAATCATATGACTGTGCCAAAAGACGGTGTATTGGTTGGGCTTAGCGGTGGTGCTGATTCGGTAGCACTTTTGTTGCTGCTTTGGAAGTTGCGGGACAAACTTAATATTTCGCTTCGTGCTATTCATATTCACCATGGTCTTAGAGGCACAGAGGCCGACAGGGATGCGGCATTTTCAAGGAACCTTTGTGAACAGCTAAGGGTTCCTTTTTATGAGTGCAGAATTGACGTATCAAGGGAGGCAAGAGAGGGTGGATATTCTGTAGAAGAGGCCGGTAGAAAGGCTAGATACAGATTGTATGAGGAGACTGCTTTATCGTGGGAGCAGGAAATGCATAAGGATGAGGGAAACAGAAGCGTGGTTCATATCGCAACTGCCCATCATGCTGATGACAATGCGGAAACTATTTTGCTTAATTTGTTCCGCGGCAGCGGGCTTTTGGGACTTTCCGGAATTCAACCTGTACGTGGACGTATCATCAGGCCGATTTTATGGGCAGAACGGAGTGAAATTAAAGCCTGGCTTTTACAATGTGGCCAGGAATGGGTAGAGGATTCCACGAATCAGGAGAGCGAATACAGCCGAAACTGGATTCGAAATGAAATGCTGCCGGCAGTCAGAAAACGTCTTAACACACAGGCTGCCAAACATATAGGACAGGCAGGAAAATACATACGTCAGGCAGACGCCTATTTCGAAGATATGGCGAAAAGGTGGATTGAGATAAATGCACCTGATGGTAAGGCAGATGCCGGTAAACTTTTAAGAGAAGCTGATATCATACAGGGGTATGTGATAAGAAAACTGTTTGAAAAAAATAAAATGCCACTTAAGGATGTGACAGAAAAACATATAGAGTCGGTACGTCAGCTTTTAAAACAGAATACAGGAAAAAGTGTTTCACTGCCACATGGATTTAAAGCTGTCAATACATATGGAATTGTCGAAATTCTTCCTGATGGACAAAAATCTGATAGACTTCATGAGCATGAAATTAGAAATACTTTAAATGAAGAAATATTACAGATGAGGACTTTTCCGTGCGAAAACCCGAATGGATTTCCGAAAAACCAGTATACGAAATGGTTTGATTATGATAAGATAAAAAATGATTTATCGCTGAGACACCGCCAGCCTGGAGATTATTTTATATTGCCTTTAGGTGGCCGAAAGACGTTGAAATCATGGATGATTGACGAGAAAATTCCGAGGTCTTTTAGAGATGAAATCTGGCTTTTGGCAGAAGGAAATCACATCCTGTGGATAGTTGGATACCGTATCAGCGACTATTACAAGATAACTAAAGAAACAAAAACCATCCTTGAGGTGGAGTTTAATGGAGGTAAAAGCAGTGTCTGACAAGATTCGTGTCTTATTGACAGAAGAAGAAGTAAACAAAAAAATCAGTGAAGTGGCAGCACATATCAACAAAGATTACGAAGGTAAAGAAGTACATCTTATTTGTATTTTAAAGGGTGGAGTGTTCTTTACCTGCGAACTGGCCAAACGCCTTACTATTCCGGTTTCACTGGATTTTATGTCGGTTTCAAGTTATGGTTCTGATACGAAATCAAGTGGTGTGGTGAAGATTATTAAGGATCTTGATGAACCGCTTCAGGATAAGAATGTGATTATCGTGGAAGATATCATTGATTCAGGACGTACGCTGGCATATTTGATTGAAGTATTAAAGCAGAGAAATCCTAAGAGTATTGAACTTTGTACACTGCTTGATAAACCGGAGCGTCGTGTCAAAAAGCAGGTTCAGGTTAAATATACCTGTTTTACAATTCCGGATGAGTTTGTTGTAGGCTACGGTCTTGATTATGATCAGAAATACCGCAACCTGCCGTATATCGGTGTTGTAGAAGTCTAAGGAGGAAATCGCTTGAAACCACGTCAGTCGATGGGTGGTGTGGGACTTTTGATCCTGATGCTGCTCGTTATTATGTTTTTCTCGCTCAAAGTACCGGGTATGGCGTCAGAGCGGGAGATGAATTACCCTGAGTTTTTGTCTTGCCTTGAAAATAATGAGGTTGTGAGCGCAGAGATTCGCCCGAACAGGGAAGTGCCTACAGGAGAAGTTGTTTTTGAGACGACATCAGGAGATCGTGAAGAATTCAATGTTCTTGATGTAAAGGAAGTAGAGGCAGCACTTCGAGAAGCTGGAGTCTCATATACGACTACAAGTGTTCGTCAGGACAGTTATTTCATGACAGTTATTTTGCCGATTATACTGTCAGCCGGAGTCCTGATCTTTCTGTTTATGTTTATTAATTCTAGATCAGGCGGTGGAGCCAATGCCAAGATGATGAATTTTGGGCGCAGCCGTGCTCAGATGGTATCTAACAGCAAGGTCAATTTTACAAAAGTCGCCGGACTTGAAGAAGAGAAGGAAGAACTGGAAGAGATTGTGGATTTTCTTAAAAATCCGCAGAAATATACTGGAGTAGGTGCACGCATTCCTAAGGGTGTAATTTTAGTCGGACCTCCTGGAACCGGTAAAACACTTCTTGCAAAAGCAGTTGCAGGAGAGGCCGGAGTTCCGTTCTTTTCGATCTCTGGTTCAGATTTTGTGGAGATGTTTGTAGGTGTTGGTGCGTCACGTGTCAGGGATCTGTTTGAAGACGCCAAGAAAAATGCCCCGTGTATTGTGTTTATCGACGAGATCGATGCGGTTGCAAGACAGCGAGGTACAGGCATGGGAGGCGGTCATGATGAGCGTGAACAGACACTGAATCAGCTGCTGGTAGAGATGGACGGATTTGGTGTCAATGAAGGCATCATCGTCATGGCGGCTACAAACCGTGTGGATATACTTGATCCGGCGATCTTGCGACCGGGAAGATTTGACCGCAAGGTGGCTGTGGGACGTCCTGATGTAAAGGGACGTGAAGAGATTCTCGGTGTCCATACAAAGGAAAAACCTTTAGGTGAAGATGTAGATCTGCATAGAATTGCACAGACGACTTCAGGTTTTACAGGAGCTGATCTGGAAAACCTGATGAATGAGGCGGCGATTAATACTGCTAAGGAAGGACGCAAGTTCCTTACACAAAAGGATATCGAAAAGGCTTTTATTAAGGTTGGAATCGGTGCTGAAAAGCGTAGTAAGGTAATTTCTGAAAAAGATAAGAAGATCACGGCATATCATGAGGCAGGTCATGCGATTCTGTTTCATGTTCTTCCGGATGTGGGACCGGTTCATACTGTTTCTATTATTCCTACCGGTGTTGGTGCAGCTGGTTATACCATGCCGCTCCCGGCACAGGATGAACTTCATATGACGAAGGGAAGAATGCTTCAGAATATCATGGTTTCACTTGGTGGACGTATTGCCGAGGAGATTATATTTGATGATATTACGACAGGTGCATCCCAGGATATCAAGCAGGCAACTTCCATGGCACGTGCCATGGTAACTGAGTACGGTATGTCTGAGAAATTGGGCATGATCAACTATGGCAGTGATAATAATGAGGTCTTCATCGGTCGTGATCTGGCTCATGCCAGAACCTACAGCGAAGAGGTGGCAGGCGAGATTGACGGCGAGGTTAAGCGCATAATTGACGAGTGCTATGCTAAGGCAAAACAGATCATACTCGATCATGAGTATGTATTGCATTCATGTTGTGACCTTCTGATGGAGAAAGAAAAGATTGGTCAGGCTGAATTTGAGACCCTTTTTAAGGATGACAATAATCCGTCTGAAGATGAATAGACAGAAAAGCCGGAGAGGGTATCTTCTTTTATGCAAATTTGAGGGAGATTTTCATAACAGTTTTTGGCGGAATGTTGAATTGCACAAAAAAGAAATAGAAAAAAAACGATGTTTGTGCACACTTATTTCAGAGCCTATGCTATTATAATAGACGTAACCCCCCCAATACATTATATAGTTTTTGCTACACCCCATAAAACGAAATACCTTCTCCTAAAAAGGCCAGCTACCCCGCTGGTCTTTTTTCTTTGATTTATAGAAAAGAGAATATGAAAGAAATAAATATATCTTGTTTAATCATGAATAATCATGTAAACTTGTGATATTGCAGATGAGTACGATGCCAGCTTTGCATATAACTATGGTGCTGGCAGTGGATTTTGATAAAAAGAAGTAGCTGGAGAGGAAGAAAGATGGAACATATCAATCGCGATGCATTATTTTGTGATGAGACAGAGGACTACCGCTGTCCGTCTGAGGCGGATGCGGGAGAAGTAGTTACATTTTATTTCAGAACAGAGAAAAATGGAGCTGATGAGGTAACATTACTCGAATATGACCCGGAGACGGGGAAACTCGCACGTGAGTGGCCGATGAAGAGACTATCGTGGGAGACGAATGATGAGAACCCAGAAAAAGATACAAGTGAGGAATTTACAGAGGGAGACTCTGTAAGTAGATTTGACTTTTATAGCTGTGCACTCATGATGGGAAATAAAACATTTTCTTATGCATTCAGAATAAAAAATAAAGATAACGTCTGTCTTTATAGCAGAATAGGGATTACAGACAATGCGGCAGGGTATCCATATCGTCTGATTCCGGGATTTCATGTGCCTGAGTGGAGCAAGGGTGCATTGATGTATCAGATATATGTAGACAGGTTCTGTAATGGAGATACATCCAATGATACTGAGACAAATGAATACATTTATTTGAAAAATCCGGTAACACGAGTGACAAACTGGGATGAAGAGATAAGCACTATGGATGTCGGAAGATTCTACGGTGGTGATCTTAAGGGTGTACTTGATAAGCTTGATTATCTAAAAAGCCTTAAGGTGGAGGCAATTTACCTGAATCCGGTTTTTGTGTCTCCGTCCAATCATAAGTATGACTGTCAGGATTACGACCATATTGATCCGCATTATGGTGTGATCCTTGAAGATGCAGATGGTCTGGTAAATCCAAACGATATGGATAATGACAATGCACATAAATATATGATGCGTACGGCAGATGAGAGAAATCTTGAGGCAAGCGATGAGTTCTTTGCAAAACTTATCGATGAGGCACATAAACGTGGAATCAGAATATTAGTGGATGGCGTGTTCAATCATTGTGGTTCCTTTAACAAATGGCTGGATGCAGAACTCTTATATCAGCATGCAGGTGGATATCCACAGGGAGCATATGTTTCGGCGGATAGTCCATATAGAAATTTCTTCCAGTTTCACAATGAGCATGCGTGGCCGTTTAATGACAGTTATGATGGCTGGTGGGGACATGCGACACTTCCTAAGCTCAATTATGAAGAATCACAGGAATTGTATGAGTATATTCTGAAAATTGCAAAAAAATGGGTGTCGCCGCCTTATAACGCTGATGGATGGCGTCTGGATGTCGCTGCGGATCTGGGGAGAAGCAGCGAGATGAACCATCATTTCTGGCATGATTTCAGGGATGCAGTAAAGGAGGCTAATCCTGAGGCTGTTTTGATTGCCGAACATTATGGCAATCCATATGAGTGGCTTAAAGGGGATGAGTGGGACACTGTCATGAATTATGATGCCTTTATGGAACCTCTGTCATGGTTTCTTACCGGTATGGAGAAACACAGTGATGAGGAAAATCCGGCATTGTTTGGCAATGGTCTTGTTTTCTTTGAAACCATGAAATACAATATGAGCCAGATGCCGACAGCTTCGTTGCAATGTGCTATGAATGAGTTATCTAATCATGATCATTCAAGATTTATGACGAGGACCAACAGGCGGGTGGGGCGCTTGTCATCTTTGGGCAGCAAGGCGGCCGAGGAAGGCATAAGCTATGGCATATTCAGACAAGGGGTGGTTGTTCAGATGACCTGGCCCGGGGCACCAACTATCTACTATGGAGATGAGGCAGGTGTATGCGGATGGACGGACCCCGACAGCCGAAGAACATATCCTTGGGGCCGTGAAAATCAGGAATTAATAGAATTACATCGTTATATGAGCGGTATCAGAAAGAGATGCCCGGCCTTTAGAAACGGATCGTTAAAAGCACTGTCTGAAGGTGATGGATACATTGCCTACGGTCGTTTTCAGAGCGAGCGTATAAACGGAGATGCGTGCTGTGGCATAACTGCTGTCAACACTAAAGATGATTGGCTTACTTTGGAGATTCCGGTTTGGCAGATTGGTGTGAGGGATGGAGTGATACTGAATCGCGAAATGATGACATATGAAGAGGGTTAC
The DNA here is from genome assembly GCA_963657995.1 of bacterium. Classification (GTDB taxonomy): domain Bacteria; phylum Bacillota; class Clostridia; order Lachnospirales; family Lachnospiraceae; genus Otoolea. The sequence goes on from CAVKOQ010000009.1 coordinate 34,668, forward strand.
AATGCGGGATTTGTGGCACATGAAGTTAAAAATGGATGTGTGGAAGTGAAGATTCCTCCGGTTGGAAGTGTTGTTTTGACGGGAAAAGGAATAAAAATTAAATAAAAATTAAATAGTAAAAAGTGCTTGATTTTTTGAAATAGTCATGATATAATCATCAACTGTCAGAGCAATTTTGGATGGGTTCCCGAGTGGCCAAAGGGGGCAGACTGTAAATCTGTTGCGTCTCGC
>CAVKOQ010000010.1:0-34735 GCA_963657995.1 bacterium
ACTTTCAGTTGCATCATTGTATACAATATAATTATCTAAAAGTCTTAAATCGTTTTTTAAATATGATAAGAGATGTGACTTCCCATCACCAGCACTCCCACAAAGCATTACAAGACTTTTCCTACCAGAATCTTCTATCTTGTGCAATATTTCAATCAAATCTTTTTCAGCACTTCTTGAAACGTGCATATATTTTTTAAAGTCATCAAATGTGCCTATTCCATCAATAGAATCACTTGAGGACTTCCTTAATCTATTTAATTCATCTACAAGTTTACAGTTTCCCATTACACACTCCTCTGATTAGAAGACTCAATTGTAACTACATCATTTATATTACAATTTAACGCTTCACATATTTTCAATATTATTGCCAATGAAACCGGCTCATTTCTTTTCATTTTTGACATCGTGCTAGTGCTGATCTTTGCTTCACGACATAACGTACCTTTTTTCATTTTTTTATCAATAAGTGTCTTCCAAAGATTGTTATAACATAATTCCATATTCTTACCTCGAATAAGCATCTACATAATTAATCAACTGTTTTTATTATATCTTTCACTAACTGATACATCAAGGATTCCTCTTTGAAAAATTCTGTTTTTGAGTTATTTTTACGTCATTTAGATAGTTAATCACATGAAAAAAGCATCAAACATATGTCTCTATTGTATCAAAAGGCTATTCTCTCATTTAATTGCAATATATTTTTCTTTCCCTTCATTAGCTCACCCTTTATATTTAACTAAAAAAAGCTCAGAAGAGCATTTACTCCTCTAAGCCTATACATACTACGACTTTCTTATGACATTAAAAAAAGCATCGGTCTAGACCGTACTTTTTCTTTGCAGAATGGATTCTATGGATTCCTCTTGCTATTAATCAGATTCATCTTTTTCTTTGCTTCCAACCGCCTTTTCTCGTCATACGGAGGAATCAATTTAAAATGTCAATCGCCTCTTCTTAATCATATACGTTTCACTGCCATCCTCCGAAGCCCCTTTCAACCAGCAATCATCCGGATACTTCTCAGCAAAGGACCGTAATCGTTTCTGCAGACTCTGATTGAAGGTATATACATCATAGAATCCGTCATCTTCATTGGTCAGAATAATCGTTTCTTTTTCACACTTTAACCTTCGCATATTCTACCCTCGCTTTCTTTCCATTTCCTGATCCAAATACTTTGGTATCGGCTTTCCGGACCGGCGAGCAATAGCAATCTGTTTTTGATGGAGTCGTTTGATCACGGATCTTCGTTTCTTAGGTTTATTATCCTGTTGATTTCGGGAAGTCTGTTTGTTGCTGTGCGCATCAGAGATTTTTTCCGGGTTCTTCTTCTGATTATTCACCAAACCGTCCACCATATCATAGTTAGCTTCTGTACCGGATTCTCTGCTTCGTTCATAAGTGCCATTCTGATAAAACTTCTGGTAATGTTCCAGACGGAGTTTGCCATCCTGTTTTAGCTGTTCGATCGGATTTGGTGGTACCTGCTGTTGGATGTAATCATGGATCTTTTGTTTTGTCTTTTCGTCGAATTTCTTACATTCTTCGACAACCATTTTTCCATAGGCATCCAAGATAACGCCCTGGGCCTGATCCCGGTATATCTGATGCTCCATCAGATAAAATTGTTTTCCATCGATGATGATGGTGTCTGCCGCAATCCAGTTTCCTTTTTTTCCATCAATCTGATAATTCTCAGTTTCCATAGTGATCAGTGCTCCGGATGTGTTGATACGAATGAATCCGGCCAGATACTGTGGATAGTTTTCATCTACATAGTAGCAGCTGATTTCTCCATCCCGGTTCAGTACAAGCACATCACTGACTTCGCATTGCTTTTTCATCCGTTTCCAGATGTCAGCGACTTTTTCATTTTCCTGCATTTCATGAATCGAGATTAATCGGTAATTTTCGACAGTAATCGACACGTTCTGCTGGATTGCTTCCTGATACGGAAGATGCCACAGGACTTTTCCTTCTGTCTGCTGATCCACTCGGTAGACTGCAAATTGATTAAGCTTCATAGGCATCGTCCTCCAGGTTATTCAGATAATAATTCAGATTCAGAGAATAGTAATATTTGTCTTCGATCTGCTGTAATTTTCCAACTGTAGAATTGATGATATCAATCATTTCTTCATTCTCAGGATCACTTTCTTCCTGTTCCAGAACTTCCAAAGCCTCTTTCAGTGTTTGGATCGTTTCTTCCTTGGTGTGCTGCTGGAAGATAGCAGTAATAGTCAATTCGTTTTCTTCCAAATTTACATTTCTCATAGGCTCAATTCCTCCCTTTTCTTTTTCGGTATTGGTTTCATCTGTATATTCAGCTCCTTTTCGTTTTTTTCTTCGCTTATATTTTTTTCGTTATCCACTTTCTTATTGGATTTCAGAGGATTTTCCACATTTGGATGTCTTTCTTCAAAGTACTTTTCCACACGACTGATTGCATTTTGCACATAAGAATTTTCTCTAAATCCAGGAATCGAATTCAGAAATTCTTTCTGTACCTTTCCTTCGATCATCAGGCTCTGCATTCCTTCATAATCACTTCCGTCTTTCAGATCAAAGCCAACACATTTCAGTCCATGCATACGTTCTGATGGGATTTTCTCATAAGCTTCCAGGGCTTCCGGTAATGTCAGGTCATAGTGGACTTCACCCATTACAGGAAATTCAGCACATTCGGCCGCATAAAAGCTGATACATGTAAGATCATTTTCATAATCCACATTTTCTATTTCCGGGACAATATCGAGTAATTTTTCTCTTTGTGCAGCAAAGTCTGGAAGTTCTGCAAATCCAAATCGATCCACGTAATATGCCTGCATATCCCCACCATGGTTTGTAATGATGACATCACCGACCGACATAGAATGAGCTTTATAATCTGCCGGTGGATTATCGTTGAATATCGCATACAAATCATCCAGCTTTTCATTTTCATGTAATCTGCCAGAATAAACACATTTATAATTTGCTGCATCGATTGTAATGCCATCTTCTTTGACCATTGCCATATTCATAAATAAATGTTGTTTTCCCGGTGTGTCTTCATCCACATGGTAAATTGCATAGCGGTCACCATTACCTCTGAACATTTCTTCCTCTAAGGTATAATCAAACTTAAATGGGTACAAAACCCGATCAACTCTCTCCGAGATATCCGTTCCTTCTGCAATCGTATCTTCCAGCCAGTCTTTGACATCTCCCCATGATTCAAACTGCAAATACCCGGCAATTTCATGTGTCCTATCCGGTGTCAGTACAATATGTCCCGGTTCGCTTTCCCGATAATCATAGCGGTATCCGGCTGCTTCCAGTGCATCTACCAGAATGCCGTATTTTTCATGTAATTCCGCTTTCTGTTTTTCTTCAAGAATGATTTCCAGCTCTTCTGTAAGCTGATCGATCATTTCACCGGCTGTCTTGCGGATCACATCCATAGATGCTTTCATTTCCTTCATTTCCCGGCTGCTACTCCAACCTGCAATGTAAGGAAAACTATAATCCGATGTATCCAAACCAAAGGAAGAGCACACACAGTAAGCAACGGATTCTGCCTCAACCTCTTTTGTCAGACGGTCTTTTTCTACACCCAGGCTTTCCATGATTTCCTTGTCATGCAGTTTTGCATGGGCGGTTTCATGGATAGCAGTCTTTAAGGTCTGGCTTTCACTGAGTCCTTTTTTGATCACGATTTCCTTATCTGCATTGTGATAATATCCATTAGCATTGCCAACGATCTCATCGAATCGTATCGGTACTGGGGATATTTTCTGAATAGCCTGCATGAAAGAATCAAAATCCTGTACAGCTGCAGTCAGTAATTCCGGTGCCAGGGTCTGGATCGGTTCTCCGGATGTCTGAGCAATATCAAAGACGGTAACTGCTTTAAAATGCGGAACTGTAACTTCCACCTGTTCAGTCTTAGGTTTTCCATCGGTTCCCATGATCGGTCGCTGATTTTCATCCAAGACTTCTTTTTCTTTCATTTTCTTATATGGTGCTGGTGCAATGATTGTAATTCCTTTTTCACCTTTCATAACCTGCCTACCCATGGACTGCCAGTTTTTGTAGCTGGTAACAAGTGTGGCATCCGGTCGCTGCATAGCGATCAGCATTGTATTGTTAAAGGAATAATTGTGAAACTTTGCCATGGTTTTAAGAAATTCCTGATAGCGGTTACTTGTAAAAAGTTCTTCCACACCAGATTCCAGTGACTGCATAATGCTGTCGATATCTTTTCCCTGGACCGGCAGTGGAATAGTAGTAGTTTTATTTTGTTCTGTCATAATACTCCTTTCCAAAAACGCCCCACGACATTGTGCTTATGCCGCAGGGCTTTTTATTAGTTGATAAGATGATTATTTTTTATTAAAGTTCCATATCGTGCTTCTTTGTTTTTGGTTTCTGATCCGGCTGTTCTTTTCCGGCTTTCTCTGTTTTTGCAGCCTGAGCTTCTTTTTCTTTCTGACGTTCTGTGAATCTGTCTGCCTTTTCAAAGATGTGATCCTTTGTATCAAAGTGATATACATCATTGGTAAGACGTTCTGCTGGTGCTACCTGAGTCGCATTGACTTCTGTGACCATCATCCTTAATTCATCTGCACTGACTTCTCCATTGTCAGGAAGAACCAACATTTCATGGATTGATGAAGGGAGAATAAAGTAGTCCTGTCCAAGGAGTTCCCCCAGATTGTCCATCACTTCCGGATAGAAGAGAGCACCGGCACCATCAATTCTCTGCTGATTTGTCACTACAAAAAAGGGTGGCATCTGAGCGGATTCTTTAATAGATTCCTGCAGCATTTCTCTTTCCTCCGGCGACATCATAAACAGATCCTTCTCGACCAATTCCTCCATCATTGCACCCATAGAAGATACTTCCGGTGCCATAATACGCGGAGAACTCTTCATAGCATCTTCATGAAGCTGTTCTGCTGTAATACCGTACTGTTTAAGTAAGTCATTTTTGATAAGCATAGAACTCAATCCTTCCTCATCCATGCTGACGGCTACGTGATAGGTAATCGCAAGATCTTCCTTTAACTGATGCGGAACATTCGCAAGCATATCTTTATTTGCTTCTGCTGATGATACACGGATAAATAAGTTGTCCTTTGCAATGTCATAATTCATGATGGATTTGAGATTCACCTGGATTGGTGCTTCCATAACCACATCTGCAATTCTTCTGCATACGCTTTCCATCGTTACGCCAGGCTGATTCTGATAGGCTTTATAGAGCTGATTCATATTGATGGTCGGTGTGATTGTTTCGTCTTCCTTTTTCACCATCAGGCCCTTGTAAGTCGTATTTAATTTCTGGTAATCCATAACGGATACCTCAGCATTCTCATAATCCTTGGGTAAAAAGAGTTTGATATTGCCCTTTACTTCATTTACAAATTCATTAAAATTCATTCTTCGTTTCCTCCTCTAATCTGTTTTCTTATTTCTTTTTGCTTTTGTTTTTTGGTTTCTTTTGTGGAAAGGATAAAGAGAAATTCACCCTTCCGGTTTCATCTGCATCCATATGAAGATCTGCCTCAAAGTACATATTTTTCTTTCTGGAATACAGGTCTTTCACATGCACACTTCCGTTTTTCAAAAGTTCTGCAGCCATCTTTTTATCTATGTTTTTTTCCATGCTCTGCAGATAGCGGTTATCTTTCCAGAGAGCAAAGTGGCAATCGTGGTTGCTGCAATAGAAGTTGGTCTTGCTTTCGTATACCAGGCTGCCGCATACCGGACAGGTTCCAATGCTTTCTCTGGTCTGAAATCTTCTTGTTTCTTCTTCGGAGATCGCATCGCATCCATTCAGCATCATGGTCAGCATATTTTTGATCCCGGTCATAAATTGTTCCGGTGCAATTTCCCCATGTTCCATCAAGAGCAGCTGATTTTCCCATTCTGCAGTCATACTTGCAGATTTCAGGAAGTCCGGCAGAATCTCCACAAGAACTTTTCCATCATCTGTTGGAAGAATCTGCTTTCCTTTTCGGGTGGCATACTGGGAATAGATCAGTTTTTCGATGATACCGGCTCTTGTTGCCGGAGTTCCTAATCCTTTCTTTTCTGTATCTTCATCGAATTCCTTATTTCCAGCAGTTTCCATTGCCGCAAGGAGAGTATCTTCACTATATGGTTTCGGTGGTGATGTGAAATGTTCTGTCTTTTCTGCATCTACAGCATAGAAAGTCTGTCCTTTGGTTACTTTCGGAATCCTCTCTTTCATTTCCTGATCGGGATCTGCTATTGCCATGCGGTCCTTATTTTTGAAGCAGTTTTCAAAGATTTTCCATCCATCCTGCAGGACAGTTTTTCCTTTTGCTTTGAAGATTTCTCCCTGACATTCCACTTCAATCTCTGTTTCCTGGTAAATGTGATCCGTACTCATTGTCATAACCGTATGGACTGCGATCAGAAACAGAATCTTTTCTTCCCAGGATTTCAGTTCATCCATATGGCAGGATGCAAGCTCCATCGTTGGGATGATTGCATGGTGATCTGTCACTTTGCTGTTATTCATGACTTTCTTCACATCCGGCTGTTCCGGCTGATCAAAAGGACCTGCCAACTGATATTTTTCATAAATCTGATGGACTACATTTCTTGCGGTCTGTTCCATATCTTCGGTCAGATACTGACTGTCTGTTCTTGGATAAGTGATCAGCTTCTTTTCGTACAGGCTCTGAGCGGTATCCAGTGTCTGTTTGGCTGTCATTCCATAGATACGGTTTGCCTCTCTCTGCAGTGTAGTCAGGTCATAAAGCTTTGGTGCTTTTACTTTCTTTTCTGTTTCTTTTACTGCAGTGATACTAGCTTCACTTCCCTGGCATCTGCTTCTTAACTGTTCCGCCTCGTCCGGATCAAAGATTTTTGGCTTTACTGCTGGGATTCCGTCACAATCCAGTTCCACATTAAAATACTTTTCTTTCTGGAAATTGCTGATCTGTCCGGCACGTTCCACCAGCATGGCGAGTGTCGGTGTCTGAACCCTTCCAACAGTCAGCTTTTTAAAATACTTCGTGGTGTAAGCTCTGGTTGCATTCATCCCTACCAGCCAGTCAGCCTGAGAACGGCATACAGCAGCTTCGGCCAGATGTCGGTATTCCTCTGCGGATCTCAGATGCTGCATTCCATCAAGGATTGCGGAATCTTCCAGAGAACTGATCCATAATCGTTTCACCGGCTTTTTACTTCCGGATAAGTCATAGACATGTTTAAAGATCAATTCTCCTTCACGTCCGGCATCACAGGCATTTACGACGTATTTAATTTCCGGACTGTTAAGCAGTCTTTTTAAGATATAGAACTGATCTTTCTTATCTTCTGAGACTGTAACCTTCCAGTCTTTCGGGATGATCGGGAGATCTTCATATCTCCACTGGTTAAATTTCTCATCGTAAGCATCCGGTGAAACATATTCTGCCAGATGTCCGAAACACCAGCTGACCATACAGTCGGCTCCTCTTAAATATCCGTCTTCTTGTTCCTGTGCTCCAATCACCTCTGCGATTGCTCTTGATACACTTGGTTTTTCTGCAATTACTAAATACATGGTGTATTACCTCCTTCACATATACCAAAGGAGAGACTGCACTTTACAGGCTCTCCGTTAAAAAAATTTTATTTATTTTTCTGAATCCTCAAAATCTTCTGACTCGTCATCCAGTTCTTCATCATCTTCTACAGTCTCTAAGTCCCCTGTTTCTAAGCCTTCCGGCTGATCATCCTCTTCTTCCTTCTTTGGCTTATAGATCTTGAAGTAGTAGTATGCTGCCACACCGCCAAGAGCCAGGATCAGGATAGTTGCTATTGCGCCCATATTAGATTTTGCAGATGCTGTTTTCTCCGGATCAACGGTAGCTTCCTTGTCTACATCCTCATTATTTGTTTCATCCAGCACAACCTTTGATGTATCCGGCTGTGGTGTTACGACAGTAGCAGTGCTGTCTTTATCCAGAAATTCGGACAGATCATTTTCATCAATCTGGGATAACATATAGACATTCTGGGATGTAGCACTGCGGTCGATCACGATATAGAAAGTGTTATTATTCTTCGTTGTAACTGTAAGAAACTCTTTCGTGGAATCATCGGTAATGTCATCCTTAACTTCACCATTGCCAGGTGTCGTAAATGCAGTTCCCTTATCTGTTCCATCTTCCGGCAACACCTCATTTGTACTTGCCACCTCATCCTTTTCCTCTTCTTTGTCTGTTGACTGTTCCGTCTGAGTTGTCTCAACCTTGGATGCCTCTGCTGATTCATCCACATAGGCAAATGCTGTAGTTGATGCTGTAAAAAGCATCATGACTCCCAACAGCAGTCCTGCCATTTTCTTATTCATTTTCTTCCATTTCACCATTTTGATTTTCCTCCTTATTTGCTTCTGTGAATACAAAGGAGCCTGAACCTTCTTCGTCAGACTCCTTGCTTACCTGAAATTTAACTGTTCCATTCTGGATGCCATCCAAAAGATCATATAACTGACCATTCTCCATCTTCATACCACGGATACACTTGATCATCTCATTGTCTTCTTCCTGCTTTAATGCAGCCTGGACACCTCTGAGATATTGCTGCAGATCCGCGATCTTTTTCTCTGTCTTGGCAATTTCATCCAGATATTTTTTAATCTTTTTATTCAAACTTTCACCTCCCTTCGTTCACCCATTTATGGCAGTCTTCCAAAGCACATGAAATGTTGCTGCCAGTAGGATGTGCTGATATTTGAGTAATGGATCGGATCCCCGCAATGGATCATCATATTGTTACCGACATAGATACCCACATGGCTTGCACCGGATGTGTTATACGTTCCCTGGAAGAAGATCAGATCTCCTGGTTTTGCTTCTCCCGGTGATACATAAGTACATACGCCTCTTAATCCTTCCGCGGTCAATCGTCCATAGTTCCAGCCATTACCACAATGGTTAATGACATAAGATACGAAACCTGAGCAGTCAAATCCAGACGGAGAGTAGCCACCCCATACATAAGGTACTCCCAGATATTTTTCTGCTTCTCGAATCATCCGGGCAAATTCTTCATCCTGCAGTGCTTCCGGTGGAATCTCATAACTCATTCCATTACCGCCCGATCCACTGGTCACATTGTTTACATCCCATAGATAATTTCTGTTTCCATAGGTCGTATTTAATGCATTATAAATGATCAACTGCTCTGCATTCAGATTGGCTCTTGCCACAGCATCGAAACCTCCATTTGTCAGTGTCACGTATAGAATCTTTTTGGTACTTGTACTGGTAACCGTTACTTCCTGACTGCCATTGTCATCTGCGATATAGGCTTCCCAGGTCTGGTGTCCATGAGCAGAAGCGGCTGCGTGGTTATCATAGTAAACGTCAAACTGCACACCATATCTTGCAAAGGCTCCGGTATCTTCAACCGTGTATTCCACACCATTCATTACTACCTTCGTTCCAATCGGCACAAATGGATTGGAAGCATCTACAGCAATGGTATGGTTTGCTGTTGGATATGCGCCACTGGCAGTTGGTCCGCCTGACCATACACCACAACAGATTCGACAGTTACAGTATCCGCTGGTCACCACCTGTCCCAATGATTCTCCGACTCGAACATTTCTGGTTTCTGTCACCGTTTCTGTTCGACCTTCTGTATTCAGATGATATTGTGCTTCAAAAAGAGCTTGCAGCTCATTTTCAACATCTGAGTACGTCCAGTCTCCATATTTTGCGGTAAGATACGAGATAAGATGGTATGGATTATGACCAATCTCAGCAATGTTGTACTGATACTCGTCATAATTTGGATGTCTTCGTTCCATCTCGTTGATCTGCTGATTCAAGGCACTTTCCAAAGCAGCATATCTGTTTTCGGCAGCATAAATATCTTCGTCTGAACTTGGATACGTTGTAATACCGATCACGGATCCAGCACCCTCGATAGAGGCACTGCAGCTCCCCAGGGATACAGCTATGACAAGAAAAAGAAGCGCAAAAATACCGATGCCTGCGAACATGGCACGATTACGCTTTATGATCTCTTTCAAGGCAATCTTTGCTTTTACCGTCATGTTCTCGACACCGGCAATGGTTGTTGCTCCACCCAGACTGCCAGCGGATTTTCCAGCTCTGGCTGCACGGTATGCATCCTTATATCGTTTTTTCTGGAAGAAGCGGTTATAGAAATGTCGCTTTTGTTCGGCTTTCTTTACCGATTCTGCATTTTTAACTCCTTCCACGCTTTCCGCAGAACCAAATTTCAGCTTCTTTTCTATGGTAGCCTCACGATAACCTCTGCGATGGGTTTTGACATCCGTTCGTTTGCCACGGATCTGAGCATGACGCAGACCACGTAACACAACTTCTGTTTCACGCTCTGCAAATCTGGCACTTTCCACACCTGAATTATCATCTGTTTCTTCCTCTTCGGGAGAGACTGCTTTCATACCAGATATAACAGTTTGTGTGGCAATGTATTTCCCGGCTGTCCCTCCCGGTTTCATGCCAGCACCTTTTACCATCTGATTTCCTTCATCATCAAAGGATAGTCTTCCGGCTTTTGCCTGTTCTTTGGTCATCTGTTTTTGCAACTGTTTCTTCCGAATGGATTTCTTTTGGTTGTTCAGATTGTTATCATCATCTGGGATTTTTTCATGACGATGCAGTTTCTTCTGGTAGGCAGACAGCTTATCATTCGATGCAACTTTTGTTTTATTATCCGCTACGTCTTCTTTTCCGTTTTCTACTGAATCTTCGAATATCTCCTGCCGGGCAGAAGATTTACGGATCTTTTCCATCTGCAGTCGTTTACCTTTTCCCGATTTTGTATCTTCATTTTCAGCCTTTTTTCGTTCCCGTTCAGGAACAAATTCTTCCTTATTTTCCGGTCGCCCCCGACTCCTGTGACTGATGTCTTTTACACTACCATCACGGAGATTTTCTTCTGTCAGACCATCCCTGGTCATCTTTGCGACCTTTTTATCTTTGCCTTTAAATTCTTTTCCGGCTATAGGTCATCACCTCCTGGCACAACTTTTCTTTCTGTACTCATTTAGTTCCTGACGTCCAATGATCGGGATGCCAGGATAACCATCTGCCTGTGTCCTGATTGCCGGAGAGCTTGCCTGGATATGAAATACCCAGTTTAATTCGCTCGGATCTCTCGGCCAGAAACCATTGATCAGCATAGCTTCCTTGAACTGATTATTGTACAGATGGATCTTGGTACGTTTATACAAAACTTCTTTCAGATCATCACTGGTAAGATGTGGATAAATTTTCTGTGCCGGATAGAAGTTCCAGAATACCCAGTCAAGGATAATGTTCTGTGTTTCCAGTGGAAGTTCATGCAGATGATGATCATCATTGACTGTATGAACACGGTATCCAGGCTGCACATTTTCCAGATTTTTCATCTGAATGTAAGGATTATCCTGGTTCCACTGTCTGATTCGGATCTTATCAATTTCCTTCATGTTTTTCCGCCTCCATTTCTTTTTCTCGTTTTTCAACTTCTTCCGGTTTTGTAGTCATCAAGCTGTAGAGCTTCAAGGTCTTATCGAACTTATCCTTAAATGGAATGATTGTTGTCCCATAGAAGAGAAGTCCTTCACCTTCCCCGGAATTCGTCACATAAGACAACTGATATGGGGAAATATTCAGCTGTTTTGCAAGGATCTGTCTGTCACCTGCCGCCTGGTTCAGCATCAGGATAAAATCACTGTTTTCAAAAATATTTTCAATTTCCCTGCTGGCAAGAAGATCTTTGATATTCTGTGTGATACCAGTCGGTACGCCTCCCCATTTTCTGAATCTCTTCCAGATTTCTACAGAATAAGCTGCTGTCTGTTCTTCTTTGAGCAGAAGGTGGAACTCGTCGATATAGTATCTGGTGGATTTGATACCACGGTTGATCGTAACCCTGTTCCATACCTGATCCTGGACGATGAGCATTCCGATTTTCTTCAGCTGCTTTCCAAGTTCCTTGATATCAAAGCAGACAATACGGTTATTCAGTTCCACATTAGTTCTATGGTTGAATACTTTCAGTGATCCATTTACATAGATTTCCAGTGCGGTTGCAGTTCTCTGGGCCTGTGGTTCTTTCTGTTTTCTGAGGCAGTCATACAGGTCACCGAGTACCGGCATATTTTCCGGTTTTGGATCTGCAAAGTACTTCTGATACACCAGTGGAAGACAGCGGTCGATCACTGATTTTTCCTCTGCTTCAATACCATCCCTGCTTCCCATGATCAGCTCACATAAAGACAGGACAAAATCAGATTTCACACCAAGTGGATTGTCATCATCGGAATAATCCATATTGATATCCATCGGATTGATATAATCCTTACTGGTTGGTGAAATGTGTACGACCTGTCCGCCAAGTGCATGGACCAGTGGATAATACTCACCCTCCGGATCTCCGATGATAATGTCATCCTTCGTGACAAAGAAAGCATTGGTGATCTCTCTTTTTGCAGCAAAGGATTTACCGGATCCAGGCGTACCAAGGATCAATCCATTCGGGTTTTTCAGCTTTTTACGATCCACCATGATCATGTTGTTACTGAGTGCATTCAATCCGTAATATAAGGATTCTCCTGCCATAAAAAGTTCCTGTGTCGTAAACGGAACAAAGATCGCTGTACTGGTAGTTGTAAGAGCCCGCTTGATCGGGATATGATTTACTCCCAGTGGAACACTGCTCATCAATCCTTCTTCCTGCTGATAATCCAGACGTTTCAGTACACAGTTATATTTCTGTGCGATACCGGCAGTCTGGAAGATGGCATTATCCAGTGCCTGTTTTGTCTTTGCGGTATTTAAAAAGAGCGCTGTTACAAGGAACATACGCTCATTTCGTGACTGCAGATCTTCCAAAAGACGTTTGGCTTCTCCGCCATAAGTATTCAGATCCGATGGGATGATATCCATATCATATCCGGATCTTACCGCCTTTTTCTGCTCTTCAATTTTCATTCTGTTGATATCCGTAACCTTACTTTTTACAAGCTTGATCGCCTTCATCTGATCCACAGACTGGACATGCAGATTGACGATGAGATTCTTATCAATGTCCAGAAACTCTGCAAGCATCTTATCTGTAAGCTCCGGTGCCAGGATCTGCAAATAAGAGACAGCTCCGATGATATTTCCCATGCGGAATGTATTTCTGTCCTTGAACACAAAACTGGTCGGTGCCACATAATCTTTGGTATTGAGTCCGGTACGGATCATGGAACCATAATCAAACTGGAAGTCTGTCATGATATCCGGATTGAAAGTCTCGTATAAAATCTGCAGTCTTTCCACTCCATTCAACGGATAGGCCGGAACTCCAAGAATCTTGAAATTGTTCAGGATATCCGACTCTATACGCTCCAGCTTTGGCTTTGCTTCCCGGATATTGTCTGCTTCGATGGAAAAGGTGATATATTTTGATTTCACCAGTCCGTTATTTCCTTTCGCCAGCTGCTGTTTCAGCATCTTGGCATATTCCATACGAACATCGTCAAAAGCATCATCCTGAGGACGGATCCGGATGACCTGTTCAAATTCTTTCATGCTGCTTTTATGATTGATAAAGCTCAGCTGAAAATGGATACTGGCATCAAAGTAATTGAGGAAATCACACCAGTTTTCAAAGATTGCATTTTTATCTTCATTCTGAGCCAGCTGATAGTTGATGTCATAAAAGCGGATACACTTAGAATAAGTTTTTCCCTGTACCCTGCAGATCCCATCTTTTCCCATTTCCTTATAAGCGATTGACTGCTGGACGGACAGTTTTTTCTGCCTGCGTTTTTCCTCCTGCTTTTCCTTTTTCTTTTTCTCTTTTCTGTCTACTTTTTTGTATCCGGTATCTGCGACAGTTTTCTTATTTTTCTTTTTTCGCAACCGTTTTTCCTCCTTTCGGTTTTCCTGTATCCGGAGACTGACTGATCTGTTCCGGATCTGTTTCATAATAGTTTTCAGTTTCATATTTTCTGACGGGTGGACGAAGAAACTTCACCCGGATCATATGCATCAGAACATCTTCCAGATGCATCCCGTCTTTTTCGTACATGGCAAATAAAAATGCCGGTAACATCAAAAGCACCATGACCGTTGCTGCATTACTGTTTCCCATCACATTACGCAAAAGGAAATAGCTTGGAATTCCCATTGCAGCACCTATCCCTATACAGATCAACTGTCTTTTAGTCAGGTTAAATGCTACTTTATTCTTTACCTTCGTTAAATCTTTCGGTACGCTGATATATGCCATGATTTTCACTCCTTCCTGTAATTTAGTGCGCGTTAAATATCGACTTACTTAAGGATGCCGTCTTAAAGAGGCTATAACATAAGATCACCGTGTAAGCCATAACGCCAAATAATGAAGAACTCAGATTATCTGAATACTGGATACCTGCAACAAGCACTGCATAGATTGCAACGCATACAATCATCAGAAATGCCTGGAAAGCCAGGGCAAAGAGTCCTCTGAAATAATTCGTGCCGATCTGTCCCCATTCTCTGTTACTCATAGTTGCGAATGGAATCGGCGCAACTGAGGTATATAGGTAAATCTCTATCATACGTCCATACATGATCACTGTGATCAGTACAGACAGGATCTTCATACAGAAGCCGACGATAAGGGTTTCCAGCGCCAATACAACAAGTTCTCCGATTTCCATACTTTCCAGTGTTGTGGAAAGATCCGTCAATGCCGAAGAAATATCAATGGCGGTACTTCCTGTGATAACACCGGCCGCAGAATTAACTACGTGCTGGCCCACGTCGAATACCGCCATTGTGATCGTAAATGTGTTACTCACCAGATAAACAGCGATCCACATTTTTACGAAGTACTTGAAAAACATCCAGGTATCAATATCATGCATGTTATTGCGCTCGGTCAGCATAGAAATCAATTCGTAGCAGAGTACGAGTGTGATAATAATACCTGCGATCGGCATGATCACGGAATCCGATAAGTTCCGGATCATACTAAATATGCTGCCGTTCCACCCTTGCGGGGTCTGTCCAACCTGGGTAGCAATCTCACCGGTCTTTTGATTGACATCAGTAAACATCGTGTCCAGGTTGGAAGTGATCATCCCGGTTAAGAGTTCCCTCATCCATTCCTCAATCGCATCAAAAATCTGACTGAACATGGATCTCTACTCCTTTCTCTTAACCAAATAATCCACTCAGGAGCGGGATCAGCTGTGTTCCGATCAGGATAACACCACCACCGCTCATCAGCTGCTTAATTCCCTGACTTTTCGCGCCAGGATTGTCATTACCATAACCTTCCATCAGGTTGATTACTCCCCATACACCAAGACCTGCACCAATGGCAACGACCAGTGTTTGAAGGATATTGATAGCACTACTGAAAAATCCCATATGCATGTTCACCTCCCTTCTTAATTTTTCTGTGTTTTTTGTTATAGTTTCATTTTGTTGGTGACCGAATACTATATAATTTCATCGCTACCTCCTCGTTTTTAGACACAAAAAAACAGTTACAAACTTTTCCGGTCTGTAACTGCTTAAAATCTTTATTTATTTTTGATGCTCAATAATCCATTGCAAAATATCTTCCGACTGTAATTTCCCCGCTGCAAGTAATAATATCGTATCACTCAATTCTTTTTGGCTATATGATAATTCATAACCATTCAATACCAAAAACACAAGCATTACATGAGTACCAAGTCGTTTGTTTCCATCAATCATAGGATGATCTTTCACAATTCCAAAACACAGCTGAGCTGCTTTGGCTTGAATGCTTGGATAAAGTTCTATCCCGCCAAATGATTGGTATGGATTCATAAGTGCTGATTCCAACATTCCCTCATCTCTTATGCCCTTGCTGCCACCAGTGGCTTCTATCAGCTGATCATGAAGCATCAATACCTGTTCTTTAGTCAATGTAATCATTTCGCAAGTACCTTATATGCTTCCATATTTTCTTTAATCAGACGTTCTGATATCGCCATTACATCTTCTGTTGGTGCTGTTTTTTCCTGATCTGCCTTACTGAAATCTATAACAAGATATCGGGGAACATTATTTTTTAAAATAACAGCGGTTCCATGTTCATCAACCAATCGTGCAACTTTTGAAAAATTCTGATTTGCTTCTGTAATAGATATCATTGTATTTGTATCAACTGTCATATTGCATACACCTCTCTTTCACCTTTATTATATACAAATTCTAGCTAGAATACAACCTATTTTCTCACATCTTATCTTTTAATCATAATTTTCTGTTAAGGATTCCATAGATTTTATCTCTTCTTCTGTTACATTGCATTCATATAATTCAAACTCTGCATCTTTCGGAAGTACCAGCCGGTGTTCCAGATATTTTTCAACATCAAAAGCATTTTTCTTATCATAATCAGCCAGTTCCTTGTAACGTTTATGCTTTGTGATGTCATATTTGTTGCTTAAAAACGGCCGGACTCCTCGAAGCTGTAAGATACATTTTTCTCCATCCATGACCGCCAGCTCATCTCTACTCATCAGTTCTTTTCCAGTCTTTTGATAGTTCAGTCCATAGGAGCGGTTGCTGCCTCTGGTATCTGATGTGTTGTAAAGATCAATGGTTTCCTTGCCCAGGGTTTCTGATATTTCTTTCAGTGTGGAACTTTCCTTTCCACCCAGGAAAAGAACGGTGTCACAGTTACCCGTGATCGTCTCAGCAGCATCCTTATAGATGGTTTTCAGCTGAGATTGTGACTGCAGAATGATAGAAGCGGAGATTTCCCTGCTTCGGATCGTAGCAATCAATTTGTCGAATTTTGGAATCTGTCCGATATTGCTGAACTCATCAAGAAGCAGCCGTACATGATAAGGAAGCCTGCCTCCATGCTCATCATCCGCTTTATCACAAAGCAGGTTAAAGAGCTGGGTGTACATGATCGCTACCACAAAGTTGAATGTGTCATCGGTATCACTGATGATAACAAACATGGCTGTTCTCTGATCGCCGATCATATCCAGTTCCATTTCGTCATACGACATGATTTCTCTTAGCTCCTGAATATCAAATGGTGCAAGTCTGGCACCACAGGAAATCAAAATCGATTTTGCAGTTTTTCCGGCAGCAAGCTTATATTTTCTATACTGACGGACTGCAAAGTGTTCCGGATTTTCTGCTTCCAGTTCTTCAAACAATTCATCTACTGCATTCTTAAATTCTTCATCATCTTCCCTGGTCTCACTGGCATTGATAAATTCCAGCAAAGTAGAAAAGTTCTGTTCTTCCTCTGGTGCCTCATACCAGATGTATCCGATCAGAGCAGAATACAAAAGACGTTCGGCCTTGACCCAGAAATCTTCCGTTGATTTTTCGCCCTCACCCTTGGTATTTGCGATAATGGTATTGACCAGCTTTAAGATGTCTTTTTCACTCCGGATATAATGAAACGGATTGTAATGCATGGACTTTTTAAAGTTGATCGTATTCAATACCTTGATCCGGTAACCTCCATTTACAAGCATCTTTCCACATTCAACGATGATCGTTCCCTTCGGATCGGTGACCACATAGGATACGTGGTCCGTCATCTGCATAAGGTTGGGCTTCACATAGAATCTTGTCTTACCGGATCCGGAACCACCGATGACGATCACATTCTTATTTCTGGCATACTTTGGAGCTTTTGGTCGGCTGTTCATAGTCAGACGTTCCGTTTCTGTGAGGATGACATTGTTTTCAAAGACCGTATCCATGAAGGGTTCGATGTCTTTTCTATTTCCCCATCTGGCGGATCCATACTCCACACCCTGCCGGAACTTCTTTGCGTTTTTAGAACGATAATAGACCACCAGTTTTAATGCACCTGCAACCAGAACACCTACTGTAAGATCCTGCAAAGCGATACTTGGCAGCCAGCTTAAAAATGCCAGTCGGAAATTGACTAACATCACGCCAAGTCTCTGGAGCATGCTTTCTCCCAGGCAATGCCGGTACAGCCAGGATCCTTTATCCGCTACATAGAAGATAAAGAAATATGGGAGATTTAAGATCACCAGTCGTTTGATCTGGATCTTCTGTAATTTCTCCTGGATCATCGTTCCTGACCTCTGGATTTTTGTCTTTGCTTCACACGCTGGCGGTGCTTTGCTTTTCTTTCTACAGATTTCTGCAGTTTCTTTCTGACAGATGGTTTCTTCACCTGTTTCTTTTTCAGTTCTACTCCGGCATATTCCCGGAAAGCCGCTGTCATCACATCCACATCTTTGGCCTTAAAGAAGACCAGATATTTCGGTGGATCCGCACCGACTTCTTTTTTCAGGCTGTAATCAATGCCGTATTTTCTTGCCACACGGTCAAAGGATTTGATATTTTCATCTGTGATCTTTAAGTTGGAAAGCTGTACTCCCTGTGCATTCAGCTGCTTGATGGTCTGCTTTCCATGTGGCTTTTTCTTTTCAATCTTTTTTCGGGCTTTTTCCCTTCCTTTCTCCTGAGCCCGTCCGGTCTTTTCTGCCATTTTCACCTGCGTTGCTTTCTGTTTCCTGCGATTGTCCATTTCCAGGAACTTCCGAAGGGCTGCTTTTAGCACACTGGCAGTAATCTTGACTCCCTGGATGCTCAGACTGATCACTTTCTGATTTACTTCTTCCTGCAATTACCCACGTCCTTTCTTTCCTTTCATCTCAGAATAAAGACGGGCAATACAATATCCGATGCATGGAACATGCTTCCCATACGGACAGCCACCACATGGTGTTGTTTTTACTGCTTTTTTCTTTTCCGGAAGCAGATAATGGCACTGCTTCAAGTTACAGCCTTTCTTTTTGTCTCCCCACCAGTAACAGTACTTACAGGACCATGGCTTTTCTTCGCTGTACTTTCTTCCTTCTATAGCTGCATTTGGTTCTATGATCAGATCTTTATTAGTCTTCATTCTGTTCTTCCTCTTTTCTCATGATTTCTGTCAGTTTTTTCTCTGCCTGACTTCCGGCAGCAATGAGACAATACAAAACTGTAAATATTGCCGCTGCTCCCAGAAGAGCAACAAAAATAATGATATTTCTCATGGTTTCTCCCATCTAAAAAAGCGTCCACAGATTCCTTTCGGTTTCCATGAACGCTCATTCTTATTTGATTAGTGTTTCTTTTTTCTCATAAATGCAAGAGCTCCTGTACCAGTCGCACCAATGCCGAGAAGCATAAACCACAGCCACAGATTGGTGTTATCCCCAGTCTTTGGTGAATCACTGACAGTTTTTCCACCTTCCGGTGTCTTTTCTGCCGGTTTTTCCTCATCCACCATGGTTACATGCTGTACTTCACCGGTATCCTTTACTTCGAATTCCACATCTTTTGCAACCAGATAGCCATCCGGTGCTGTTTCTTCACGGAGAGTGTATTTTCCGATCGGAAGCATTTCGATGTAATGTGCTTTCTCTGTGCTGGTCCAGCTTTCGACAACTTTTCCATCCTGATCAAGGATCGTGAGTTTTGCTCCCGGAAGTTCTTTTCCGGCGATATCCTGTTTGGAAATTTTCACCTTCGTCACATCATCCTTCATCTCAACTTTCTGCACATCGGCAGTATCTTTGATCGTGAATTTCACGCTTTCAGCAGTCACATAACCATCAGCCGGTTTTGTTTCAACCAGTGTGTATTCTTTTCCGACAGTCAGCTCACGGATCACATGTGCTTCTTTACCGGAAGTCCATTCATCCACGATATTTCCATCAGCATCTACCACTTTCAGCTTACATCCTGGAAGTTCTTTTCCGGTTGTCAGACTGGATTTGGTAAATTCTACAACGGTTGGCTGATTCTCAAAGGTAAAATCATAGGTTACAGTCGGCTGGTCCTCACCTGCATACTCAAAGGTAAATTCCTTTACTTCGTCGTTGGTTACGAATCCGTCCGGTGCATAGAGCTCTTTTACATAGTAAGCTGCTCCTATTGGAAGATCTGCAACAAATGTGATTTTTCCTTCTTCATCCGTAGATTTCAGTTCAATGATCTCATCGGCTTCGATCAGGACTTTACCAGTTGTCTCAGACTTAATGTCTTCTTTGGCAAATAATCCAAAGATAGCTCCTTCCAGTGTACGGTCAGAATCTTTTTCTTTCTTAAGTACACTGACTTCTACTCTCTGACGGTTGTTCTGCCAGTCTTTGTCATAGACTACAACCGGTGTATTCTGATCCACGTAAGTCAGATCTACATGACGGATCTCATCATCCAGTACATGGCCGTAAGCAGTTCCTGTTTCTTTCACATAGTATTTTCCAAGTGGAAGATTTTCCAGTTTTGCAATACCGGTTTCATCTGTCTTGATCGTTGCGATCAGCTCATCCTTTTTATAATAATCGTCACTGACGCCATCTGTAGCTTTAATATCTTCCTCAGCATAGACTTCAAAAGTAACATCTGTCAGTTTTCCGGTTACATAGTTGAAAATGTGTTCCACCACACCTTTGACCTTATCGACCAGTGTAACAGAATCCAGGAATTCTCCCTTTTTGTTGATGATCAGTTTACCAACCGGTACCTCGTCCTTCATTTCCACTTTCTGGACCTCTCCGGTATCTTTGACTGTAAATGTCACATCATTGGCTACCAGATAACCATGCGGTGCAAATTCTTCATGGAGGGTATATGTCTCACCCACTTTCAGATATTTGATCACATGCGGTGCATCTTTGGAAGATGTCCAGCTGTCTACCACATTTTCATCTTTATCCGTTACTTTCAGATAAGCTCCATCCAGTTCTACACCGGTTGTTGCATCTGATTTTGTAATCTCAACAGTTGTTGGCTGGTTCTTCTTTACAGATTTTAATGTTACTGTCTGCACATTCTGTCCCTGATAAGAAGCATCAAATCTCAGTACTTCATCAGAAGATACGAATCCATCCGGTGCTTTCAGTTCTTTTACATAATAGCTTCCAAGTGGAAGATCCAGCGTACATGCTGCAAGACCATCGTTATCAGAAGTGATTTCCTGTAAAAGAGTATCTGCTTTGACGATCACTTTTCCATCTTTCGTCTGGATGTCTTTTGCGTTATAAATACCGAATACAGCTCCGGCTACTGTATTGCCTGTCTCAGCATCCTGTTTTTCGACCGTAATCGACACTTTCTGTCGTTCATTTGTGACAGAGATTTCTTTCTCGATCACTGCGGTATCCTGATCCGCATAAGCAAATTCGACATTTTCCGGCACAGTATTTAACACATAAGTGTCCGGTGCATTCTTCTCTTTGATATAGTATCTGCCAAGTGGAAGATTCTTTACGGTTGCATAACCATCTGCATCCGTTGTGACGGTTGCCACCAGTGCATCCTTTACAAAATACAGAGTTCTCTGTCCATCTGCATCTACCTGATGATCGGCAGTATAGATATCCTCTGCCGCATAGATTTCAAATTCAGCACCTGCAAGTCCAGCCATTTCATACTGGAAATCCTTATCAAATCCTTTTAACACTTCCCCCTGTTTATAGATCTTTAACTGACCTTTGACCGGGGCATTGGTATATTCCACATCAATGACTGCATCTCCTGTGACAGGATCAGTCAGATAAGCAGTATCTGTATCAACTGCAACTGTCACATAGTTTTTGGATATTGTGTACCCATCAGGTGCCGTCACTTCCTCAATCCGGTAGTTACCAGGTTTCAGATTTCTCGGCAGTACCAGATATCCTTCCTCATTAGTGAAATAGGATTTGTGTACTGTTGGCTTCGGATAGGATGTTGTCTGTTCCACATATTTCTGATTATCCAGGTCGTATACCTTGAATTCAGTGTTTGCCAGGAGTACAGATTTCTGTGTTTCTGCATCCTTTTTAATGATCTTTAATTTTGCTTTGAATTCTTTGTCCAGAAGCACTCGCCATGTCTGCGGTGTATCCGGATGATTTTCTGTGATCTTCACTACAAAATCATCGACCGGTGCATAGTTGTGTTTGCTTGTGGTTTCTCTTACCACATAAGTTCCATATGGAAGCGGAATTGATTTTGCATATCCTTTTTCATCGGTAAACATTTCTGTCTGGCCATCTGCAGTCAGTACAACTGGTCTTGCCGAATCAAAATCATAACTTCCATCTGCTTTTACTTTCAGATCACTGACAAGCCATGCGGAAAAACCAACTCCCTGCAGAAGATCTGCATCGGTCTTTCCGTTGTTTGCAGCCTTGATGATCTGGAACGGCTGCTTGATGACGGTTTCTTTACATACAGAAGTTCTTTCTACTGTCGGAACAGTAGCACCTTCGTAAGTACAGTCCACATCATGTTCTGTCGGATCCAGTACGTATCCCACCGGAGCACTAAGCTCTTTCAGATAATACTTTCCAAGATACAGATCCGATACAGATGCTTCGCCATTCTTATCCGTTGTCAGGGATGTGATCAGGGTGTCTTTCTTATAGATTGTCCCGGTTCTTCCATCCGGATGAACAATGTCTTCTCTTGCATAAAGGCCATATACCGCACCTTCCAGTGTTGCATCTCCCTGAACTTCATTGCCTGTCTCAGCATCCTGTTTTGCAATGTTGAGCTTTGCATTTGTTCGCTTATCCGTTGCATTTTTGGTCGTTGTCTTTCCGATAGCAAGAGTCACATTATAAGACTTTGTATCAATCTGATATCCTGTTGGAACAGAAATTTCTTTCAGATAAACAACTTCCTGTGTCTTTTCCATTGTGAGCTGTGAAGCACCATTCTGATCTGTTGCAGGCATCTCTGCGATCAGCTTTGTACATGCAGCATCGGAATAGATCCCGTACACTGCACCAGCCAGTGCATTGCCTGTATCCTGGTCTTTCTTTACAATGGATACCTTGCATTCTTTTGTCCAGGTTACTTTAAAGTCCACATATTTCTCATTTCCGACACCTTCACCGAAAACAAGCGCCAGATCCTGTGTTCCGGATCCTGTTACAATCTTGTAAGCAGAGTATTCTTTATCAATGCTTCCCTTCATCTGAGAAGAAAATGTAGCACTGACACTCTCTGCCTGATCAAGTGGTGCTGTCAGATAAAACTGTGTACCTCCACTGATTTCTACACTTGCTCCTGCAGCACTGGTTTTACCGGTTGTCACATTTACAAGCTTTACACCACTTGGCAGCTTAAATGTAATCGTCTGCAGTTTATCTGCTTTGAATGTGATCACACTTGTTCGCTGGCTGTTTCCTTCCACATAAGCCTTTACATTAGATTCGGAAAAGCTCATATCTACAGACGGAATGTCCGGCATATTTACACAATAGTTATAAAGTTCCATTGCCAGGTTCTTTCCTGTCGCATTGGTTCCGGATGCCCAGTCACTGGATCCATTTGCATAAGCCGCTGCGATATGGGTAATGATGAATCTCTTTCCTGCCGGAAAATCCGGATGCTTCTCATCGAAAAAACCATTCTCATCACTTGCTTTTGTTCCGTAATAGCAGACCTTTGCAAGTGTCTTTCCGTCGGCAAGTTTCTGGATCGTATAAGTTCCATTCCCCGGTCCTTTTTTAGAAGGTTCAACGCAGTATGCTGTTGCATTGATGCTTCCCCATTTCACATAATATGGACAAGTCAGATAAGAACCTAATCCATAGTCTGCGTAATAGTACCAGGAACCGGCTGTGACTGTGACTGATTTTGTTCCTGTTTCACCGGAAGCGAGCATCATTGGCATATCAAAAGTAATACTTTCGCCTGCTTCAAGATCTGCAAGAGCAACTTCCTGGTCAACAGCTTCCTGCATGACCTCAGAGAATGTGATCCCGGTTTCCGGATCAACTGTCTCCTGATCCTCCGTTGCTTCGATCTCTGTATCAAATTCTTTTTCTGTCAGTTCTGTTTTGCTCTCCGTGTCAGCAGCACCAGTTTGCTCTGTAGACGAGTCAGCCTCAGAATCCTCTGTTTCTGTCTTATCGGAAGAACCAGCATCCTGATCAGAAGAACTTTCTGACTGCGAATCTTTCTGTTGATCCGCTTCTTTTACCACGATCTTTCGATTGATCTGGTAGGTTGGGTGATCCGTTGTCTGTGGTTCTACATAATAGACTGCCTTATAGGAATTGGCATAATCGGTAGAAAAGTCATTCCCATCCGTATCTTTTGCTTCCTGAAATGTAACTTTTACTTTGCTGTCATCCTGGATCGTAAGACCGGTATAATCACTCTTTACATCGAAATTGTCTCCAACCTTGATTTCATAATCCTTTGCAGTTACCACTTCATCTTCATCCAGCTGATCCTTGATTTCCTCATAATACGGAATCTTTTTTACAGATCCGGCATCATCAGAAGCATAGGCAACAACGGGAGAGAGTACCGTCGATAGGACCGTTACTGCTGTCAGTAATCCAGACATCACCCTACGTGCTTTCTTTTTCACGTTCATTCTCTTAAATCCTTCCTTTCTGATTCTTTTGTGTATGGTTATCTGTTAGTTTCTGCGTATTATCTTTTATACGAAGATGATCGCCTCCTTTCCTGAAATTTGCGCTATTTGGGACAGTCAGCACAAGCTGAGATAACAGCACAAATATATGGCGGTACCTGTTTGTCACAAATACCGCCACATGATTTCTACTGTCATCCTCTTTTCAGATTCAGACATTTTATTTTGATTTAAGATTTAAGCGTTTTCCTGTTTTCTTTCCCGGATCCGTTCCTATATCAGTTTCCATCTCTGACACGTTTTCTTCTGGCAGACACGCAGCTTTTCGCTCTATGCATGTTCAAACCGAATATCACTCCGGGCAGGCTATTCATTTTTCAAGGTTCAGGAGGAAGCATTTTTAACTCCCTCACATATACAAAAGATGAACGGCCTTTTTACAGGTTCCAAAATGAAATTTTTTTAAATTTTTTATTGATTGGCATGTTTTTTCATGATTTCAATCGATCGTTTTATAGTTCCAGCTACTGTCTGCTGACTGATTCCAAGACTCTTCGCAATATCCATCTGATTCATCTGCTCCCAAAAATACAGGTAAATAATCTCTTTTTGTCTTTCTGTTAATGTTTGCAACATTTCTTTGATCAACTCTTTTTCAATCATATCGTCCAGACAGCTCCTGCTTGGGTCAATCAGATATTTCCGGTCTTCCACAACTACAGAATAAGATATAATTCCGTGATAATCGCCGATCTTGATTTGATTGGTTATCATTCGGTCAGATGCAACTAATAATGGAAGCACATACCAGTTTTCATTAGCAAAGAACTCTCGTTTCACTCTTTTTCTTATTCCATCGGCATTTTCATATTCATAGCCACTACATTTGTGCAATGGGAATACTGTGGTCTTTGTGCCTTCCTGATAAAGTACATAGCCACTTTCATAGACAGCAATCGATGCATCTGTCTCAAGTACTTCTTTTACAACAATCTCTGCTCCAGATTCTTTTAACGCTTTTGCTGATGGAGTATCTGCCTTTATATCTGCTATTTTTACTACTTTCTTTAATTCTTTTAATGTCAACATATGGACCGCCTTTCTGCCTTTCGGCTACGGGCAGTCCATGAACAAAGCATTAAAAATGAGCATTCCAATGAGCCACGAACTCACCCGTTTTTTTTGAACGGGAGTCCGTGACTCCGAGATCATTTATTTTTTCCTCCTCACATATACAAAAGATGGGAGGCTAAAATACAGTGTCTAAAACACAAAAAATTTAAAAACATAAAAAAACCCGGCAAAACAAATACTTCAACAATCTCCAAAACCAGAAAATACTTCTAATCTTGCAGTGTATCCGTAAATGTTTTGCCGGGCTCTTAGTGATTCCAGTCAGGTTCAGCTCCTTGACAAACTCTTGCTATCCGGTGCGTTCTTGATGGTTCCTGCCAAATCCAACGCTTACTACAGACAGCTCATTCTATTCTGTTATAATCCCTGATTCATCATCTTTCGGGAATAAGTCCGCATCCTGGACTTTAATTGTTCATCTCGAATGTGGATCGGACGAACCGACACCATATCATCCTTTACAAATATTTCCAATGTACTGCGACATTTTTTGCACTCCACTTCTGAATCGCTTTGTGCGCTCTTTTCAATAAATGCTCCGCATACAGAGCAGTGTACATGCCATTTAATAGCACCTGATCCCATATAGGCTTCCTCCTTTAAGCAATAAGATATTTCTCCATTTATTACTCAACGGATCAAAGGGAAATCAAATCCGCCTTATGAGTATCATGCCATCCATTCCGTAAGTGCCAAAGCTGCACGAACAGCACGATTTCTATTCTGATCAGATCTGCTTTGCCGATCTGTGCATCCTTTTTTATCCTTCCACCAGCTACCACACGCTCTTTCCGGTATAAAAAATTCCGCTGTGATTAATTAACATGATATTTCAATAGTTTCAAATACATCACCAGTCAGATCACAGATGTCCTGGATCTGAATCTCGGTATCATCGATCCGTAAGTGGACTGAAGGATCAAAAAATTCTATGGTTCCAGATAATGTATGGTACTGACCAACGGATGGATCCTTCCAGGACTTTTGAAAATAAGTTGCCTGTATCTTCATTCCATATGTCAGTATCCTTAATTTCATATCCAGCTCATTTTTCTTTTCCTCAGATAAATCTCTTTTCGGTTCGTAAATGATTTCCTGTTGCCGGATCGTTTCATCCAGTCCACGAAGTGCCGCAAATGGAGCAAACTGTTTTGCCCTGCGTCCTACATCCATGGGATGTCTCCTGGAAACCGGTCTTGATAAATATAAATACGGTTGATATGCACTTGCCAGCACTTTTTGCACCTCCTCTAAGCACGGTGGCCACCTATTTGCTCATTGCGTTCTCGATACGTAGAACACTCTAGCAGGTTAGATCCACGCATGATTGCATTCTTTCCATAACGCTGCTTTACATTCAATACTGCTTCCTGTAAATGTCGTTCCTTATCGGTCTGTTTTGGATCATCAAACAGGCTGTACTGCACATAACTTTCAGGAGCAACCCTGTTCGCACACACCTCGATTCTTCGAATTCCGGTATATCTGTCTGCAATCCTGAGATATAAATCTTCCACTGCATCTATGATCTTTTTGGAACTGTTACTTCCTCTTTCAAGTTTTACAGTTCCTTTGGATGCCTCATGCTCATACCTGTGGTCGTATGCGATCCATAAGGTGAGAGAGCTTGTTACCAGTCCTTTTTCAAACAGATCCAGAACCAGGTTGTCTGTCATTTCCCTTACAATCACAAGGGCCTCTTCAAATGAGTAATTTCGCATCAGCACCTGGCCATTTGAAAGGCTGTGTTCCTCCGAATGATAGTTCTTGATGTCACTCATCCGGCATGTTTCATAGCCCCATGCATGATCGATCAACAGCTCTGCATCAATCCCAAACATCTTATACAGCCAATCCTCGGATCTTAAAGAAGCCATTGCAATATCGCCCATCGTATGGATCCCATAACCGGCCAGTTTTTTTTCAGTCCGGGATCCAATCCTCCAGAAATCACTTAATGGTTTATGATTCCATAGCTGCTCTCTATAAGAAAATTCATTCAGGATTCCGATATGGTCATCCACATGTTTTGCTACGATATCCATTGCAATCTTAGCAAGGTACAGATTGGTTCCCACTCCTGCGGTTGCAGTGATACCAGTTTCCTCCATGACCGCCTGCATAAGCTTTACCGCCATTTCTTTTGCAGTGAGATGATAAAGCTGCAGATAATTGGTCACATCAATAAAACATTCATCGACACTGTACACATGGATATCTTCTTTTGAGACATACCGCAGATAGATTCCATAGATCTTTGCGGAATAATCCATGTACAGCTGCATCCTCGGCATGGCTGTAATATACTTCACACAATCCGGTATCTCATGGATCCGGCATCGGTTCTTGATGCCAAGAGCCTTCATAGCCAGAGTGATCGCCAGGCAGATTGTTGACTTTGATCTGGTCGGATCTGCAACCACCAGGTTTGCTTTAAATGGATCCAGCCCACGTTCTACGCATTCTACAGAAGCATAAAAGGACTTCAGATCAATACAGATAATAGAAGTCTGATCCTGACTCACATTGTCACCTCCCATACGTTTTTCCTCTTTTTGTAACATGTATCCCATTTTGACTATCAATGACTGTCTATCCTTCCTGTTTTCTTCAAAATACAGGAAATTCATTTCACATATCCATTGACAAAAGAGGAAACATTGTGTATCTTATAGGAAAGATGTTTCCCTTATCTGTGATTCACATTATAGGAGAGATATTTCCCTTTGTCAAGATTAATTTTTAATTTTCAGGAGACACATTTCCCATTTTGCCTTGAGACGGCTAATGAAACTTATAAGACAATGCTTAGAAAGAGGTATGTTTATGACATTCGGTGAAAAAGTAAGATCATTAAGAAAAGAAAAAAAGATGAGTCAGCAGGAACTGGCCAGTATGGTTGGTGTTTCATATAGGACCATTCGATCCTGGGAAGTAGAAGGACGTTTTCCAAAACAAAATGTTCTGTATCAGAAACTGGCAGATGCATTACAGTGTGACGTTTCTTATCTCATGAGTGAGGATGAAGCTTTTATCACAGAAGCATCCGAACAGTTTGGTAACCGTGGTGCCAAACAGGCTCAGCAGATCCTGGAACAGGCTGCAGCTATGTTTGCCGGTGGATCACTGACTGACGAAGATAAAATAGCTTTTATGGATGAGATCCAAAGCCTTTATCTGGATTCCAAAAGACGTGCAAAGAAATTTACACCGAAAAAATATCTGAAAAACCAAGAGGAAAAATAATAGAAGGCGGGATTATTGTACACCTAATCTGTTACCTTATAGTTACAAGGATATTTCTGCCCTTTTTATTTTTTACTTTTGAGGTGATTTATTTGAGAAACACTTACATATATACAGAAACAAAGAAATTAATCAAGAAATATGGCACCAGGGATCCCTTTGAGATCATGGATCAGATGAACATTGTTGTCGGGGAAACTTCCAGATATAAGACACTGAAAGGATACTGTTTTATGAGCTGTAAAACAATCTATGTCATGATCAGCAGCTTCCTTTCAGAAGAAGAAAAGATGATTGTTGCCGCCCATGAATTAGGGCATATCATCCTGCATCGTTCCCAGCTGAAAATGGCTCCGATGCAAGATGATACACTCTACAATATGACGGATAATACAGAATACCAGGCCAATCTGTTTGCTGCCGATCTTCTGATTGATGATGAGGAAATTGAAGAGATGGTTCAGAACGAGGACCTGGATTATTTCGGACTCTGCAGTTCATTGAATGCAACTCCGGAACTCATGAGCTTTAAACTATACAGCCTGACAAAACGAGGACAGGCTTATCATATGCCGATGGAGATTCAGAGCAATTTTCTGGCGAAATAATAAAGGATAAGCGTATTCTACAATAAGAAAACTATAGATTTATCTCACTGAAAGGGGGATTATTTATGTCAAAACATCATATGGAAAAGGTCACCTGCCCTTCCTGTCATCATGAGGGAGAATTTGAAGTCTGGGACAGCATTAATACTGTACTGGATCCTGAAATGAAAGAGAAGGTACTTAATCAGTCTATTTTCCTTTATACCTGCCCTAACTGTGGAGAAACCTTTCGTTTAAACTATCCTACGCTCTATCACCAGATGGAAGATCTTATCATGATTTATCTGGTTCCTGAATCAGAAGTAGAGAAGACATATGAAATGTTTTATGGAGAAAATGCTTTGGCTGATTTTCGTACCGAAAAGTACCTAAACCGAATCGTAATATCAGCCAATCAGCTCGTTGAAAAGATACAGATTTTTGATGCAGGTAAAGATGACAGGATAATAGAACTTGTTAAATTACTTGCGACAGATTCTATTCTCAAAAAGGATCCTGATATAGAATTTGATGAACTGCGCTTTGCTGTAGACAACGACGGAACAAATATTCTTGTAATCATTAATAAGGGTGAGATCACTGGTACAGTTAATATCGACAATATGTATGAATTTGCTTCTTCACACTGCAATGATTTCAAAGATCTCCGCAATGATGAGGATATTGTTATCAACAGGGAGTGGATCCTTAACAAACTTGCCGAAGCAGAAAACGAATAGTATATTTGGTGGCTACACCCCCAAGCCCCTGTGAAATCAATAACGCCGATACTGGATATCAAAATCCCGCACCGGTGTTATTGATTGTAATCTTTTTAGTCTATTTCTTTCAACGCAAATTTCACACCGTCTACTCCTCATTTCTTGCTTGTATAAACTACTATTCATGGGATTCCATATTCATACTATCGTATTATTCTGCCATCAATTTTTCGAACCAAGTATCCATGACAATAATAAACTGGCTTGCCCCTTTCCACTCTTGCAGCATTTCATCCAGAGTTTTGTGTTTCTCATATTTCTGCACATACACCCATGTGGCTATACCACTGGCCTCAGAGATAATTCCCGTTATAATCTTACGCATGATATCCTCAAATTCTGCGATTTCCTCTTTAGGAACAATGTCATAAAGGTCGGGAATCTGGAAATCTTCCTTCTCACAATTTTCATCCACATCAATTAGATTTGCCGTCACCCTCTTTCTTGATTCCTCAGGTAATTTCAAATATTGCCAGATCATTGAAACCACTTCGGACGGTGTGTCTTTTTTGATTGGTGGTAATTGTATAAAATCATTCTTTTCACTCATTTTCATATCCTCCTCACGATATAATAAAATCAATAATACGTTCTCTTGTCATATCCAGTACAGTATCTACGAACACTCCTGCAAACAGGATCAGATACAGAATCGCACTCAGCACAAACAGGAATGCAACCTGAACCCAATCATGGTAACAGTATGCAGTCGCTATAATCAACAAAGTGAATAGAAACCCAAGGATTCCCCTGACAACCGCATAAGTCTGTACTGTCATCTTCACTGCCAGACCGATCACAAAAAGGATCAGCCATACCGGCAGTAATAATATCTTCCCAGCAAGTTTCAAAATAAACATGTGTACCTCCTATCTTACCAGTCCTGCATATCATGGTTCACCTCTGCCTGATAATACCCGTTCATCGTGGACGGTGCATTAAACAGAGCTGCCAGTAAATATTTCTTGATGTTCTTCACTTTGCTTGTATTCTCGCTCATACAGTGCAAGACATACTCTATGTGTGAATAAGTCAGCATCAAAAACTTTTTCTTAACCAGTGCTGCCGGATACCAGTTGCTGGCAATCAAAATCTTGTCGTTTTTACACATCACCGTCTCTACGATCAGGTTCACGATTTCATCAACCTGTCGCATATCGTCATGATGGGTTATTTCCAGTGACTCATAATCAACAGTCTCTTTGACCAGGTTTTCATAAGCCTGATATTCCTCAGTGGGATTATCGCCATCGGATCGATTCTCATCTGCAGATACGATTTGATTAGATTTATTCTCATTCATTTCAGTATCACTAAGATTAGTATAATTAGGGTTTGAAATGTAAACTTCTTGAAGTTTGTTTTCGGGACTTCTAGAAGTTTGATTTTTGGACTTCATGAAGTTTGAATTGTAAACTTCTTCAGATTCCTCATTTTCCTCAGAAGTTTGTTTTTTAAACTTCTTTAATTCATCCTCCAGTGATTTCTCTTCCGTTTTTTCCGGCATAAAGGTTTTCACGTAGATAATGTTCACCTTTCCAAATCCCTGTCTGCGTTTCTCGATCAGACCAATTCCTGTTTCATCATCCAGTTCCTGCATGGATTTGATTGCTTTATTTCGACCGCAATTCAGTAATTCCATGATATCTTCTATCGAAAAGTAAATATATGCTCTGTTATTTTCATCAAACCATTGATTTTTAATGGACAGGGACATACGATCCAGCATCAATCCATATAAAATTTTAGCATCGCTTGATAAATCTTTAAAGTAACTATCTGTAAATAATGCTTTTGGTATACGGTAGAAGCTGAACTGATTAGCTTCCGCTCCGTAGAAATATTTGAATTTCATCTTTTTATCCATAACTTCCTCCTTTCGTTTTCTATACAGAAGTCCTCTTTCTAAACTTCTGTGTCTCTTTTCTTCTTCTGTTTCTTACTTAATCGTTTTGTTCTTGAGACCATTTTTCCAGCAATGATTCTATCACTCGTTCCATATCATCAGCACTGTAACTCTCCGGAAAATACTTCGTCAGCTTCTTTTCTGAAAATGTAATAGATCTTGATGGAGGCTTCACCATCATACATTTGTTAAAGATCGTTAGCATTCCCACCTGATTAACCGATCCTTCATTCAGCTGATTTCTGAGGGCTGTAATCTGCTGTGGTTTGATAAAACCAGTGTCTTTGATATACTCGTAGATCCATTTCTGGATTTCTTTATCGATGTAGGAAATATCCACGCCAACTGTGAAAGTCAGCTTTTTGTTATCTACCATATCGAGAAGTTCTGGGATTAGCTCTGTCAGACGAATAAATCTTTTTACTTGTCTTCCACTAATTCCTTCTGATTCACCAATAATGTCTGTTGTTAAATTCGGGACATTTTGTCCCGCATTTTCTTTGCTAGGCCTTCCCGCCTTTCTCTTCATTGCCTCCAACTTCATCTTATACGCAAATGCCTTCTCACTCGGCAATAACTCCTCCCTTTGGATGTTGGCATCCACCATCGCTATTACTGCATCATCATCTGATAATTCTCTTACAATAGCCGGGATGGTAGTAAGTCCTGCCATCTTTGCTGCATGTAATCTTCGATGACCGGAGATCATTTCATATTCATCATTGCTGTCCACTCGAAGCAGTACCGGTGTCAGTACACCACTAAGCTTTACGCTTTCAATCAGATCTTGCATCTTCTCATCATCAAGAACCTTAAATGGATGATTCTTGAATGCATGGATCTTGTTGATCTCAATCTCCATTGCTGATTCTTCATTAACAACACCTAATAATTCATCAAGACTTGCCAGTTTAATTTTTTCACCCGGTCTATTTTTCATCACTCATAACCTCCTGTGTCAGATTCATATATGCCATAGATACTTTACCTTTCGGACAATGTGTGTAGATACTGATTCCTTCTGCACTTGTCTCTGCCGCTTTTACCGACATTGGAATTACATTTTTAAAGATTGCAATCTGGCTTCCATAAGTTTCCTGTACAAGTGCCGCAATGTCCTTCGCATAGTTGGTTCTGAAATCTACCATAGTCAACAGGATTCCTTCTATCATCAATTTCCGGTTCAGTCTTTTCTTTACCATGGAGATTGTTTTGATCAGCTGCTGTAATCCCTTCACCGGAAGATAGGCTGCCTGGACCGGAATTAAAACAGAATCCGAAGACACCAAGGCATTGATTGTCATCATTCCAAGGCTAGGTAAGCAATCGATCAAGATATAATCGTATCGGGATCGTATCGTATCGATGTATTCCTTCATGATCATTTCCCGGCTCATTACATTTCCCATCGTCACTTCCAAAGTTGACAATTCAATATTTGCCGGAAGCAGATCTACATTTTCCTGATGATGCAGAATACCGTCTTCCTCTGATATTTCATCTTCATTAATCACTTTCGTCATGATGGTTGCCAAAGTAACTCCCAGTTCATCCGGCTCTACATATCCAAGACTTGCTGTCAGACTTCCCTGTGGATCTGCATCAATCAATAACACTTTTTTGCCTTCTCTTGCCAGGCCAATTCCTAAATTAACGGTTGTGGTTGTCTTGCCGACTCCGCCTTTCTGGTTTGTAATGGATATCACTTTACACATATGTTGTTCCTCCTGTATTCTTTCTCAAAATTCTTCATCACGAAATGCTTCCAGATATTCATCAATAAGATCCAGATTAACTAACACGATTCGTTTGACATGGTATACTGCTCTGGCATCTTTCGCTAACTGTTGAAATGTATGGATCCCCATGGAATAAAGCATTGCACCTTCTTCATAACGGACAAATTTCTTACGTCCTCCTTTAACAAGCTTTTCCAAATCCGGAACCTTGCTTCGGTTATTTCCCATAACGCTTCCCCCTTCTCTTCTTTAATTCTGATGCAACATCCGGATTGTCTTCTAAAAAATCATCCAGAATATTCAGATCCACAATGGCTGTCTTTCGAATCGGATAATTGGCTTCTGCTTTTTTCGCCAGTCTGACAAAAGGCCAGTAGGACATCTTATAAATCTTTGCTCCTTGTGTGTAATTTACAAATCTGCGTTTCTTTCCTTCCAGATATTTTTCCAAGTCAGGTGTTTTTCGTTTTTTCATGGTTTCCTCCTTGTTTCCAGAAATTTATTTGGCAGGTACGTGAAAGGATGTATTATCTGCATATCATCAAAATGAATAGTTGCTATGCCTGACAACAAAAAAAGGACACCTTCCATTGGTATTTCTACCAAAAGAGAAGTGTCCCTTTATACACCTTATTTTTGAAAAATGCTCCTCAAAAATAATCAATATTTTACTTGTAAACACATAAGTTAAACAGTTAAGAATCCATAGAGCTCCTTATTCTGTTTCCTTATAATCCATACATCATTATTTCAATCTATACAGCTCCAAGCCGTTTCATGTAGCTCCATGTCAATCCGTGGAACCACTTTTCCTGATTGGACGTCTATGACTACCAAACCGAACTCTTTTTTGGATTAGTACAGCTTTGCACCTGCTGGAATATGATCATCTACCATTAAAAGATGGAGTTTTTCTTCCCCTTCTTCTTCATGAATTGCAGATAAGAG
>CAVKOQ010000011.1:0-34599 GCA_963657995.1 bacterium
AAGAACCGCCGTGTACCGAACGGTACGCACGGTGGTGTGAGAGGTCGGGGGATTATTCAAATCCCCCTCCTACTCGATTTGTATAGCTTTTGTTGATTTCTTTGCGATTGTGCAAAAAAGAACTTTACAGCATAGTTTCTTTTTCTTATAATGGAAAATGTTTTTGTGAAATCGTAACAAATGCAAAAACATCCTTGCATGAGGGCGTGCAGTCTGCTTTTGCATCCGTCAACACTTTTAGAGTGAAAAAGTATCAAATTGTGTACAGAGAAAGGAAAACTATGGAAAACGAAAAGAAATTTACGGGTCCAGCCTATGAGTTTGGTGCAAAGATGCCACTAAAACAGGCGATTCCGCTGGGACTTCAGCATGTTCTGGCAATGTTTGTTGGTAACCTGACACCTATTCTGATTATTACCGGTGCGTGTGGTATCACGGGTGGAAATGATTTGGCAGAACTTCAGGTAGAGCTTTTGCAGAATGCCATGCTAGTAGCCGGACTGGTCACACTTCTTCAGCTATTTGCAATTGGACCGGTCGGGGGCAAAGTACCGATTATCATGGGAACCAGCTCTGGTTTTATCGGTGTGTTCAACAGCGTAGCTACGACGATGGGCGGAGGTATTCTGGCATACGGTGCAATAATGGGGGCCTCGATCATCGGTGGCTTGTTTGAAACTGTTCTGGGATTTTTCTTAAAACCGCTTCGTAGATTTTTCCCATCTGTTGTAACTGGTACGGTTGTACTTTCTATAGGTCTGTCACTGATCGTAGTTGGTGTCAACTCATTCGGTGGTGGTAGCTCAGCTCAGGATTTTGGCTCTATGGAAAACATTTTATTGGCAATTTTTGTCCTGGTTGTGATTTTGGCTGTAAAGCACGGAACTAAGGGATATTTAAGTTCTTCCTCAATTCTGGTTGGAATTATTGCCGGTTATATTGCTGCTTTTATTATGGGTCTGGTGCTTCCACATACCGGTATCGCAGCTGATGGGACCGAGTATACCAAAGCATGGGTACTTAACTGGGATAAGGTAGCACAGGCAAGCTGGATCAGTATTCCAAGGCTTGTTCCGGTTAAAATTGTATTCGATTTGCGTGCG
The DNA here is from genome assembly GCA_963657995.1 of bacterium. Taxonomy (GTDB): domain Bacteria; phylum Bacillota; class Clostridia; order Lachnospirales; family Lachnospiraceae; genus Otoolea. Next base: position 1,104 of record CAVKOQ010000011.1, read on the forward strand.
ATTATGCCGGTTCTTATCATGTTTATTGTAACAGCTGTTGAGACAGTCGGGGATATTTCCGGTGTTGTTGAGGGAGGTATGGGCCGTGAGGCGACGGATCAGGAACTCTCCGGCGGTGTTATATGTGATGGAATTGGTTCTAGTATAGCAGCATTGTTTGGTGTTCTTGCAAATACATCCTTTAGTCAGAACGTAGGCCTGGTTACAATGACTAAGGTAGTTAACCGCATGGCACTTGCTACCGGTGCGGTATTTCTGATTTTGTGCGGTCTGATTCCGAAGTTAGGTGCAATCGTATCGATTATGCCACAATCAGTACTGGGTGGTGCAGCTGTTATGATGTTTTCATCAATTGTGGTTAGTGGTATTCAGTTGCTCACAAAAGATAAGATGACACCTCGCAACCTGACGATTATATCAGTTGCACTGGGCGTTGGCTACGGCATGGGTGCACATGCAACCATTCTTTCTAAGATGCCGGAAGCAATTCAACTGGTATTCGGTGGATCTGGTATCGTACCGGCTGCATTCGTGGCTATTCTTCTGAATGTGCTGCTGCCGAAAGAAGAGGCGTAAGAAAATAAATTGATAAAAAAGAATGTGCCTTTGGCACATTCTTTTTTATCAATTTTTTGATTATTTGAAAAGATATGCTTAGTTGTGAATGATATTTTCTAATTGTTTTAGCTCGTCTGGTGTGTCTACATCCATGAGTTCTTCAGGCACAGCTGCGGTCACATACTGAATATGTTCGGGGTATCTTCGCAGCACAGTGCTGCCACCGGATTTTTCTGGTAAATGAAGAAGTTCGTCAAAGTATGCATAGTCGAAGATAATTGGGCTTCCGGCAGTTGCTGAAATGGCAGTTTCAGAAGAAAAATCAGTTTTGATGCTGCAAAGCTGTATAATCGGCTGAGAATACTCAGGATGATTCTGGGTTATCTTACATTCAATATAACGTTTACACATCCGAGTAAGTGTTTCTGGCCGCAAAAGAGGCTGATCACCGAGTGCAAATAGACAGCCGGATAGATCGGGATGTTTTTTTTGCAAGTGTGAAAGTCCCAGAGCAAGTGCCTCATTTCGGTTTGGAAATGCATGTAGAAGAACAGGAACATTAAGAGACTTACAGTAGTCGTGGACATCTTGTGAACGAGTCACAACGAGACGTTCAGCAAAAAGAGTCACATCAGCAGTAGCATCCAGAATCGAACGTATGATTGGGTTGCCATGAAAAGATGCCATGAGTTTGTTTGAGCCAAAGCGTTTGCCTAGACCTGACGCCATTATAATGCATGCAATCTTAGGGGAAGCCGAGTCAATCTGCTGTCCATTAAAAATTTTTTCATAGAGTTTAATACTGTTTTTTTCACTTGCACTATGATACATCTCATACTTAGTCAGAAACTCCTTTGCCTCGATGGTCAATTGGCTGCCACCGCCTCCTTTTCCACCTGTGGTGCGGACAGTAAGTGGAAATTCGAGTGCGGCTTCAGCATCACGTACGATTCTAAGTGCCTTGGTATATGCCATATTCATGGACAGTGCAGCACAGCGCAGCGACCCGGTTTCTTCAATAGCGTGAAGAAGTCTTAAGGGCCCTTCACCGAAAAAGCGTTTATTTTCATCATTGCAAAGGTATGTTCGAATGTATGGTTTCATAGTTTCTCTAAAATCCTCCTGAACTCCTATTCGTGCGAATTTGCAGGCAAGCATGTAGCTTGATTTTGCATCTGTCAACGCTTTTAGAGTAATTAAGCATAAAGAAGCTTCGTTATACTTTGAAAATAATAACGGAATTATACCATATTTTGTGATAGAATAATAGATGGATAATTTTGTTGTTATGAGATAGATGAAAAAAGAGGAAAAACCTATGATGACTATTCGAGAATATAAACGGGTGGAAAGCCTTGAGGAAGCCTGGGAATTGAATCAGAAAAAGGCAAACCGGGTGATTGGCGGTATGATTTGGCTGAAGATGAGTCATGCCAATATAGGAACAGCCATTGATATTTCAGGTCTGGGATTAGATAAGATAGATGAGACAGAAGATGCTTTTGAGATTGGTGCAATGGTAAGTCTACGACAGCTTGAAGAACATAAAGGACTTTCCGAGTACACAGACGGAGCTATGCGTGAATCCGTAAGGCATATTGTAGGAGTGCAGCTTAGAAATCTTGCAACTGTTGGAGGCAGTATTTACGGCCGATTTGGATTTTCAGATGTTTTGACTATGTTTCTTGCCATGGATACAGAAGTTGAACTCTATAAGGGTGGGCGAATGCCGCTTGCAGAATATGCAAAAAATCTTGCGGGGAGAGATATTTTAGTCAAATTGATAGTTCATAAAGAAAAAGCAACATTTTGCTATCAGTCCGTCAGAAACACACAGACAGATTTTCCTGTGCTGACATGTGCTGCGGCAAAGCTTTTAGATGGTTCATACAGATTTGCAATCGGAGCACGCCCGGCACGTGCAGTACTTTATGAAGCTTCTATAGAGAAAATCGAGATGCTGCTTAAAGATAATAATAGCTCTGATGAGGTTACGATTGATGAAAAAGCCATCTGCATAGCAAAGTGGCTGAGAGATCAGGTGAAGACATCAACCAATATGCGGGGCAGTGCCGAGTATCGCAAACATTTAACAAAAGTTCTGGTTAAACGTGCAGTGCTTGGATTTGAAGAGGAGAGTAGAATATAATGCAAATAAAGATTACTTTAAATGGCAGACAGATTATACAGGAAATAGAGCCAGACACACTTCTTATAGATTTGGTGAGAGAACTCAAATGTTTTAGTGTCAAGCGTGGCTGCGAGACATCAAATTGTGGTCTCTGTACCGTATTTTTGGATGACAAGCCTGTACTTTCATGTTCTGTTCTTGCAGCAAGAGTCGATGGACATCGTGTGACAACTCTGGAAGGTCTTCAGGATGAAGCAAAGGAATTTGGAGCATTTATAGCGGATCAGGGGGCTGAACAATGCGGTTTTTGTAATCCGGGATTTATCATGAACGCTCTGGCACTTTTTCGTGAAAAAGAGTTTCCAGAAGAAGATGAGATCCGTGAATATCTGGCAGGCAATCTGTGCCGCTGTTCCGGTTATGAGGGTCAGCTTCGTGGAATTATGGCATTTTTAGACTGGAAAAGAGAAAAGAAGCAGAAGGAGGCAGCAAAATGAAAGTAGTAAATACTTCTGTACGAAAAAAGGACGCCATGCAGCTCGTGACAGGTCAGCCGGTTTATGTTAATGATTTAGTGCCGAATGACTGCCTGATAGTAAAACTTTTGCGTTCTCCCTATGCAAATGCCATGGTTGAATCAATAAATACTTCGATTGCTATGAAAGTGCCGGGAATAGAGGCAATATACACATGGGAAGATGTGCCACAAGATGCTAAAAGATACACGCAGGCAGGACAGACCTATCCTGAAGCCAGTCCCTACGACAGACTTTTGATTGATAGACATGTGCGTTTTCAGGGTGATATTGTAGCCATAGTTGCAGGTAAAGATGAAAAATGTGTAGATAAGGCACTTAAGCTTATAAAGGTAAAATATGAAGTTTTAGAACCAGTTCTTGACTTCCATAAGTCTAAGGATAATAAGATTCTTGTGCATCCCGAAGAAAACTGGGAGAGTCTTGCTCCGGTGGGTGCTGACAATAAAAGGAATCTCTGTGCTCACGACGAGTGTGGAAACGGGGATGTTGAGGCAGTTTTGGAGGATTGTGATATTGTGATTGATCATATATATCATACCAAGCCTTGTCAGCAGACTATGATGGAGACATTCCAGACCTATTGCTCGATAGACACTTACGGAAGACTTAATATTTTAAGCTCGACTCAGATTGTATTTCATTGCAGAAGAATAGTGGCAAATGCACTTCATATTCCAAAATCGATGGTAAGAGTCAGCAAGCCTCGCATAGGAGGCGGTTTCGGTGCCAAACAGACTTCTGTCTGTGAGGTATATCCGGCGTTTGTTACATGGATGACAAAAAAGCCTTCCAAGATAATTTTCAGCCGTGTTGAGACTCAGACTGCATCATCACCACGACATGAAATGGAGATGCATGTTCGCCTTGGTGCTATGAATGACGGAACAATTCGCGGCATAGATTTGTATACACTATCCAATACAGGCGCATATGGTGAACATGGTCCGACAACGGTTGGTCTTTCAGGACATAAGTCTATTCCATTATATGGAAGTGTTGAGGCATTTCGCTTTGTAAGTGATGTCGTATATACCAATATCATGTCAGCTGGTGCGTACCGCGGATATGGTGCGACGCAGGGACTTTTTGCTATTGAATCAGCTGTCAATGAACTTGCAGAAAAGATTCATATGGACCGTTTTGAAATACGTCTCAAAAATATGGTTAAGGAAGGCGATTTGATGCCTGCCTATTATGGACAGGTCAATACCAGTTGTGCACTGGATCGCTGTGTTAAGAAAGTTCGTGATATGATCGGCTGGAACGATAAGTTTCCTTGCAAAGATATGGGAAATGGAAAGGTTCGCAGCGTCGGTATGGGTATGGCCATGCAGGGATCAGCAATTACTGCTGTTGATGTCGGAAGTGCCAGACTAAAATTAAATGACGAGGGATTTTATACACTTATACTTGGAGCTGCTGATATGGGCACGGGTTGCGATACGATTCTTGCTCAGATTGCGGCAGAAGTGCTTGAGTGTCCTTTTGATGCAATCACAGTTTACAGTGCAGATACCGACGTTTCACCGTACGATTCAGGTTCTTATGCATCGAGCACTACATATCTTACAGGAAAAGCTACTGAGAGATGTGCACTTAGGCTTAGAGAGCAGATATGCAGATTAGGAGCTGAGATTCTAGGTGTTTCTTATGAAGATGTTGAATTTGACGGGAAAGAAGTATTTACCACTGAAAATTCAGGTGAAGAAACGAGAAAGGTAGCACTGAGTGATATTGCAACAGCCTCAATGTGCGGTCATAATGTCTCTTTAGAGGTAACTGAAACTAGAACCGCAGAGATTTCTCCGCCTCCATTTATGGCAGGTGCGGTAGAGCTGGAGATAGATATGGAGACTGGAGAAGCTAAGGTCATAAATTACGCAGCTGCGGTTGACTGTGGAACCCCGATTAATCCGAATTTGGCCAGAATACAGACTGAAGGCGGACTTCTTCAGGGTATTGGAATGTCTCTTACAGAAAATATCACACGAAATTCTCAGGGAGGTGTGCGTGAGAATTCCCTGATGCAATATAAGATTCCAACCAGAATTGATTTTGGTCATATAAATGTCGAATTTGAGAGCAGTTACGAAGATTCCGGTCCTTTCGGTGCAAAATCAATCGGAGAGATTGTTATCAACACACCACTTCCGGCTATCGCTGACGCTGTCTATAATGCTGTTGGAAAACGTTTCTATGAACTTCCTATCACACCGGAACAGATTGCCAGAGCTGCAGCAGAAAAGATGGGAGAAAGCTTTGATTAATAAGCTTGCATTTTGCCACAGATATATTTATAATTAGTGATAACTCAACTGGTTCTCACATTTTATGTGGGAACCATATTATGAACAATTGCAATTATGTGCAAACATTTCAATTTATTATGTCTATATCTTTTTCTTATTCCGGTTTTATCTTGATTAACCGGGTATCATAATATTTCAATATTCAAATCTTATTTTTTTAAAATTTCAATTTTTTCAAATTTCAAATCTGTTTATTCATTTTAAATAATTACCATATTTTTATTAAAAAAGGAGAATATATGTTTAGTAAAGTTAATAGTTTCAGTACCCGTGGCATAGATGGATACAGAATAACTGTTGAAGTTGATGTCAGTGACGGACTTCCAAGCTTTGTGATGGTCGGTTATCTTGCTGAGGAAGTGAGAGAAGCACAAGAGCGAGTCAGAACAGCTCTAAAGAACTCTGATTTTCGCTTGCCGCCAAAGAGAATTACCGTCAATTTGTCACCCGCTGGTGTCAGAAAAGAGGGTACGGGCTGCGATCTGGCAATCGCCGCCGGGATTATGAGATGTTTATGGCAGCAGGAAGGAAAAATTTCTGATTGTGATTGGGATTCGTGGGCATTTATCGGAGAATTGGGATTGGACGGCAGTATAAAACCGCTTACAGGTGTTCTATCCATGGTATATGAGGCATATTTATGTGGAATGAAACGTGTTTTTCTTGCAGAAGAAAATGTAATGGAAGGTCGTGCAGTAGACGGAATAGAGATTGTGGGAGTTCGTGATGTGAAAGTATTGTCGGAGTATCTTGAACATCCGGCTCTTGTCAAGGGTCAGCGATTTTCTCCAGATTTATTTGAGCCTGGCAGCCAGAATTTTGATGTTGATTTTGATGAGGTCATAGGACTTGACTTGGTCAGGCGTGCTACAGAAACTGCGGCAGCAGGGAGACATAATATTCTATATATAGGACCGGCCGGAACAGGAAAGACCATGGCAGCGAGACGAATTCCCACTATTTTGCCGCCACTAACACTTAAGGAAAGCATAGAAGTTTCAAAAATATACAGTATATGCGGTTTATTAAAACCGGATACACCTTTGATACGCAAACGTCCATTTCGTAGTCCACATCACAGTACAACTGCACAGGCCATGGCCGGAGGAGGCCGAAATCCAAAGCCGGGAGAAATTTCTTTGTCAAGTTATGGAATACTATTTTTAGATGAACTAACTGAATTTCATCCTGCGATTCTGGACATGCTTCGTCAGCCGATGGAGGAGGGAAGTATTACCGTATCTCGGCTTAATCAGACAGTAGTTTTTCCGGCTAAATCCATGATTGCAGCAGCTATGAATCCTTGCAAATGTGGTTTTTTTCCCGATCAATCAAAATGCCGTTGTTCACCTACCCAGATTCGAAGATATCTTAGTCGTGTTTCAGGACCATTTTTAGATAGAATTGACATTGGTGTGGAGGTTCCGAGAAGTAATTTGAAAACAGATAATATGGCAGGAGAAAAAACATTACATAATGAATCTTCAGCTGTAATGCGTGAGCGTGTTATGAGAGCTCGCACCATGCAGAATGAAAGATTTGAAGGAGAGGATATATCTTACAATGCTGAAATGACAAGACGACAAATTGATAAGTATTGTCGTCTGTCTGAAAAAGATGCAGAATTTTTAAATAAGGTAGAGATAAACCAGGGCATCAGTGCAAGGGGGCACGGGAAGATATTAAAAGTGGCCAGAACACTAGCTGATCTGGATGGAGAAACGGAAATAAGCAGGTCTCAGCTTGCTGAGGCTATTGGATTTCGAACTTTTGAAAGCAAATATTGGGGGAATATGTGATGTTTGAGAAAAATAATCAGAATAAGGAAGAAGAAACCATAGCGGATAAGAAAAATGAATCTGAAAATAAATGTATGGAAAACATAAATTTAAAATCAGTGAGATTTTCAGAGTGCGAAAGAATATATGCCTATTGGCTTTCCATGGTAAATGGGATAGGTGCTGTATCAGCATCAAGATTATATGATATATGTGGCAGTTTTGAAAGAATCTATCAAGAAGTTCTTTATAATAGGAAGAAACAGGATTTTTTTATTTATTCTGGCCTAGGAGAATCTGTAAAAAAAGAATTATGTGATGCAGTTTGTCTTCTAAAACAGCGAGAGAAAGAATATCATCATTTGGAAGAAAAAAACATACAATTAGTACTATATGGGGAGAGTGCATATCCAAAGAGGCTTAAGAATATTTATGATAAACCCATGTGGCTTTTTGTAAAAGGCAGTATCCCTTCGAATGATAAGCCATCCGTGTCTATTATCGGTGCCAGAAGCTGCACTCCATACGGACGGCAGGAAGCTGAATATTTTGGCAGAATTCTTGCAGAAAATGGTGTACAGGTAATAAGCGGAATGGCACTTGGTGTCGATCAGGCAGGACACAGAGGTGCAATTGACGGAGGTGGAATGACATATGCTGTTATGGGCTGCGGTATAGATACTTGTTATCCTCCATCCGGTATCAGACTATACTCAAGGATATGTGAACAGGGAGGAATTTTGTCAGAATACGGGCTTGGAGTAGCACCGACGTCTTCGCATTTTCCAATCAGAAACCGCATAATCAGCGGACTATCTGACATGGTGATCGTGATTGAGGCCAGACGTCGCAGTGGCTCACTTATAACTGCAGATCTTGCACTGGAACAAGGTAGAGAAGTATTTGCACTGCCGGGAAGACGTATAGATCCTCTTAGTGAGGGCTGCAACAGATTGATTTCACAGGGGGCTGGAATTATAACAGCACCAGAAGATGTATTGAATTTCTTTTGTATAAAATGCAAAAATTCTAATAAAAATGCAAAAAAATCAGTAAATGCACTTGCCAAGCCGGAAAAAATGGTGTATAGTTGCCTAGATTCACAACCAAAACATATCGAATCAGTCATGAAAATCTGCGGTTTAACAGCGGGAGAATGTATGACAGCACTTTTGAATCTGGAGTTACAGGGATTTATCCTGCAGCCGATGAATCAATATTATGTTAGGAAGATTATATAGAGGTCTGTTATGGCAAAAAATCTGGTTATAGTAGAGTCTCCGGCGAAAGTCAAGACGATTAAGAAATTTTTAGGTTCCAATTACGAGGTTGATGCCTCCGGTGGTCATGTCAGAGATCTGCCAAAAAGTTCACTGGGTGTAGATATCGAGCATGGATACGAACCCAAATACATCACGATACGCGGAAAAGGTGATGTGCTGGCACGTTTAAGAAAAGAAGTAAAAAAAGCAGATAAGATCTATCTTGCAACTGACCCTGACCGTGAGGGAGAAGCTATTTCATGGCATCTGATGAAAGCGTTGAAGCTTGATGAACAAAAAGATAAAAAAGTTTATCGAATAAGTTTTAATGAGATTACAAAAAATGCCGTAAAAGCATCATTAAAAGAGCCGCGTGCAATTGATGAAAATTTAGTTGACGCACAGCAGGCCAGAAGAATTCTGGATCGTATGGTGGGATACCTTATCAGTCCGCTCCTCTGGGCAAAGGTAAAGAGAGGTTTGAGTGCAGGACGTGTACAGTCTGTGGCACTTCGCATGATCTGCGATAGAGAAGATGAGATTAATTCTTTTATTCCGGAAGAATATTGGACACTTGATGCGAATCTACATGTACAAGGTTCAAAAAAGAAACTAACTGCACACTACTATGGAGATAAAGACGGTAAGAAAACCATTAACAATAAAGAGGAAATGGATAAGCTTATCGGTAGTCTTGACGGCTGTGAATACAATGTTCGTGATGTGAAATTAGGTGAGCGAATCAAAAAAGCACCGATTCCTTTTACTACCAGTACCATGCAGCAGGAAGCATCAAAGGCCTTGAATTTCTCTACCCAGAAGACAATGAGACTTGCACAGCAGCTCTATGAAGGTGTAGATATCAAGGGACACGGTACGATTGGTCTTATTACGTATTTACGTACAGATTCTACTCGTATTGCGGCTGAGGCAGATACAGCGGCCAGAGAATATATAAAAGAACAGTATGGTGAAACTTATGTATCTGAAAAGTCATCAGTATCAAAATCTGATGCCAAGATACAGGACGCACACGAGGCAATCAGACCTACCGACATTACACTAACACCTGTACAGGTTAAAGATCAGCTTTCCAGAGATCAGTTTAGGCTGTACCAGCTTATCTGGAGACGTTTTACAGCCAGCCGTATGAAACCAGCAGTTTATGAGACGACGTCTGTCAAGGTAGAAGCCGGAGAAGAGCTTTTCACTTTATCAGCATCCAAAATCAAATTTGATGGTTTTATGTCTGTATATTCATCTGAAGATGATAAAGAGAAGGATGGCGTACTTAACGAATCCCTTAAACCAGGTATGAAGCTTGAGCTGGAACAATTGGAACCAGCACAGCATTTTACACAGCCGCCAGCACATTATACTGAAGCCTCGCTGGTAAAAGCACTTGAAGAGCAGGGTATAGGACGACCAAGTACCTATGCACCTACTATTACGACTATAATTGCCCGCCGCTATGTAGCTAAGGAAAACAAAAATCTTTATATGACAGAGCTTGGTGAAGTAGTTAACCGTATGATGAAAAAGGCATTTCCATCTATTGTAGATCTTAAGTTTACGGCCAATATGGAATATTTGCTTGATAGCATCGGTGACGGCACCATAGGATGGAAGACAGTTATAGAAAACTTCTATCCGGATCTTGAGAAAGCGGTAAAAGAGGCTGAAAAGAATCTTGAAACAGTCAAGATCGCTGATGAGGTTACGGATATTGTCTGTGAACAATGCGGACGTAATATGGTTATTAAATACGGACCTCACGGTAAGTTTTTGGCTTGCCCAGGGTTCCCGGATTGCAAAAATACTAAACCATATCTTGAAAAAACAGGTGTTAAGTGTCCCAAATGCGGTGGTGAGATTGTTATACGCAAGTCTAAGAAAGGCAGACGCTATTACGGATGCGAAAACAATCCCGACTGCGATTTCATGACATGGCAGAAACCTTCAAAAGAAGTGTGTCCAAAATGCGGACATATTATGCTTGAAAAGGGAAATAAGCTCCTTTGCTCAAACGAAAAGTGTGGTTTTGTAAAAAACTCGTAAAATAAGTATTATTTATTAAAAAAAATGAAAAATACAGAAAAACTCTTGCTATTATGCATAAATCGTGTTACTATTTCAATATGTTAGTACGAAATTCTAATTTGCGTTGGTAATGAATCAATATTCGTGTATGCATAATTATTTGATTCATTCCACGATAAAAAGGAACATTCAAAGCATGTTTCAATAATTTTCGACAAACATAAAGGAGGTAACAGGTAAATGAGTGTTCAACTGCTGGACAAGACCAGAAAAATCAACAAATTATTGCACAACAATCATTCACACAAGGTTGTATTCAATGACATTTGTGAGGTCTTAAGTGAGATACTGGAATCTAATATTCTTGTGATAAGCAAGAAAGGTAAAGTTCTCGGTGTGGCTGTTCATGATGGCGTAGATGAGATTGAGGAACTTATCAAAGATCAGGTTGGTGGCTTTGTTGATCGCATGTTAAATGAGCGTCTCTTGAGCGTTTTGTCGACCAAAGAGAATGTTAATCTTGCCACTCTTGGATTTGCAGAAGAAAATGTAAAGAAATATCAGGCAATTATTACTCCTATCGATATATCAGGTGAGAGATTAGGAACGTTATTTATTTACAAATCTGATGCACAGTATGATATTGATGATATTATTCTGAGTGAGTATGGAACGACAGTAGTAGGACTTGAGATGATGCGTTCTGTTAATGAGGAGAATGCAGAAGAGACAAGAAAGATTCAGATTGTCAAATCGGCTATCAGTACATTATCATTTTCTGAGTTGGAAGCCATTACACATATTTTTGATGAACTTGAAGGCAATGAAGGCATCTTGGTTGCCAGCAAGATTGCTGACAGAGTTGGAATTACACGTTCAGTTATCGTCAATGCGCTTCGCAAGTTTGAGAGTGCCGGAGTTATAGAATCCAGATCATCGGGCATGAAGGGAACATATATCAAGGTTCTTAATGATGTGGTATTTGATGAGTTGAAAGCATTAAAAGCTCAGAACAATCGTTCAGTTTCTAATGTATAAAATAAAAATAATTGTAAAATAAAAAAAGAATGTGCGACTGCACATTCTTTTTTTATACGAAGTAATGAGCCAAAGTCATAACGTGCTTGCTAATTACTCTAAAGCGTCTTTGATATCGCAATCCGGAACTTCCATAGGGTATTTACCGGTAAAGCATGCTGTACAGATAGGCATGCCTCCTGCCATTTCTTCAAGATCTTCAACAGGCATATATCCGAGTGAATCAGCACCGATTTCCTGACAGATCTCCTCAACTGAATGACTGCTTGCGATCAGTTGCTTGTTGGATGGAACATCTGTTCCGAAATAGCATGGATAAAGGAAAGGTGGAGAACTTACGCGTACATGTACTTCCTTTGCACCTGCTTTTTTAAGCATCTTAATGAGGTTTTTCATCGTTGTACCACGTACGATGGAATCATCGACGAGAACGATACGTTTTCCTTTGACAGCCGGTTCCAGAATATTGAGTTTTATGCGAACACTGTTTTCACGCTCTTCCTGAGTTGGCTTGATGAAGGTTCTTCCAACGTAGCTGTTTTTATGGAATATAATCTCATACGGGATGCCTGATGCCTTCGCATATCCCATAGCAGCGGTAAGTCCGGAATCCGGAACACCGGCAACTAAGTCAGCATCAACCGGGAAGGAATGTGCAAGGGCAGCACCGCCACGAAGACGTGCCTCATAAACACTAACTTTGTCAATATGACTGTCAAGACGTGCAAAATAAATGTATTCAAATACGCAATGTGCACGTTTTTCCTGCTGTAAGCTCTTATCAGAAAATACTCCGTCACGGGTAACGGTTACAATCTCTCCAGGTTCAATATCTCTGATAAATTCACCACCGACAGAAGTTATGGCACAGCTTTCTGAGGCCATAATCCATACATTGCCTTTTTTTCCAAGACAGAGCGGACGCAAGCCGTAAGGATCACGAACACCAATCAGTTTTCTGGGGCTGGAGATTATAAGAGCATATGCACCGCGTGTTTTGGCAGCGGTACGCTTGATTGCCTCCTCTGCTGTAGGAGCTGACAAACGTTCGCGTGCAATATGAAACGCAATAACCTCAGAATCCATGGTGGTCTGAAAAATAGCACCTGTTTCTTCTAACTGGCGGCGCATCTCGAATGCATTGACAAGGTTGCCGTTATGTGCCAGACAGAGTGTACCTTTAAAATACTTAAGAACCAGCGGCTGAGTATTTTCAATCGTGGAAGAGCCAGTTGTGGAGTAACGCACATGGCCAACACCAAGATTGCCGTCAAGACGTTTCAGGGTGTCTTCACGAAATACTTCATTGACAAGCCCAAGCCCCTTATGACATTTAACAACACCTTTTGGACCATTCGTATCACAGACAGCGATACCGCAGGACTCCTGACCACGATGCTGGAGTGCACTAAGCCCGTAATACATATCTCTGGCAACGTCTCCACCGTCAAGATCAAACATTCCAAACACACCGCATTCTTCACGAAGCCCGGTTTCGTATGTGAGTGAATCACTCATGATATAAAACCTCCTTTGTATATTTGCAAGTATAACACAAGAATTGACTGCAAAATAAAAGCATATAAAAGTAATACTAATATTTTGCAGTCAAATCATAACACATATAATCTAATTTTTCAAGAAAGTACTAAAATGAAACTTTCTATTAGACCGAGAACAGAAGCTCATCATATGTAGGATATGGTAAGAAGGTCTTCGGAATCAGGGCCTCTGCAGTATCAACACTTGCTCTTAAGTCATCCATCTTTGCAAGAATTGTATAATGGAAATATGATACCTTTTCAATATCATCATTCATTGTTTCAGCACTCTTAACAGCCTCAGCCAGTGCATCTGTCTTATCAGAAATCTCACCATAGAGTGCTGTGAGTTTCTCAAGAAGCTTGCTTTCAGCGGTTACAGATACATCCGGCAGAACAGCCTTTGTCTTAGCAGCAGTATCTGCCAATTCTTTGCAGTAGGAGAGTACTGTCGGTAAGAAAGTATTGTTCATCATTGACAGCATCGTCTTAGCCTCAATGTTGATTGTCTTGACGTAATTCTCCTGTTTGATCTCATAGCGTGAGAATAATTCTTCCTTAGTGTAAATACCATGTTTAATGAATAATTCAACATTCTTATCAGAAACACAGCAAGGGAATGCCTCAACACAGCTTGGAAGGTCATAAAGACCACGTTTGTGAGCTTCCTCAACCCACTCACTTGTATAGCCATTGCCGTTGAATACTATACGGCGGTGCTCACGAAGAACATCTTTTAAGAGAACATGAATCTCAGCTTCAAGTGCTTTGCCTGAAAGGCCTTCAAGGCGGTCAGCAAACTCGCCAAGAACCTCAGCAACAGCAGTGTTAATAATGATGTTCGGCTCAGCAACAGAGAGAGCGGAACCTGGCATACGGAACTCAAACTTATTGCCGGTAAATGCGAATGGTGAAGTTCTGTTTCTATCTGTAGTATCTTTGATGAAATGAGCCAGAACCTTTGCACCAGGTTTCATGGTCTCAGCTTCTTTTGCCTGGGATTCAAGGTCTTTTTCTACAATATCAAGAACTGCTTCAAGATCATCACCGATGAACATAGAAACAATTGCAGGCGGTGCCTCGTTGCCTCCAAGACGATGATCATTTCCTGCTGTTGCAACAGATACACGGAGTAAATCCCCGTATACATCCACAGCTTTGATAGTTGCAAAGAGGAAGAGAAGGAACTGCAGGTTTTTAGCCGGCTCGCGGTCAGGATCAAGCAAGTTTGCACCGGTGTTTGTTGATAATGACCAGTTATTGTGCTTACCACTTCCGTTGATTCCTTCAAATGGTTTCTCATGAAGCAGGCATACAAGACCATGTTTCTCAGCAACGCGCTTCATAGTTTCCATTGTAAGCTGATTGTTGTCAACAGCTACGTTGGTAGTTGTATAGATAGTTGCAAGCTCGTGCTGAGCCGGAGCAACCTCGTTGTGTTTTGTCTTAGCCGGAATACCAAGCTTCCAGAGCTCTTCGTCGAGTTCTTTCATATAAGCAGAAACTCTAGGACGAAGTGCTCCAAAATAATGGTCATCCATTTCCTGTCCTTTAGGAGCTGGAGCACCAAACAGAGTTCTTCCACAGAACTTCAGATCGCTTCTCTTGTTGAAAAGTTCTTTATCAACCAGGAAATACTCCTGCTCCGGTCCAACTGTAGAAACAACACGTGTAACATCCTCATTGCCGAAGAGTTTAAGTACACGAAGAGCCTCACGGTTGATAGCCTCCATAGAGCGAAGAAGAGGTGTCTTAGTATCAAGTGCCTCACCACTGTAAGAACAGAAAGCAGTAGGGATGCACAGAGTATCATCTTTGATAAATGCCGGTGAAGTAGGATCCCATGCTGTATAACCTCTGGCTTCGAATGTGGCACGCAGTCCACCTGATGGGAAACTAGATGCATCAGGCTCACCTTTGACCAGTTCCTTGCCTGAGAAATCCATGATAACCTCTCCATTACCAACTGGATTTATGAAACTGTCGTGTTTTTCTGCGGTGATACCTGTCATAGGCTGGAACCAATGTGTGAAATGTGTAGCACCATTTTCAACAGCCCATTCCTTCATAGCAATAGCAACAGCATTTGCAACATCCAAATCCAGATGGCTGCCATTCTCTATTGTTTTGTGAAGTGCTTTATACACATCACGAGGCAGTTTACTTTTCATGACTTTGTCATTGAATACCATACTTCCATATAATTCTGGGATGTTTTTTTTCATAACTCTTGTCTCCTTTCAGGTTTATGTTTGCGAAATTTGCGATAAAATATGAAATATAAAAAAGAAAAGGGTACCTCGACTATATCGAAGCACCCTTGCTTTTATGTGTAGTATACACGAAATAAATCGATTGTCAAGAAAAAATCAAAAAAATTTATATCAAAAAATCTCAGGAAAAAATCAAAATGTCCTCTTTACAAATCAAAAAAAATAGTTTATAGTTTGAACATAAAAAAATTAAAGGCAGTGATGGAGACTCTGTTTTGAGGAATCCGACAGAAAGACGCGGTCACCGGCTGAGAGCCGTGTCAGGAGGAGACAGAACAATAGGGAACACTCCTGAGCCGGATGATCGAGAGCTGTTTTGGATATCATGCCAGATGATGCAGGTAGGTTATCACGTGATTGCGCGTTAAGCATTAAAAGAGTAAAAAGAAAAACTTTTCTTTTTGAATGCGGGTGGTACCGCGGGAATATCCCGTCCCGAAGCGATGTGACGAAACATCGTTTCGGGATTTTTTTGTGCGAAGCAATGAGCCAAGCGGCCATGCTTGCATGGGCATTTAGCTGATGCCGCGACAACTTGAGAAATTCGTAAAGCGTATTTCTTAAGTTGATTCAAATTTATTTTCCCGTCCCGTACATATCAAAAGCAGAGAAAGAGAGGAAACATTAATGGAATTTATGACAGGTAAAAAGGAGAAGGAAGTACTGGATCTTGCTCAGGTGTTTGCAGACGGTATGGAAGGACAGGAAGTCAAAGTTAACGGTGCCATTATGAGTGTACGCAACATGGGTGACATTGCATTCATTATTTTAAGAAAAAGGGATGGCGTACTTCAGACTGTATTTGAAAAAGGTCTTACCAATGCAGAATTTTCTGAACTGCGTGAGGAGACATTTGTTGAGGTAACCGGCGTTTTAGAAAAAGAAGAAAGAGCACCGCGTGGAATGGAACTGCGTTTAAAGGAAGTAAAGATTCTTTCAAAACCGGAAGAGCCTATGCCGATTGCTGTATCCAAATGGAAGATGGGGGCATCATTAGAGGCAAGACTGGACATGCGTTCTCTTACACTTAGAAACATCCGCGAGCGTGCCCGTTTTAGAATAGAGGAAGGCATAGCAAGAGCATTCCGTGAATTTCTTCAGTCAGAAGGCTTTACAGAGATTCATTCCCCGAAAATCGGAGCTAAGGGAGCTGAAGGCGGAGCCAATGTATTTAAACTTGACTATTTCCATAGACCGGCAGTGCTCGCACAGAGCCCGCAGTTTTACAAGCAGATGATGGTAGGCGTATTTGATCGTGTCATGGAAGTCGGACCGGTTTTCCGTGCAGAGAAACATAACACCAAACGTCATTTGAATGAATATACCGGTCTTGACTTCGAGATGGGCTATATTGATGATTTTACAGACATCATGGCCATGGAAACCGGTTTTCTTCAGCACATGGTTGAGCTTTTGAAAAAAGATTATTCAAGAGAACTTGAGATCTTAAAGGTTGAACTTCCAAATGTAGAGAAAATACCAACTGTTACTTTTGAAGAAGCTAAAAAGCTTGCTTCCGAAAAATATGGCAAACAGATCAAAAACCCATATGATCTTGAACCGGAGGAGGAGCATTTAATCGGTCGCTACTTCAAGGAAGAATATAACTCTGATTTCGTATTTGTAACTCATTATCCTTCAAAGAAACGTCCGTTTTATGCTATGGACGATCCTAAGGATCCGAGTGTAACACTCAGTTTCGACCTTTTGTTCCGCGGACTCGAAGTGACAACTGGCGGACAGCGTATTCACAGCTACACCGCACTGATGGATAAAATTGAAAAACGTGGTATGGATACCGAGGGAATGGAGCAGTATCTTAGCACATTCAAACATGGCATGCCGCCGCATGGTGGACTCGGTATCGGTCTTGAGCGTATGACCATGCAGCTTCTTGGTGAGGAGAATGTCCGTGAAGTTTCCCTCTTTCCAAGAGATATGAGTCGATTGGTACCGTAAGACTGCTCATTATCTTAGTTATTAAAATACATTATAAATATATATTAAAAACACATTATAATAGGAAGGAATAGATATTATGGCAGTAAAAATAGATGATGACATGATTGATTATGTAGGTATTTTGGCAAAGCTTTCCCTCTCTCCTGAAGAAAAGGAAGATGCTAAAAGCGATATGAGCCGAATGCTTGAATACATTGATATGCTGAATCAGCTGGACACATCAGATGTAGAACCGATGTCACATGTGTTTGATATTCATAACGTATTCCGTGAGGATGTCGTCATAAACGGTGATTCATCCGACGCAATGCTTGCCAACGCACCTGAACAGAAGGAAAAACAATATAAAGTACCTAGAACAGTAGAATAATTTTAAAGTTAACCAAGCACACATACACGATTATGTGAATACATATGGAGGAAATCTGGATGGGAATTTCAGAAATGACAGCCTTAGAGCTGGGAAGAGAAATAAAATCAAAAAAAATATCCGTCCGTGAGGCAGTACAAGCGTCTCTGGATAGAATTCACAAATATGAAGATACCGTTCATGCTTATGTAACTATAACAGAAGAAGCTGCTCTTTCACAGGCTGATGAAATACAGAAAAAAATTGATGACGGAACTCTTACTGGACCGTTAGCAGGTGTCCCTGTCGCAATCAAGGACAACATCTGTACAGAGGGTATCGAAACTACCTGTAGTTCTAAGATTTTAAAGGGATTCATTCCGCAGTATTCATCTGAGGCAGCTCTTAAGTTAAAAGAAGCCGGAGCTATATTACTCGGAAAAACCAACATGGATGAATTTGCCATGGGAAGTACAACCGAGACATCATGGTTTGGAGCAACAAAGAATCCCTGGAATACGAATCATGTTCCTGGCGGCTCCTCAGGTGGTTCCTGTGCTTCAGTAGCTGCCGGAGAAACATTCTTTGCACTTGGTTCTGATACAGGTGGTTCTATCCGTCAGCCAAGCTCATTCTGCGGTGTAACCGGCATCAAGCCAACCTACGGAACAGTTTCACGATATGGACTTATCGCCTATGGTTCTTCTCTTGATCAGATCGGACCGATCGCCAAAGATAGTGCAGACTGTGCAGCTATTCTTGAAACAATAGCGTCATATGATAAGAAGGACAGCACCTCAGTTAAGCGTGATTCTTATGATTTCTCATCAGCACTGACCGGCGAAGTTAAAGGAATGAAAATAGGTATTCCTTCTGATTATCTGGGCGAGGGTCTTGATGAGGATGTAAAAAAGGCTGTTTTAGCTGCTGCCGATGCATTAAAAGAGCAGGGTGCGGAGGTTGAATTTTTCGACTTAGGAATGGTAGAATATGCAATTCCGGCATATTATGTTATTGCATCTGCCGAGGCGAGTTCAAACCTGTCAAGATTTGATGGCGTAAAATACGGTTATCGTACAAAAGAATACGAAAATCTGCATGATATGTATAAAAAGAGCCGTTCGGAAGGATTTGGTCCGGAGGTTAAACGTCGTATTATGCTTGGATCATTCGTTTTAAGCTCAGGCTATTATGATGCATATTATCTGAAGGCACTTCGTACCAAGGCACTTATCAAACAGGCATTTGATAAAGCATTTGAAAAATATGACGTCATTTTAGGACCGGCTGCACCTTCCACGGCTCCGATACTAGGTGACAGTCTTTCAGACCCGATGAAGATGTATCTCGGAGATATTTATACTGTTTCTGTAAATCTGGCTGGTCTTCCTGGTATTTCTGTACCGTGTGGATTGGATTCAAAGGGACTTCCAATTGGACTTCAGATGATTGCAGATTGCTTCCAGGAGAAAAAACTGTTTCGTGCTGCATCTGCTTATGAGAAGATCAGAGGCACATGGAAGCTTCCGGTTATGACAGTAGGGGAGGACAGATAAGATGAAAAAAGAATACGAGACCGTCATCGGTTTGGAGGTACACGTAGAGCTGGCCACAAAAACAAAGATTTTCTGTGGCTGTTCTACAGAATTTGGTGCAAAACCAAACACACATACCTGCCCTGTATGTACAGGTATGCCGGGTTCTCTGCCGGTTTTAAATAAACAGGTTGTTGAATATGCAATGTCAGTAGGACTGGCAGCAAACTGTGGTATCAACCAGTTCTGCAAATTTGACAGAAAAAACTATTTTTATCCAGATAACCCACAGAACTACCAGATTTCCCAGTTGTATCTGCCGATTTGTCATGATGGATATATACCGATAGATACACCTGCCGGCGAGAAGAAAATCAGAATCCACGAGATTCATATGGAGGAAGATGCAGGTAAGCTTATCCATGATGAATGGGAAGACTGTTCACTGGTTGACTACAACCGAAGCGGCGTGCCGCTTATCGAGATTGTTTCTGAGCCAGATATGAGAAGTGCAGATGAGGTTATAGCTTATCTTGAGAGACTGCGTCTTCTTATTCAGTATCTCGGTGCATCTGACTGTAAATTGCAGGAAGGCTCTATGCGTGCCGATGTAAACCTTTCTGTACGCGAGGTTGGAAGTGAAGTGTTCGGAACAAGAACTGAGATGAAGAACTTAAACTCCTTCAAGGCTATCGCAAGGGCAATAGACGGTGAACGTGCCCGCCAGATAGAATTGCTTGAGGAAGGTAAAAAGGTCATTCAGGAAACCAGACGTTGGGATGATAACAAAGAATATTCGTATGCGATGCGTTCCAAGGAAGATGCAAAGGATTATAGATACTTCCCTGATCCTGATCTGCCTCCGATTTCTATCAGTGATGAATGGCTTGAATCTGTACGTAGTTCGTTACCTGAGCTGCAGCCTGAAAAGATAGTTCGCTACCAGACTGAATACGGCTTATCTGAATATGACAGCCGCCTGCTTACCGAATCTAAGAAGATGGCTGATGTTTTCGAAAAGACAACTGCTATATGTAAAAAACCTAAAAAAGCTGCAAACTGGCTTATCGGCGAAGCAAGCCGTCTTCTCAAGGAAAAAGGACAGGATGCTGAAAGTCTTTGGTTTTCTCCTGTTAATCTTGCAAAGATGATCGATATGGTAGATGATGGAACCATCAATAACAATACTGCAAAAGAAGTATTCGCAGCTGTATTTGATAAAGATGTCGACCCGGAAGCTTATGTAGAAGAGCATGGCCTTGGCATGGTAAATGATGACAGTGCACTGGAGCAGGCAGTTTCTGATGTGCTGGCGGCTAACCCGAAGACTGTAGAAGAGTACAAGAGCGGAAAAACAAAGGTACTTGGATTCCTTGTCGGTCAGGTTATGAAATCCATGAAGGGAAAAGCAAATCCTGGAAAAGTAAATGAGATGATGCTTAAAAAGCTTAATTAATTGGAATATTTGCTTATTTATTTAATTTCATAGGATGCACCTTCCTATGAAATTAAAAAACAGCCTTAGAAATATGAGAGATTCTAAGGCTGTTTTTAATTGAAGTCTTTATTCGCAACTATTCAACTATATCCAATTCTTTGCTGTAAGAATTTAACACCTCGCAGCCGTCTTCCGTAATAAGTACAAGATCTTCAATGCGTACACCTACTTCGCCTTCTACATATATACCTGGTTCGATGGAGAAAATATTTCCAACCTCGGTTACTTTAGTATTAGCAGATGAAACATCTCCATATTCATGAACTTCCAATCCGATAAAATGTCCCAGACGATGTGTAAAATTAGGACCATATCCGGCATCTTCGATGATTTTTCGGGCTGCTTTATCTACTTCACAAAGAGGAACTCCGGGCTTCAGTATGGCTTCAGCTGCAGCGTTGGCACGTTTGACGGTTTCATATATTTCACGATGCTTTTCTGATGGAACTTTTTTATAAAAGAATGTACGCGTCATATCAGCACAATAGCCATCTTTTTTGCATCCAACATCAAAAAGCACTGTATCCCCCTCTTTTAATACAGTATCACCCGGGGCGTGATGTCCAAGGGCACAATTTGCTCCAAATCCGACAAGAGGTTCAAAAGAATAACCATCCGCACCAAGACTCTTATAAATATCAAGCATTTTAGATGCAACTTCTGCTTCTGTCACACCCTCGTGAATTAAAGTACGGAATTTGGCCATTGCCTGATCGTTGATCTTAGAGACTGCACGCATTTTCTTTTGTTCTTCATCGTCTTTGCATGCACGTACCTCGTCTACACAGATGGAGCTGACTTTATAAGATGAAGCACCTGAGTTATCAATAACCGGAATCAGGAAACGTGCTGCAAATGTTTTATCAATACCAAGTGGTTTGCCGGATTCTACACATTCACAGAGAGGTGTGATATAGTCATCTGTATCCGAAAAACGATACTTTTCAACTCCCAGATCTTCCGGAACAGTAAACAGATTATTAATAAAAATCTTATTTTTTCCGGACTGATTGATATAAAGTGCCAGCAAACGTTCGCCCGGATCTATGAAACGTCCTGTAAGATAATAAATCGCATACGGATCGGAAATAATCATCTGATCCAGGCCTTCAGTCTTCATCTTTTTCAAAATCTTTTCAAGTCGAAGTGTCTCCATATCGGTGTCCTCCTTAAATGCTCTGAATAGTTACATTTTTTATAACATCATTATAGAACTATACTCTAAAAAGTCAATCAACAGTTAATTTTAAGTATTATTCATAAACAATTATAGAAAAAGCAACATTGCTGGTCATGCAATGCCTGAGCAGTAACAAAGTATCAAAAAAGAGGTCTTGAAAAGCATATGGAAAGAGTTTAGAATAGTGTGAGAGTGTCTTTAACAGATACTATAGTATTTATTTGCAGAGAGGGAAAAAACATGGCAAAGTCTTATGAAATGGACATGTGCAACGGTCCAATTCTGGGAAAAGTACTTTCATATTCCATTCCGCTGATGCTCTCAGGAGTACTTCAGCTTCTATTTAATGCTGCGGACGTAATTGTAGTCGGACGATTTGCAGGCAGTCAGTCACTGGCTGCTGTTGGTTCCACCAGCTCCTTGATAAATCTTCTCATTAACGTATTTATCGGTTTGTCGATCGGTGTCAATGTACTTGTGGCGAGATACTATGGTGCCAAAAATAACAAGGACATGAGCGAAACAGTTCATACAGCGGTTACAGTGAGTATTTTAAGCGGACTTTTCCTCGTATTTGTTGGAGTATTCACTTCAAGATTCTGGCTTGAACTTATGGGAACGCCTGATGATGTTATAGACAAGTCAACGCTTTACATGCGTATCTATTTTGCAGGTATGCCTGCAAATATGGTATATAACTTCGGAAGTGCTATCCTTCGTGCGATCGGAGACACGAAAAGACCGCTGTATTTTCTTACCATAGCTGGAGTTATCAATGCGGTACTTAATATATTCTTTGTTACACAGCTTAACATGGATGTGGCCGGAGTTGCTTTGGCAACTGTGATATCAGAGTGTATATCTGCAATACTGGTTATCAGATGCCTGGTAAAGTCCGAAGGTGCCATGAAATTGTCATTTTCAAAGCTTGGAATAAACAGCAGAAAACTTCTTCTTATTATAAAAGTAGGACTTCCGGCTGGTGTTCAGGGAGCTATTTTTGCGGTTTCAAATGTACTTATTCAGTCATCTGTCAATTCTTTTGGCTCGATTGCAATGGCAGGAAATACCGCATCACAAAATGTAGAGGGATTTGTTTATACATCAATGAATGCCCTTTATCAGACGAATCTAAGTTTTACCAGTCAAAATGTTGGTGCTGAAAAATATACAAGAATCAGGAAAATTCTTTTTACCTGCCAGGGTGTTGTCATTACAGTAGGACTTATTCTTGGATTTTCTGCATATCTTAGCGGCCCATGGCTTTTGCATATTTATTCAGAAGATCCGGAAGTTATTGCATTTGCCCTGCGTAGAATGTCAATTATCTGTACCACATATTTCTTGTGTGGCATAATGGACACCATGGTCGGAAGTATCCGCGGCCTTGGATACTCAATCCTGCCTACTCTTGTTTCACTGACAGGCGCGTGTGGTCTGAGGGTTGTATGGATTTTTACCGCTTTTGTGATGCACCGCTCACTGGCTACATTATATATGTCATATCCTATTTCATGGGCTGTCACAGCATCTGCACATATGGTATGTTTCCTTATCGCAGCTAGAAAATTGCCAAAGAAGGACGGGCATCCAGTGCGAGGATAGATCTGAAGGGATAGTATATTATGAAAAAAGAGAATACGAGTATAGGTCATTTACTTTTCAATATAATTCCTGTAATCGCCATTATAGCGATGATTGTATTTGGTGCACTTTATTTAAGGGATTACATTCAGTACAAAAAAGCAGATGATGAGTATACCCAATTAGCTGATTTGTTTATACAAAATATAGATTCTGACAATTTGGAAAACGGTAAAAAGGGGCTTTCAAAAGAAAGTTCTGAAAATGATACTGCTGATGCATATGATCCTTACGATCCTTATTTTTTTCCGATTCTTCAAATTGATTATGACGCACTGTCAAAAACAAATGCTGATTTTGCAGCCGTTATTTATATTCCGGCACTCAATCTTAGATATCCTATTGTTTATTCCACAGATAATGTCGACTATCTGCACAAAACATTTGAGGGAAAACAAAATTCTGCCGGTGCAATATTTTATGACAGTTTGAGTCCTCGTGATTTCACAGGGATGAATACTTTTATCTTTGGTCATAATATGAAAAATGGATCCATGTTTGGAACTTTAAAAAATTTTGAAAGAGATGATAGCTTGTGTTCGGCGGATCCATTTATATATATTTACGCAGAAGATTTTGTGCGAAAATATCGTATTTTTTCTTATTATGAAACAACTATGGGCAGTACAACATATGAAGATTTCGACGGTGATGATGGCTATGATCAATATGTAAAATCAGCATTGAAAAAATCATATTTTTCTGATGAGGAGAACAATGCATATTTGGCAAACAGGCCTAAACTTCTAACTTTGTCTACATGTACCGGACAGTCCGGAAGCGGAAGACGCTATGTCATTCATGCGCTTTTGTATGCAGAGACCAATGCATTGCTGCAATAGCTAGACATTAATTGCGGGCTGATGTAAAATGTAAGGTAATTATTTGGCAGGTTACAATCTAAGATAAAAATGGAGAGGTATCTTTAATATGATATACGATTTTGATACACCAATTGACAGAAACCACACTTGGTCTATTAAGCATGATTTCAAAAAAGAAAACGGTAAATCCGAAGATATTTTGCCTCTTTGGGTGGCAGATATGGATTTTCGTTCTCCGCAAAGCGTAATGGATGCACTTAAAGATGCTGTAGATCACGGCATTTTCGGATATAGCCGTGCAGATGAATCATATTTTAATGCAATTGCTGCATGGTATCAGAAACGTCACCATTTAACATTAAAACCGGAGTGGATGACATGTACTCCGGGCATAGTATTTGCACTTTCTATAGCTGTAAGGGCATTTACCCAGGAGAAAGATGCGGTGCTTATACAGCCGCCGGTTTACCATCCGTTTAGCCGGGCAATTCTTCGAAATAACCGCAGACTGGTTGAAAATCCGCTGGTCTATCAGGATGGACATTACAAAATGAATCTTGAGGAGCTTGAGCAAAAGGTGTTAGACGAACATGTCAAGCTTATGATTCTTTGCAATCCACATAATCCGGTTGGCCGCGTGTGGTCGAAAGATGAGCTTGCTGCACTTGCTGATATATGTCTTCGTCACCATGTATATGTTATCAGCGATGAGATCCATGGTGATTTTGTCTGGCCGGGACATGAGCAGGTTCCATATGCGTCTATATCAGACGAAACATGTCTTCATTCGATGATATGTACAGCACCAAGTAAGACATTTAATCTTGCCGGTATGTCAACTTCCAATCTTTTCATTCCGGATCCTGAGATGAGACGTAAATTCCGCTCTGAGCTTCTTGATGTTGGACAGGAAAACATGAACCGTCTTGGACTTTTTGCCTGTAAAGCGGCGTATGAGGGAGGAGAAGTCTGGCTAGATGAACTCCTCATCTACCTGTCAGAGAATCTTGCCATGGTTCGCGAGTTTTGTGAAAATCGTGTTCCAAAGATACATCTTGTTGAGCCCGAGGGAACTTATCTTGCCTGGCTTGACTGCCATGAACTTGGCATGACTGATGATGAACTTATGAAATTTTTCTCAGATGAGGCAAAAGTATGGCTGGATCCGGGTACACATTCCGGAGAACAGGGTTCTGGATTTGTGCGTTTTAATCTCGGAAGTTCACATAGCGTTATAAAACAGGCACTTGATCAGATCGAAACTGCATGGAAAAGACATAATGAGACGCAAATATAGCTAATCGGAGGAATTGCATGGAATTTGATGAAGTGGAAAATATCGGACAGCGTATCAAAGAAGTTCGTAAAAGTAAGTCCATAACGATACAGAAGCTGTCTCAATTTACCGACCTGTCAGTAGGATATCTGAGCAATCTCGAACGAAATCAGGCAAGCCCGACTCTCAGCAATCTGCAGCGTATCTGCGTAGCTTTGGGAATTTCAATTCGAGACCTGTTAAGTCCATCGAAAGAAGAGCGTACTTTGATTCGTTTTGACGAGCAGATGTCATATGATTATGATGAATACAAGCTGAAAATTCGCCGCCTGGATTTCGGGAAAAAACGCGGTATTTATGAGTTTTCAACATATGATCCCGACTCTAAGGATGCACCTGTATCATGGGGGCTTCATCCTTATGCCGAGGTTGGTGTAGTTCTTGAAGGACGTCTTGAGGTAAATCTGGATGGAACTATTTATATATTGGAAGAGGGAGATTCGATATACATAAAACCAAATCTCTATCATACAATGAGGAATGCAGGTGATACTCCCTGTCGTTCTTTCTGGCATCTGCAAATCACAGATGCTCCTTTATAGCTTGAATTTTTATACATTTATACATATAATGATAACTGTGTGCAGATGATTGCAAACATAGACCAAACAGTGGAGGATATGGCTGCATGGCCAAAAACAAGAAAATTGTACGCTACAGAAAACCGATGAATATCAATATTGGTATGATTATTTTTGCCGTGATTTTTATCTACCTTTCTTTCAGCGTCTATACATACCTTCGTAAAGAACATATACAATTTTATGAAGTTGTCGAGGGAAGCCTCGTAAATAATAAGGAATATACAGGAATATTATTCAGAAGTGAATCAGTTGAGAATGCACCTCAGACAGGATATGTCAATTATTACGTACGTGAAGGCAAGAGGGCCGGTGCAGGTGCACGTGTATATTCTCTTGATGAGACAGGCCAGTTGGGTAAATTTCTTGAAGAAAATCAGTCTTCAACAGATGCCATATCTTCTGAAAATATGTCTGATTTGAAAAAACAGCTAAGCTCATTTTGCTTATCTTATGATGATGAACGTTTTGACTCGGTTTATGATGCTAAGTATTCGCTTCAGGCATCTGTAACTGAGTACATGAACTTCAATGCTCTGGGAAATTTGGATGAGCAGCTAAAGGCTCAGGGAATAAACTACAAGCAGATCTCAACTTCTCAGCCTGGAATTATTTCATATGTGACAGACTCATTTGATGGGGTTTCACCGGAAGATGTGACTGCAGATTCTTTTGACCGCAGCAAGTATACAAGACAGGTAGGAAGAGCTGGAGAACTCGTGGAGGCCGGTACTCCTGTTTACAAACTTATAAATTCAGAGAACTGGAGCATTGTATTCCAGATGGATGATAAGGATAAGGAACAATTTGCTGAGCAGAAGACGCTTATCATAGAGCCTATCGGAAGTGATATGAAGTTTCGCGGAAGTTATTCAACTTTCACGGGAACTGATGGAAATCTGTATGGACGTCTGGATTTTGACCGTTATATGATTCAGTTTGAATCAGAGCGTTTTCTGAATTTTGAGATATCAAGCGAAGCAACTCAGGGATTGAAGATACCTGTATCTGCTGTGACTGAGCAGGAGTTTTATAAAGTACCGATTGATTATATAACCACCGGTGGAAATGGTACTGATACTGATACAGGCTTCAATAAAGAAGTCTATGATGACAGTGGCAATTCTTCAGTACAATTTGTGACACCGGAGATTTACAGCTCTACGGACGAATATTACTTCGTTAAAAAGAGTGATGATGGATTGATTAAAAGCGGTGATTATCTCATCAAGCCGGATTCTAACGAACGTTATCAAATTGGTGCTACTGAGAAATTAACCGGTGCTTATAACATCAATAAAGGTTACGCTGTATTTAAACAGGTAACAGAGCTTGCCAACAGTGGTGAATATTATATAGTTGAAAAAGGCACTAAGTACGGCTTGTCTGTGTATGATCATATCGTGCTTGATGCATCTACAGTGACTGACGGGCAGCTCGTATATCAATAAAAGATGGTAAAAAACAAGGAAGGTGTATCATTTAATGGTTCAGGAACAATTAGAAGAAGTAATACAGAATATAAAAAACGCCTGTGAACGAAGCGGGAGAGATGTTAATGAGGTGACGCTTATCGCGGTCAGCAAGACTAAGCCGATACCCATGCTAAAGGAAGCATATGATGCCGGTGCAAGAGATTTTGGTGAAAACAAAGTCCAGGAAATACTGGAAAAAGAGCCAAAACTGCCATCGGATATCAGATGGCATATGATTGGCCACTTACAAAAGAATAAAGTACGTCAGGTGATTGACAAAGCTGTTCTGATTCATTCTGTAGACACTGTCGGATTGGCTGAACAGATTGAGAAGGAAGCACTTAAAAGAAATTTGGACGTTTCGATTCTTTTGGAAGTCAACGTTGCAGGAGAGGAATCAAAATTTGGGTTTGCACCTGAAAACGTAGAGGTTGCAGCACGAGAAATCGCCAAATTTCCGCATGTTCATATACAGGGACTCATGACAATTGCTCCGTTCGTGGAAAATTCAGAAGAAAATCGTGGTATTTTTAAAAAATTATATGAATTATATGTTGACATGAAGAGAAAAAACATCGATAATATTAGCATGAATGTCCTTTCGATGGGAATGACCGGAGACTATCAGACTGCTATTGAAGAAGGAGCAACCATGGTAAGAGTCGGTACGGGTATTTTTGGCGCCAGGGCAAAGATAGGAGAGAAATAGGTTATGAGTATTCTGAACAAAATAATGGATACAATGCGTCTTACAGAGAATGAGGACGATTACTTTGACGAGGAAGATTACGAAGAGGAAAAACCAGCAGTTAAGAAACGCTCTTTCAGCAAAAGAGAAGATGATTCTGACGATTATCGTAGAGAGGAAGAATCCAAACCGCGTTTTCTGCCTCGTTCCTCCAACAAAGTAGTGCAGATGCGCCGCAGCAGCATGGAAGTGTCTTTGATTAAGCCAACATCCATGGAAGATACCAGAGAGATTTGTGATTACCTGTTAGCTGGAAAAGCGGTAGTTTTAAATATGGAAGGTATTCATATGGAAGTTGCACAGCGTATTATCGATTTTACATGTGGTGCTACCTATTCCATGGATGGAAATCTCCAAAAGATTTCCAATTATATTTTTATTGCTACACCGTCATCGGTTGAACTTTCTGGTGATTTCCCTGAGCTTTTGGCAGATGGTTCTGTGAATGTTTCAGGAATGAATCTTCATTTTTGATATTTCTATACTCCCAGATTCGCAGTATATATGAACCTGGGAGTATTTATTTACGCGAAGCAATGAGCCAAAATCCGAGCTCTCTTTAGAACTTGGCGACTGCTGGAGGTAATTTATGCTGCCAGAAAAAGATGATCAGCTTCTAAAAAAAAGAATACTTGAATTAGCCGGACTTTGTTATCATCGAGATATACAGACAAGTACCGGTTTTTTGTCGTTAAATGAACAAGATATCTTTCATTCTATTGAAAAAACACTTCCGCCTGTCAGAATACGTTTGGAGGGAGGTTTTGACACTGCTGAGAGAAAGATTCTTTGCTTTCTTGCATCTTATGAAGATGACAATATTAGTATTCCAATAACTGTACTGGATGTCACTTTTTCAAATATTCGGTTTAGTGAGACTCTAACACATAGAGATTATCTGGGTGCGATCATGAATCTAGGTATAGAACGAAGCTGTATCGGAGATATTCTTTTAAAGGATGATGGCTGTTATGTTTTCTGTCAGGACAAGATGGCTGACTATCTATGCCAGGAACTTAAAACAGTGCGTCATACACCGGTTGGGTGTCATAAGGCGGAGTCTGCCAAGTCTATTGTACAGAAAACTGAACGTATAACCGGGAGTGTGGCATCAGCACGCCTGGATAGTGTTATTGCTATGGTGTTTTCTTCGTCACGGACAAAGGTGGTTCCGTTGATTGAGGGTGAAAAAGTTTTTATCAACGGAAGATCTGTTACTTCACCGGCTGTCCAGCTCAAGGAAGATGAAATTGTATCTGTACGAGGCTTAGGAAAGTTTAAATTTGCCGGATTCGGCGGTTTGTCAAAAAAAGGCCGGCAATATATTTACGTTGATAAATATGTTTGATTGCATAAAACTGTTTTGTTCTGAACAGTTGTGATTATAGTAGCTACATTTTAGAAAGGAACGAGATAAATGACTGAAGTAAAGAATGCAAATATGAATCGGGTGACTGTCCATCTTGATGAAAAACCTATATATGATATTTTGATGACTGAGAATTTCAGTTCACTTCCGGCTGAAATTGAAAAACTTTCTGTCTCAAACCGTCGTCTCTGTATTGTGACAGATACCAATGTTGAAAAGCTGTATCTTGATGAGGTGACCAGCTTGCTAAAACCTTGCTGCAAGACTGTTATTTCTTTTGTATTTACAGCGGGAGAGGAACACAAAAATCTTGATACGGTTAGGAATCTGTATGAAACACTTATAATCAACCATTTTGACCGTAACGATATGCTTGTTGCACTTGGAGGCGGTGTTGTGGGGGACCTCTGCGGATTTGCAGCTGCAACCTATCTGAGAGGTATCTCATTTATTCAAATTCCTACAACACTTCTTTCACAGGTTGACAGTAGTATCGGTGGAAAAACCGGTGTGGATTTTGATGCCTACAAAAATATGGTTGGTGCATTTCATATGCCTAAACTTGTATTCACGAATATTAATACGCTGCAGACACTTCCGGATAATCAATTTTCAGCCGGAATGGGTGAGGTCATAAAGCACGGATTAATCAAGGATTCTGCATATTATGAGTGGCTTATTGATAATTCCGGTGACATCTGGGCAAGAAAGCCGGATGTCCTTAGAAAAACGGTCACTTGGAGCAATGAAATTAAAAGGGCTGTTGTTGAAAAAGATCCTACTGAGAAGGCTGACCGTATGCTTTTGAATTTTGGACATACATTGGGGCATGCTATTGAAAAACTTAAGAATTTCGAACTTTTGCATGGCGAGTGCGTGGCACTTGGATCTTTAGCTGCTATGAAGCTTGGCGAAAACCGCGGAATTATTAAACATGATGCGACTATTCGTTTTAAAGATGCTCTGGAAAGTTTTCATATCGTAACCCAGATTTCAGGTCTTGACAAAGATGATATAATTGCGGCATCAAAAAATGATAAAAAAATGGATTCAGGCATCATAAAATTTATTCTTCTTAATTCTATCGGAGACGCCTATGTAGACAGAACGGTGACAGAAGAGGAGATGAAACAGGCCCTTGATCAGGTGCTTGTATAATGACATCCAGAAGGGAAAATGTGAATGAACACTAAATTAAAACAATTCCTTATATTTTTTATCGGACTCGGTCTAAGCATTGGACTTGATCAATTTACAAAGCATATGGCTGTTCTGAATCTGAAAGGTCAAAAACCATTTATAATTGTACAAAATGTATTTGAATTATACTATTCTGAAAATAGAGGTGCGGCTTTTGGAATGCTGCAGGGACGTCAAGGATTCTTTTTCCTGATTGCAGCCGTGGTTATTCTCGCTGTTTTATGGGCTGTATATCGTATGCCGGCAGGCAAACGGTATCTTCCGCTTATGTGCAGTCTTTTCTTGCTTGTATCAGGAGCGGTTGGCAATATGATCGATCGTCTGAGCCAAAAATATGTGGTTGATTTCTTGTATTTTAAACTGATTGATTTCCCCATATTTAATGTAGCTGACTGCTATGTTGTAATAGCGACATTTTCTCTGATGTTCCTTTTTTTCTTCTTTTACTCGGACGAGGAACTCGAATTTTTATCATTTAAGAAGTCAAAAAAGGAGTCAGAGCGATGATACAGGAATATACAGTTCCGGAGAATTATGCCGAAGTCCGCATTGATAAATTTCTGTCTGGTATCTGTGAGAATCTGTCGCGATCTTTTTTGCAAAAATTACTTAAAGACGGTAGTGTTTTAGTAAATGGTAAGTCAGTCAAGAGTAGTTATAAATTATCTCTAGGTGAAGTTATTTCATTTGAAGTACCAGAACCGCAGGAAGCAGAGATAGAAGCAGAAGATATACCTTTGGATATTTTGTACGAAGATTCCGATTTGATTATAATAAATAAACCCAAAGGTATGGTTGTGCATCCTGCTGCCGGGCATTATACAGGTACATTGGTCAATGCACTTATGTATCATTGTAAGGACCAGCTTTCAGGTATAAATGGCATTATGCGTCCTGGTATTGTTCATAGAATCGATATGAATACAACAGGAGTGCTTGTTGCTTGTAAAAATGACTTTGCCCACAATTCATTGGCCGAACAGCTGAAGGTGCATTCGATCACACGCGTGTATTACGCAATCGTATTTGGGAATATCCGCGAGGATGATGGAACTGTTCATGCACCTATCGGAAGACATCCAACAGATAGAAAAAAGATGAGTATTCATTCAAAGCAGGGAAGGGATGCCATCACGCATTACCGTGTGATTGAACGTTTTGGAGATTATACATTTATAGAATGCCGTTTGGAGACAGGGCGTACACATCAGATACGAGTTCATATGTCCAGCATAGGTCATCCGCTCCTTGGTGATGATGTATATGGTCCTGCTAGACAGCCTTTTTCACTCACAGGTCAAACACTTCATGCAGGCATACTAGGTTTCGTTCATCCGACTACTGGAAAATATGTAGAATTTTCAGCACCACTACCAGAATATTTTGAAAAATTATTAGAAAAACTTAGAAAAAAATAACAATTTTTCAGAAAAGTATGGTATAATACTAACATAAAAAGAAAGCAAGCTACCGAAAAACAGGTGTTTGTTTTATGGGTTATACATATTATCTGAAAAGGAGTTGGGGAGACATGAAGGGAAATTTAGTAATTACAATCGGTCGCGAATGCGGCAGCTCCGGAAGAACGATAGGAAGAAAACTGGCGGAATCGTTGGGTGTTAAGTGTTACGATAAAGAACTTCTTGCACTGGCAGCAAAAAATAGCGGTCTTTGTGAAGAACTTTTTAAGACACATGACGAAAAGCCTACCAACAGTTTCTTGTATTCACTGGTGATGGATACTTATTCAATGGGTTACAATACGTCTGCATATATGGATATGCCAATTAATCATAAGATTTTTCTTGCTCAGTTTGATACGATTAAGAAACTGGCTGATGAAGAATCCTGTGTCATTGTAGGCAGATGTGCAGATTATGCACTTGCAGATTATCCTAATATGGTTTCTGTATTTATATCTGCGGATGAAGATGCCAAAATAAATGAGCTGATGCAGCGTCATAATATTACCCGTGAAAAAGCAAAGGATGTTATGATCAAGACAGATAAGCAGAGATCCAGTTATTATAATTATTATTCCAGTAAGCGCTGGGGAAGTTCCAAGAGCTATGATCTTTGCATCAACAGCAGTGCCGTAGGAATTGATGGAGCTGTTGAGATTATCAAAGAATTTGCAAAGCAGAAACAGGAATTCAACCAAAATAAGAGTTTGTAAAAAATGAATTTAAATGAACAAAGAGAGCTTATATTAAGCGGAAAAATGTATAATGATCTGACGGATGAACTGATCAAAACACGTGAAAATACGGTCTTTTTAACAAATGAATATAATGCAAGTTTTGGGAAAGAAGCAGAAGTAAGAGAA
>CAVKOQ010000012.1:0-33203 GCA_963657995.1 bacterium
GTGTGGGCAGACTCCCTTATATACCGGAACTTCCATAGAATTGATCCTCTGATAGAGATCCTGAAGATATGCCAAATCCATAGTGAAAAACTTCTCCACTATCCTTGTATCAATCGCCGGAAGTGTTCCAAGTTTTGTGATAACTCTAGCCAGGAGAATGATAGTCAAATAACCCGGATTCTGCTGCACTCTAGGGTCCTTGAGTGGAAGAATCTCATCAGCTGCATTAGCCAGACGCATCACACCTTCTTTGTGAACATTTCCATCCATATCTATATATCCTTTTGGCAATGTAAATGGAAATTCAGTTTGAAATGCCATATTCTCTCCTTTACTAAATATCAGGAGTGCTATATAACCGCACTCCTGACATTATCCGGTATTATGATACTCTTGTCATTCCCTCATGGGCAATCTCTATAGATTCAATTGCCAGCTCTGAAGCTGTTGCGTTAAAGTCAGGTGCTGTATATTTGGTCGGCCATGCATTGATAATCTGCCATGAAGCTGCAGGTGCCTGAGACTCATCTAACAAAGTCAGGGTCAGAGTCTTTCTTTCAATAGGTCCGTTGACACCGGTCTTTAACCAGTCAAATAATACAGTTCCTGTTGTAATGCCCTGTTTCAGGGTAACATTGCCATATTTTTTAAGTCCCGGAATCTTCATTGGGGTCTCAGCTGTCATGTCGCCCTCGCGGTACTCGATGACATCGATGGAGGCATCAAATCCGGAAGCTTCTGAGAAACCGCCTGCCTCTAAACCATCTATCTCAACTTTAAATCTAAACTTAGCATGTGGATATCCAGCCATGTGTCATTCTCCTCTCTAATTATTCTGCATCACTTGTCTTCTGTGAAATCCTGAAGATTACAAATTCAGCAGGTTTTACAGGTGCTACACCAATCACGCAGATCAGTCTACCGTTGTCAATATCATCCTGGCTCATGGTATCACGACCGATATTTACAAAGAATGCCTCTTCTGGTGACTGTCCTGCGAGAGAACCTTCTCTCCACATGGTATTGAGGAAAACGCTTATTGTTCTCTGTACACGAACCCAGAGAACTTCATCGTTTGGTTCGAATACTGCCCAGCTGGTATTAGCCTTGATGGATTCCTCAATATAGATGAATAATCTTCTTACGTTTACATATTTCCAGTTTCCGTTGCTGGTAGCTGTTCTGGCACCCCATACACGAATTCCCTGTCCCGGGAATGAACGAATCAGGTTTACACCCTTTGGATTCAGTATATCCTGCTCTCCCTTGTTGAATGCACAGTCAAGTCCTACGCATGCACGTACAACTTCATTGGCCGGTGCTTTATGAACACCCCTGCTTCCATCACTTCTTGCATAGATACCAAGAACTGAGCCTGACGGCGGAATAGCAACATTTTTCTTATCAAGCGGATCAAATACCTCAAGCCACGGATGATAAAGTGCTGCATAATTGGAATCAAAGATATCTCTGTGTGCCATGATATCTTCTACTTTTCTTGCATCCTTAGGAACATCCAAAACTGCAAATCTGCTTCCCAAGTTCTCGCAGTGAGCTACAAGTGTAAGCTGTACATTCGGATCTGTAACACCAGGAACTGCCATAAGTGATACGGAATCATTATCCAAGAATGCCTGAATACCGGTTCTTCTTCCTGCACCATCATCGGTACCGATAAAATCAGCTGCAGTGATAGCCGAAATATCTCCATTGCTTCCTGATGCAAGAGAAATCGTCAGCACTGCCTCATCTCCTGCAAGCTGCTCAAACGGAGATTCAACCTTCGTACCATCTGCCAGACACTGTGCAGTTACGAGTTCTGACTTAGAAATACGCTTGTCAACGTAGTTCGGAGATTGAACGTTGAATGACAGATTATCAAACGACTCAACCTGCTCATTGTAACGAACTTCCATACTGAATTCACATGTAGTGATTACATTGACCGGAAGGAGATTCTTATCTACAACATCAGATTCAAATTCATTCTCAAATGTAATAATATTGTCCTGATTCTTAACTACTTTGTTGTATTCTGTTCCTTTGGTACTGGTAAAGCATACTATATCTCCCGGAACAAAACCTGCACCATTCTTTACCAAGTATTTCTTGCCTTCTTTTGTATCAAGGACTTCATATACCTGTGTTTTAGCCTTGCTTGCAGGTGCAATCACAATCCTGATTCCGTCTCCCCAGATACCTGGATTCTTAGCTGTAATCTTAAGAACTGCATTTTCCTTGTCCGGTGCATAAGCCTCAGAGGTTTTCGCGGACTTAGGAGCTACTCGCATAACGAAGCAGCGTGTTCCTCCGTTGATAAAAAAGTGTTCTACCGCATAGGATAAAAAGCGGTATGTGCCATACTCGTTTTCTGAAAGGTAGCCACCATAAATTCTTCTAAAATCAGCGAAATTGGTAACTAGCTGCGGGACCCCGTTGATCGGTCCTTTTTCTGCTAATCCAATGAAACCTGCGGTGCTTGTTCCCACACCCTCCATCGGCTTAGCACCTGACTCAAACTCTTCTACATAGACACCAGGTGATAAATATTCAGCCATATCTTTCCATTCCAGTCTTCTTAACGTTAGTGACTGGATCCTCCTTTCTCACAGCTTGTGCAAATTGCGATGAATTGATACGAATATTTTACATGATTTGTAATTTATTTTCAACATTTTAATACGAATCACTTAATATTCGCTACCAATAACGATTTTCCTTCAAAAAATGCAAAAGAATGAAACCGATATTTAATCGCAATCATGATTTATATTCACAATTTATAGTTTTGTTTTGCAACCACGGTCAGAAATCTATTTATAAAAGTCTTTCCTCAATTTTTCGAATTACGTAATACTACTTTAGATTTATTTTAGATACTGGTCAAAATATGTACACAATTACACTGTATTATAATGGCATAACATCAATGAGGCAGGCGGCACTTAAGAATGCGCGCAACAGTTGCCTGGCTCGACTAACAACAATTTCCTTTATATAGATTTCTTTCACAATCCTTATCCCCCTTCGGTTGTGTAAGATGCCCACCTGGGTCAAAAAAAGAATCCTGCATGCAGGATTCTTTTTTTGTTTCAGAGGAATCATGTCGCAAGCGACCGTACTCGGTGCGAGAATGTGCCAAGGCACATTCTTTGCTCATGTGCAGGACTAGCAAGCAAGTCTTGCTCACCGGATTCTAGTCTTCTTTAGCAGACATATACATCTTTGAATCCGCTATATAATTCACTACCAGGCCAGAACCTCGTGTCCATCCTCGGTTACTAACACCTGTATCTCCCACTGTGCTGAGGCCTTGCCGTCCTTGGTATATACGCTCCAGTCATCGTCTCCGTCGACAAATACTTCTTCCGTGCCTTCGTTGATCATAGGCTCGATCGTAAACATCATGCCCGGTGCGAACATCATGCCTGTGCCTTTCTTGCCTATGTATCCAACCCACGGATCTTCATGGAACTCGATACCTACGCCATGTCCACCAATCTCACGAACGACTGAATATCCATTTTCCTCTGCATGTTTCTGAACAGCCTCTGCCATGTCTCCCATAAATCCCCATGGTTTTACCTGCTCAAGTCCCAGTTCAACACATTCTTTTACAACATCAACTAATTTTTTGTGCTCAGGGCTGACATTTCCGATACAGAACATGCGTGAAGAATCTGCATAATAGCCGTGATAGATAGTCGACACATCCACGTTGATTATATCACCATCTTTAAGCACTACATCTTCAGATGGTATTCCATGGCAAACCTGATCGTTGATGGATGTGCATACACTTTTTGGAAATCCCTCATATCCAAGCGGTGCCGGAATTCCGCCCATACGGGTCGTCTCATTGTATACCCACTGATCAATCTCCTCAGTTGTAACTCCAGCCTTAATATGCTCTGCTACATAATCCAGAACAGCCACATTGATCTTGCAGCTTTCACGGATCGCCTCGATCTGTTCTGGTGTCTTTATCATATCGTGGTCCGGAATCTGGTGTCCGGCATCCGCTGCCTTTATAAGCTTAGCATCAAACGCCTCATGACAATGCTTATACTTTTTGTTGCTGCCACACCAGCACAGATCGTTTCTTCCTAATTTCTTCATCGTTTATTTCATTCCTTTCGCACTGCACTCCGCTCTTCCTGTTTGTCCGCATCAGACATACAGGAAAACCCGATTCTCCCAATAAAATAGGCTGTTTGGAGTTTATCACACTAAAGATTAAAATGCAATGGAATCCCCTTTATCCGCTCATATTCTCAATTAACGTTTTTTTCAACTTTTTAACATGTTTTGTGTCTATTTTTTATTGGAAACATTGTATAATAGTTATTGTTCACTGAACATTTTTGAAAGGAGATTTCATTTATTTTGATTATTAAACAACTTCCACCCTGCGTAAAAAGTGT
Organism: bacterium; assembly: GCA_963657995.1. Classification (GTDB taxonomy): domain Bacteria; phylum Bacillota; class Clostridia; order Lachnospirales; family Lachnospiraceae; genus Otoolea. The sequence goes on from CAVKOQ010000012.1 coordinate 4,425, forward strand.
TGGACTTACCATATTCTTGATGGGGACTTCAACTTTTATCGCATTTTGTTTTTTTCATGCACTTGATAATCCTACTGCAAATATAGCACTTACCTATATTCTGGCTGTGTTTTTGGTAGCAAGATTTACAGATGGATATATATACGGTCTGATTTCCTCCTTTATAGGTGTTATCTGCGTAAATTTTTTGTTTACTTATCCATTTTTTGCTCTGGATTTTAGCATGTCTGGTTATCCGATCACATTCATAGCCATGTTTTCGATTTCCAGTATTACCAGTGCCGTCACCAGCAACATGAAAAAGCAGGCCAAGGTATTGGCGCAGCGTGAAAAGATGCTTATGGAGGCCGAGAAGGAGAAAATGAGAGCCAACCTGCTTAGGGCTATTTCTCACGATCTTCGCACCCCGCTCACCAGCATTATCGGTTCAAGTACCGTATACCTTGAACATGGCAACAATCTTCCTGATATCGAAAAGAAATCTCTGGTTCGCCATATTCTAGAAGATTCCAACTGGCTTCTAAACATGGTTGAAAACCTGCTTTCCGTAACTCGTATCAACAACGAGACAGCAAAAGTGAACAAGACACCGGAACCGGTTGAAGAGGTCCTTTCCGAGGCCATGATCCGGTTGAAAAAGCGTCTTCCGAGTGCCAACATAAACGTCCGAGTGCCGGATGATTTTCTCATGATTCCCATGGATGCCGTCCTGATCGAACAGGTTCTTATAAACCTGCTTGAAAATGCAGTTGTTCACTCCGAGAGCACAGAACCAATTGAATGCTATGTGGAATCAATTTCCGATTATGCCATTTTCCATATAAGAGACTACGGAGTCGGAATCCCACCTGAAAAGCTGTCCACTATATTTGACGGTTCTTCATCTACAACCAGCACTTCACCGGACGGACGAAAGGGCATGGGAATCGGACTTTCCATATGTAAAACCATCATTCTGGCCCACGGCGGTGAGATCAAGGCCATAAACCACACTCACGGAGCCGAATTTTACTTTACTCTTCCAAAGGAGGACAAATAATATGACAACTAAACTCTCTATTTTACTGGTAGAAGATGAAAAAAATATCTGTGACTTTATTTCCACATCACTTTCTGCACAGAATTACCGTATTTCAACAGCTCATACAGGCAAGGATGCACTTCCTATAATCACCTCACAGTGCCCTGATCTCATACTTCTGGATCTCGGTCTTCCGGACATGGATGGCATGGAGATCATCCGTCAGGTCCGCACATGGTCAAGTATACCTATCATCGTCATATCTGCCCGCACTCAGGAACAGGAAAAGGTACATGCACTGGATCTTGGTGCTGATGATTATCTGACCAAACCTATCGGAACTTCAGAGCTTCTGGCACGTATCCGTACAGCACTTCGCCACAGCAACCGCTTAAACACAGACTCGCCTCTCTATAAGCGTCCGTTCCAGGCCAAAGGTCTTGTCATAGACTTCGAAAAGCATCTGGTCACTGTAGATGGAAAGGATGTTCATCTGACACAGATCGAGTTTAAGATCATAACTCTCTTAGCACAAAACTCAGGCAGAGTTATGACCTACGATACGATTATTTCAAATATCTGGGGACCATATGCTGACGATGACAACAGCATTCTTCGTGTAAACATGGCTCATATAAGGCGCAAACTGGAGAAGAATCCTGCAGAACCGCAGTATGTTTTCACCGAAATCGGAATCGGATATCGAATGATCGAAGATGAAATGCAGTAAATGTAAGTTGCATCGCATTTTCGTATAAAGAAAAAAGCAGAAGTCTCGTGCATTTAACACGAGACTTTCGCCTTACTTTGAATCGCTTTTTAATATTTTTCTATTCCCAGCTTATCACGTCCCAGACATCACTGGTCTCAAGTCCCAGTCTCCATCCGGCCACGCCAGCCAGGTCATACTTTTTGATTAAATCCATCTTAAGTTTCAGGGATCTCGTATCTTCCATCCAGAGCCGTCTTTTGTCACTTGAAGAATCAACCTCTCCGTAATATTGTCCTACTGAATCATCCCATGAAAGTTCCATTCCATTTTCTGACACCCACTTAGTTGCTTCTGAAATTCCCATGGCACGGGACGATGCAGTGTCGCCGTCGCCTGTCCAGAGTCTGGTATAAAACGGAACTGCATTGATTATCTTCTCCTTAGGTACTAAGGACAACATATCTTTGATTCCCTCTTCTACATATCCGATTGACGAAACAGATCCGGCCTCACCGCCTGCGTAGTGCTCATCGTAACCCATGATAATCACATAGTCAACGACATTTCCCTGCTCTTTTTGGTCGTAAAAACTGTTGTAAACTTCAGGCACATAGTTGTCAACCGACAAAACAAGACCTTTCTTTCTGCAGGCCACCGACATCTCACGAATAAATTCAATATAATGAACTCCCGTCTCTGTTTTCAGACTCTCAAAGTCCAGATTTATACCATCAAACCCATATTTATCGGCCTCTGACATCATATTTTCAATCAGTTTTTCCCGCACAGATGTTCTCGAAAGAAGTACTTCAGACTGCACATTTTGGCTGCATTCACGGCTGAAATTGTCAAGAACAGCCCAGACCTTAAGACCTTTTTCATGAGCTCTTTGAACATAGGATTTATCCGCCAAAGATTCATATGAACCACTGTTGCTGCTGAGTGTAAACCACGTCGGTGCTATAACATTGACGCCTTTTGTCTTCGCAATAAGAGAATCCATAGCCTGATTTGCTGCACTTATCGTCACCTGATGCCATACAAGCACTATTTTTTGATCCGTGGAGATATTCTGATAAACCGGCTCCTCAAAATCACTTTTTAGCTCTTCTTCATGAATATCTTTCATTTTCCACTTCATCACATAGCCTATATGCCCGTCTTCGGTCACAACCTTCAGCCAATGATCGAACTGTTCCAGTACAGTTACTTCATCACCACGCTTAATCTTTGTTAATATCGGGCTTTTCACTCCTCCTTTGAGGCGCACCTTAGCACCAAAGGATACACTGGCCACTGTAACCGGTTCCCAGGTATTTTCTACAAAAACGCGTTTATGCTTTTCACTGTCATACGCCTGAATGCGTACGTTGGTATACTTTTTAATCAGGCCAAGTGAAAGATAGACTTCCTCGCCGTTACGGTAAATAATCTTATTTCCATTTTCATCAAGCGTCTCTTCATCACTTTTTACAACTTCTTCCGGAAGAGCATATACAAGTATCTCTTCATTGGAATCCCAGTAAAAACGCTCATTTAGATTATCATCTACCCATGAAATCGGCAGATAGGTTTGCCCATCAACATATAGTCCGCTTTCATCCTGCCGTTCATAATTCAGATACAACGCAACAGAGTCGTCACTTCCCGTCGCGTACAACTCATCCAAATCCGCGTATTTTCCATTTGGCATATATTTAATCCCGGCTATCAGGCAAACTGCCACTATTATCAAACAAAATATGATTCTCAGACTCTGTCCAATACAGCCCGAACGTGCTTTCCTAGATCTTCCTCTTTCCATCTCATCCTCCGGTGTGTATACCTCTTAAGTAATACTGTCACTGTCATGTGACAGAAAATATCCGAAATCAGTATAACACACCGAAGGCTATGAATGTTGACATTTTTATTTAAGTTTTACTAAAAACCAATATTCCCGTCTGTATACGGACAAAACGGTGCCTCATCTGTCATCGATTATAAACTCTATCAAAATGTATCTCTGTCAGCATTCCGGTCTCTGCTACGATATAATCTCCCATATAAAAAGAGCCATCTTCACGTCGTTCGAAGATCCTGTGGTATTCCTCAGGAGCACACTCTCTGCCGTCAATCAAGATAGGAATCCCCTTACTTTTATAACGTCTTAATCCATCAACGAAAATTCTCTGTTGTTCTCTTTTCCTCCTCTCGGCTTCTTCCTTTTTACTTTTTCTACCTACCATCAAGCATACTCTCCATTCTGCGAAACAGACCTTCTCCTTTATTCTTATGACCACCCGAAGGTACCCGGTAATTTATAACATATGTCTGTTTCACTGCTATCGCAGGAATTTTCCAAAAAAAGCCATAGATTCCCCAGTAACAATCAATGCGTTTTGCTGCAATGGAATTCGTCTGATCCGGATATCTAAATATTGCTCTGTCATGGACTTAGCCTTTTCTTCTCCAAATGAGACGAAATACTCACACCACTTTTTCCATTTTGGTTTTTCTGCCACAAGTTCCGCAAAATCTGCAAGCTGCCATTCACTGACCGATCCGATGAGAAAACGGCGACTGCATCTAAAGAAAGCGTCCTCATTTTTCTCTGTCAGGGTTCCAAAATCGATCACTGCCGTTTCAATTCCCCTTTCAGAACAATCATACACTTCTGTACCATCAGCTTTTTCATAGAAAAAAATCCCCTTAATTTCAAACGGCTGCATCAGGCTTTCAATAACCGCTTTTTTATTTCTTTTTTCTGTTTTAAAGATTTTTTTTAGCTGTAGTATCGATCCGCTCTCATTTTGTTCAAGAACTGCCGTTTTCCTACCCAGTACACCTGAAATATATGATGCCGTCATAAGTGAAAAATGCGTCACTCCGACAGACGGCCCACTTCCGGCTATTCCGATACAATTTACTGATTTTTCAGTATCCCGGCTCATGTTCTGCACAGTTTTTCTCTTAACTTTGCATTCACGAAAATCTGTTTCCAAGCCATTTCCACACTTTCACAATGTCTGACCGGAATCCTCCTTTTTTTGACTCCTGTCCTGTCAATAGTTTCCTGTTTTCAAATATCTCCCGAAAAATCATTTCAAAAAATTCCGTCTCCTCTGAAATTTCATTTCCGCCTTCACGCCCTTCATCTGAATAAAATGGTGTGGTAAGAAATGGAAGTCTCAAATATCTTAACTGTCTTAGGTCGTCCGGAAAATAATTTTTCCCGCATTTTCTGTGATTTAATAAGACATAGAGCTGTCTTTTCCCCTTTAACAGGCGAATAGCACACAGTGAATCCTCCTTCTCCCATGGCTGCAATCCGCAAACTAAGAAAATAAGATCATACTCGTCTTCCAAAACCGTCTGGAGTACGGTTCCGTAATCGTCTAAAACCACTTCAAACTGCGGTTCTTCGAGCCTAACCACTTCACTGTATCTCGGTTTTAATGCCATTCTGTCAATATAATAAACCCCGTGTTCATCCGGCATCATTCCATATGGTGATACAATTTTGCGGACAGCTCCCGTATCATTTAGTTCTCTGTAAAGACAAGAAAACCCATTACGCCGCAAGTACCTTGCAGTACAGAGTGCAGTATGAGTAACCCCCACACCCCTGTGACTTCCTACTGCGGCAATCCTAAGAAGTGGTATATGACGTTCTGCAAATAACTGCGCTTTAACTTCTTCAAGTGCTTCCATAACCTCCCCGACACTTTGATAGCGCTCTTTTTTTTCTGTTCTGAGACACCGCCCCATAATAGTGTACAGATCCCCTCTTAAGCTCATATGTCCTTTCTGCGTTTCCCCATCTGGGGCATGCCCCGTACCCATGTAATAAAGGAGGGCGCCAATGGCATAGATGTCGGTCCTCTCATCCAGAGTCCCTCCCTCATATTGCTCGGGTGCCGCAAAGCCTTTTGTTCCGTAGCAGACAGACTTTTTCTGCATCAATGATGCAATTACAGCCTGATCAAAATCGATCAATTTTAGTTGTTCCCGACAGATTAGAATATTCCCGGGTTGGAGATCTAAATATAAGATTGGATTTGGTTCGAATGAATGCAGATAATCAATGATCCGGCAAAGCTCAATTCCAAGATGGATAAGCTCTCCCATATGCAGACTGCCCGTTCTTTCGATTCGGGCATACAATGACTCACCGTGTAGATATTCTTCGATGAGGTAATAATAATCGTCGTCAATTTCCAGATCGTAGATAATCGGAATCCCCGGATGCCGCATCCGCTTTAAAAGCGATGCCTCCTGCAAGAAACCGTCTTCCGTCCTTCTGACACGCTTGATAGCTCTCTCTTCATCAAGCCCAAGATGTCTGGCCAAAAAAACTGTCCCGCTGCGTCCGCGTCCGATCACACGCTCTAACTGGTATTTTCCAAACAGAACGGTCGCTTCCGTACCGTGCCTCCTTTCGGTCTATACCACTTCTTAAGACACATTGTATACGATCCCTTATATTCCTGCAACTGGTTTTTATAAAGATTTTATACTTTTTTTCATATTCAAATTGCAATGTTATGTGCATGTATAGTATGATACTAGAGTCAAAAGCTCAAGTACTAAAGGAAGTGATATACATGAAAATAGAACGCATCAACGATAACCAGATTTACTGCACACTTACAAGTGCAGATCTGAGTTCACGCAACCTAAATCTTGGTGAACTTGCATACGGAACTTTAAAGGCCAAAAACCTTTTCCACGAGATGATTCAGCAGGCATCTGACGAATTTGGTTTCGAAGCTGAAGATACACCACTGATGGTCGAAGCGATTCCGCTTTCCGCAGAAAGCATCATGCTCATCATCACAAAAATAGAAGATCCGGAGGAACTCGACACTCGTTTTTCACGTTTTTCACCGGCAAATGATGATGACGAGCCATTGACAGCTTTAGCAAATCAGCTTCTTGAGGGTGCAGACAGCATTTTTAATCTATTTTCCGGAAACGATAAAAATACAGACGGGACAGCAAATCAGAAATCTGATTCGGATGGTAACTCAACTGCTTCTGACGATTCAGCTGCAAAACAGCCTGTGGTGCGTATTTTTACATTCAATACTCTCGATGATGTATGTATCGCAGCTCGCACCTGTGCACCAGTCTGCGAGACTCCAAACACACTTTATAAACACCCGTCAGAAGGGCACTACTATCTGGTCATACACCAGAATGCGGACAATGCCGATGCATTCAACAGACTATGCAATCTATTGTCAGAGTACAGTGAACCATATAAAACTTCTTCTGTTTCATATGCCCTCCCGGCATACTACGAAGAACACTATGAAACCATAGTCCGCGACCACGCACTAGTAACACTCGCAAAGCTGTAGTCATGGTAAATTCTGCTACCGTTACGTAGGCGTGCCCTTCCTAAATCTTGCTTTGATTTTAGAACACGAAACAAGCAATTTCTCCTTGAATATTTTGCTTTTTTAGTATAAAATATAGCAAAACGCATAAATATAAAGGAGGATTTTATCATGGCATTTGTAATTACTGATTCTTGTGTAAGTTGTGGTTCTTGTGCTGGCGAATGTCCAGTTGGAGCAATCTCTCAGGGAGATGGCAAGTACGATATCGACGCTGATAGCTGCATCGATTGCGGTACATGTGCTGGTGTCTGTCCTACAGGCGCTATCGAGCAGGGCTAATTTTTTAGAATATCTGCAAAAAACCTGTCGTTTTCGACAGGTTTTTTTATTTCATAGGAAAGTACGTCCCATGAAAAAGCTTTACGAGAATGCACATACTTTTCATCCGTTTTTTACATAAAGAACAGATTTCTAAATTCCTTAACCTGCGTTCTCCCGATCGGCAGGCGTTCCTTATCAAAATATTTCATTTTCAGGCTGTAGCCGTTGTTAAATCCAGGTACCATTTCCATCACATAGTCAAGATTAATAAGATAACTCTTGTGAATCCTGAAAAACCTGTTACCACCTAGGCGATTTTCATAGAAATTCAGTGATTCATTCTGAATATAATCGCGTTCCCTCGTGTGGATACGGCAGGCTCTATTTTCAGTTTCGATATACACAATCTCCGATACATCCAAGACCTGATAACTCGTCCCGACATTTACCATAAGTTTGTGAATTTCAGCCCCATTTCTGGGAACTTTTACCTCATCAATTTTCTCCGTAATTCGCTCTATGCTTTTTCTGACACGTTCCAGATCAAACGGCTTTAAAAGATAATCCACGGCTCCCAGTTCAAATGCCTTGACTGCGTATTCCCTGTATGCTGTCGCAAATACGATCAGAACCTCAGGTTGCCGGCTCTTGATCATCGAAGCCAGAGTCGTGCCGTTCGCACCTCCCAGATCAATATCCACAAAGCAGACATCAAGTTCTTCCTTCTCTAAAAGATCCATCAAATGCTCGCTGCTGTCCGCCTCCATCACCTCAGCATCGGGACTGCACTGACGAATCAGATATATAAGTTCACTTCTTGCCGGTCTTTCATCATCCACTACCGCTATTTTCATTGCTCATTCCTCCCCATATTATAACCTACCTTACAAGTCTTTCAAACACTCATTTACAAGACCGGTTATCGCAAGTTTACTCGGATTCCTTAGATGCACGCACCGCATTCGGTATCAGAAACCGTACCAAAGTTCCACGTTCACTCGAAAGAATCTGCAATCCTGCCTCTTTTCCAAAAATACTAACCAGACGCCTCTGTACATTGAAAAGTCCGATTCCATGCCCTTCTTCCTGTTTCGGAATCTCATCATCATTCGTCTCATACAGAAGATCTATTATCTTTTTATCCATTCCCTTACCATTATCAGAAATATCAATGACTGTATTTTTTTCCTCCCGATGAACCTCAATCTTTACCTTACCCTTGTCACGTGTCATCGCACCGTGTCTGATCGCATTTTCCACGATCGGCTGTAAAATCAGGTTTGGCACACGACAGGTACAGTCCTCAGGCTCTGCCTCAATTGTTACTGATAAATGCTCCTCAAACCTTGCCTCTTCAAGCATCACGTACGCCCGCACATGTTCAAGTTCAGTCTCAAGAGTTACCATCTCATCCATATCTTCCAGCATATTTCTAAAATACGAGCTGAGTGCCATCAAAAGTTCTCTTGCCTTCTCCGGCTTTTCTCTGCAGAAACAGGAAATCGTATTAAGTGCATTAAACAGGAAATGCGGATTAATCTGTGACTGCAATGCCTTTATTTCTGCTTTTCGCAAATATTCCTTCTGTTTCTCCATCTCTGCCAATTTTAGCTGTGTGGCAAAATAGCTGGCAAGACCACTCGCAAACTCAACATCAGCCTTATATGAATAGGCATTTTTTCGCACCAGCATAACCAGACAGAGTACTGTGTCATCGTTTCTGACAATCGGTGCTGATATGATAACATTATTCTCGTACAATGGATAAAAAGCATCCTCAGGAAGCGGCACACGACTTATACGCGTTGTCCGGTAAGTTTTTGTCGCAGACAGAAGTCTCGGATAGGATTTTTTATCCAGTGTTATAGACTTAAAAGCACGACTTCGCCCCAAAAATGTATAATCACGAACTATCGCCGCACCTACACAGCGGTATTCCGACAAGATAATCTTAAGAATCTGATTCATACTTTCTGGATTCGTCTCTGCATCCGCCAGATACGGAATACAACGTTCTGCAGTCCTAAGAGCGAGCGACACACTAGCCGCCGCCTTCAGATCCTCCTGATTATAGATCGACTTAAATATGCTGAAAAAAATTACCATACCAAAAGAATTGATAATAACCATCGGGATCAGGACAATCTCCACTATTTCAACTGCCTGCAAGAATGGACGCGTTATAACCAGGATAAGCCCCATGTGAAATGCTTCCGCAGCAAATGTAGATAAAAGCAAAAAGCGGTTGGAATACTGCTTTTGGTCTCTTCTCCGATAACCGATGTACGATGCCATAACACCGTGTACTAGTGCCGATATTACGCACGCTGTGGTGCTGATCCGCTCCGGAAGTATCATATAACGGTGAATTGCTGCCAGAATCGCTGTAGTCATGCCAGCAACCGGACCACCTAAAAATCCGGCAGAAAGCACTCCTATGACGCGAGCATTTGGAATTGCTCCTTCGACCTGAATACCAATATAATCAGAAATAATACAAAACACAGCAAAAATCAGACCAAGAATAAACTTATTTCCCCAATCTCTTTCGAGTTCTTGAGTTCCTGTTTCTACTGGCTTTCCAAACTCATCTTCCTGTTCTTGTTTAAGCTCCCGTTCTTCCTCCATATATTCTTCGTTGAACAGAAGTTCTCTGACAAACTGCACCTTCGTCAGAATCATTGCCAGCACGATTAAAAGCGATATATTCATGCAGACACTCATGATAACATCGTACAACATGCTGTTTCCCCCTCACTGTTATAATTATCCCCAATCAAATAAACTTCTTATAAATTGCACATCCCCGAGGAGCGTTTTGTGTAATATGAACGAAGTTTCCTATTACACAAAAGGGTGCTGCAAGCATAACCTGCAGCACCCCTTTATGCCATCAAAAATTTATGATGACGCTATTGTACCACTTTTTCGTGACATTGTCTTCTGTAAAATAAGAACTGCCGCAAAAATAACTATTCCCACGATATCTGTAACAAGGCCACTATCTATCAGCAGGTATGCACCTACAAGACTCAGCAATCTCAGTGCGATATTTACCTTCTGATACAGGAATCCCTCAACTGCAACACTGATTAAGAATACACCAATGGCTGCTGTGATTGCCACCTGGATTCCCTGAAGAACCGGTGTATCAATCAGAAGAAGCTGCGGATTGTATACGAACATATACGGAAGGATAAATCCTGCCAGTGCCAGTTTGACTGACGCCCATCCGGTTTTCATCGGATTTCCTCCCGCTATACCCGCGGCCGCAAATGCTGCAAGTGCAACCGGAGGTGTCAGGTTTGCAAACATTGCGAAGTAGAAGCAGAACAGATGTGCCACCAGTGCCGGGATACCAAGCTGTACCAGTGCCGGAGCCGCAATTGTGGATGTAATGATATAGGACGGGATACTCGGAAGACCCATACCTAAAATCATACAGGTAACCATCGTGAACAAGAGTGTGAACATCAGGCTCTTGCCACCGATGCTGATGATTGTGTTTGCCATATTAAGTGCAAAACCGGTAATACTGCAGGAACCAACGATGATGCCAACGCAGGCACACGCGATAGCTACAGATACAGTAGATTTAGCACTGTTTACCATTGCACCAAGGATATCGTCGATACTCATACGGGTATTTGGACGAAGCTGTGCAATAATGATCGTAAAGATGATGGTATAGAATGCTGCCATGATAACGGTCTTGCCGCTGAAGAACAGCATATAAATGAGGAAAATGAGCGGAAGTGACAGATGTCCATACTCCTTCATGACATCTCCCATCTTCGGAAGCTGATCCTTCGGTGTTCCTTTCATACCCATTTTTTCTGCTCTCATCTGAATCTGGAACAGAATACCCATGTAATAGATAACTGCCGGGATGATTGCCGAAATCAGAAGCTCATTGTACTTCATTCCAAGTGTCTCAGCCATGATGAATGCTGCTGCACCCATTACAGGAGGCATCAGCTGTCCGCCTACAGAACCGGTCGCTACAACCGCACCTGCAAATTCATCATCATAACCGGATTTTTTCATTAACGGGATAGTAAATGAACCGGTTGTAACTACAACAGCAACTGCTGCACCGTTGATCATACCGAGAAGTCCGGATGCCACAACGGCCACCTTTGCCGGGCCACCCTTTGTGCCTCCGGCGATCGCATTAGCAAAATCGTTAAAGAATTTACCCATGCCACACTTGTTCATAACCTCGCCAAAAGCGATGAACAGGAATATATACGTTGATGCGACATTGACCGACGAACCAAAGATACCTTCTGTATTTGCAAAGAAATGGCTCATCAGTTTCTGCCAACTGTAACCACGATGTAAGAAGATACCCGGGATGTCAATCGGGATAAGTCCCTGTTTCGTTCCCATCAAACTGTATACCATAAAGATAATGGAAATAATCGGAAGTGCCATACCACACACACGTCTTGTCGCTTCCAAAACAAGAATTGTAAGCAGTGTACCCATAACAACATCCATAGTGTTCGGTTTTCCGGCACGATTTATGATGTTGAAATAGTCAATCCACATATATGCTGCTACCGAACCTGAAAGTGCCATAAGAATCCAGTCATACCATGCTATAACCTTGCGGCTTGCCTTTTTTGTGGCAGGATACATGGCAAATGATAAAATCAAGATCATTGCCACATGCATGGAACGGTGCTTCAGTGTCTCCGGCATATAAAAACCGGATGAAAAAAGCAGATGATACAGAGTAACTACGATTGCAAATATTTTATAGGCATTCGCCATCCATGGCGATACGAAGGTACGTGTCTTGCTTTCTTTGTCAAATTTTTCAAGAAGCTGCTGTTTTTCTTCCTCCGTCATTTCTCTCTCTTCTTCCAGAGGTGCTTTCGTCTCTTCTTTGCTACTCATCATCCATTGCCCCCTTTCTTTTTAATACTTAAAATCATTTTTTCGTGATGCGGCATGTCTGCCCCAGCCAAAAGATGTTCCCCATTGACAGCGATCTCTCGCAGTGCCGTCTGGGAATTGATCCAGTTAAACTGTTCAAACCGACTTTCTATGTCATCCATGTAGATAAGCCCGTCCTCATAGCGATAGGTGCAGTCCATCTCCGCCGGTATCCCCGCTCCGAAGCCTGCCACAGATATGGTGTGAAGCAGAAAACTTCCGTCCGGTTCTACCTCATAGTATTCATTCCACGGAATATGTTCAAACGAATGTGTCCAGCCGAAGGAGACCTCATCTCCCGCCTCTATCGGCACATCTGCATAAACTTCTCCGGTATCCCTATTTTCCACAACAAGTCGTTCACCAGACTGAAACTTTTCTGTCACTGTCTGCGATGCCATCGCTGCTCCAATAGGAATAAAAGACAGAGCCAGAACGAGTACTGCGGACACCATCGTCTTTTTATGGGAAAATGATGGATTTTCGCTGTGCTCCTTCATGGCTCTGCCTCCTTCTTATTCTCAGACAATCACATTTATTCACACTGTCTGTCTAACTTTTAGTCGTTACTGATTAGTTATTCGGTGTCTCATAACCATGATCCTGCCACCATTTTGCAGCTCCATCATGAAGCGGAATCTTGATATCATCTACACCAAAAGTAATATCGATGTTCTTGTCTGCTGTATTGTGGGACGCTTTAATAGTGGAAATGCCATCATCTGCGAAGATGCAGTCGAGCATATCATATACCATATCGTCAGAAAGGTTCTTATTTACCAGCATGATATTGTAAACGAATACGCTTTCAACATCATCGTCATTGTTGTATGTACCTGCCGGAATTGTACTAGCTGCGAAGAACGGATATTTCTCAATCAGGTTGTCACGTCCTTCACCATCAATCGGTACGATTACCATGTCATAGCTGAATGCCAGCTCGCTGACTGTGGAGTTCGGAAGACCTGAAGTAACGAATGCCGCATCACACTGACCATTCTTCATCTGGTCGATTGCCTCGCCATAGGAAAGGTAATCAACGTCACTATCCTCGTAGGACATGCCATATGCCTCATAAATCATTCTTGCGTTCAGCTCTACACCAGAGTTCGGTGCACCAACGCCGACTCTCTTGCCTTTCAGATCCTCAACACTCTTGATGCCGGTATCTGCAGTAGTAACAAGCTGTACGTAGTTCGGCCACAAACGCATCATTGCACGGAGGTCTTCATTAGCTGTATCAAATGCACCAAATCCCTCATATGCCTGCATAACGGAATCCTGCATTGAGATGGCTAACTCTGCTTCATCATTGGTAATCAGGTTGATATTCTCAACCGATGCACCGGTAGCCTGCGCTGATGTCTTGTAACCGGCATTTCCGAGTGCGGTTGCAAATGCACCACCGATCGGATAATAGATACCACTGGTAGGACCAGTTGCAATGGTAACAAACTCAGAACCACGGTCGATATCCACGGAAGCGGAACTTCCCTCTGCATCACTTGAGCCGCCATCCTTCTCCTCAGCTGCCGGAGCCTCTGTTGCTGTGGAAGACGAACTTCCGGAGCAGGCTGTCAGTGAGACTGCCAGTGCAAGACCGGTCAGACAGGAAACGATAGATTTCAATTTTTTCTTCATGTTCATACCCCTCTTTCCTCATTTTTCATAATACTTTAATATTTTTTTAACAACCATGGTGTAATTTTATTGTTTTTTTTAGTTTTAATCAATGTTTCTTGTACGAACTGCATAATTTGCTACATGAACGGATAATATGGGCGGATAAACGGAAACAACCACGACAAAAACATGCTTTTGCAATTTTTCATCATTATCGCGGCATTCGCACAAAAAAAAAGAATGTGCCAAAGCACATTCTTTTTTCCTTTTATAATTTCTTTTCATAACACCAATAATCATGCCCCTGAAGCACATACTCACCGACCTTCGTAAATGCGAGCTTCTGGTACGAACGCAGTGCTTTCACATTGTCCTTCGCCACCAGCATATGAGCACTCTTGCAGCCGCGCCTTTTGAGTTCCTCCATGGCACCGGTTAAAAGCTGTCTTGCAATGCCCCGGTTCTGGTATTTCTCAGCCACACCAAGTCTTGAAATCTCTGCAGACGGCTGCAGTTCTTTTGACCAGCAGCAGATCGCCTCCACCTCTGGGTCATCGTCGATAGAAACCACACCTGCGATCTCTTTCGACTCTGTATCACGGATACAAAACAATGAATTTCTCGAAAGATCCGACTTAAGTTCTGTCTCACCAGGATAATTATCTGTCCACGCACAGAACTCAGTTCCTGCTAATGAACGGTATAGCTGGCGGACTGTATCTAAATCAGCCACATCTTTTTTCTGTATTAATTCAAGCATCTTACATTCCTTTTCTCCAATCCCGTCCCTCCAGCGACTCTATTTCGCCAAATTGGCAAACTTCGTAAGCTCCGGTCTCCACATGAGCTGTACAGTTCCAATTGGGCCGTTACGCTGCTTAGCTATAATTACCTCAGCGATATTTGGTGTATCCGTATCTTTATTGTAATAATCATCACGATACAAAAACATAACCACATCGGCATCCTGCTCGATCGCTCCTGATTCACGAAGATCCGAAAGCATCGGACGGTGATCCGGACGTGTCTCGCAGGCACGTGAAAGCTGTGACAGGGAAATGACCGGTGCATTCAGTTCTCTGGCCAGTGCCTTTAAAGAACGTGAAATCTCCGAGATCTCCTGCTGGCGGTTCTCACCTCTGCTTCCGCTGCCGCTCATCAACTGCAGGTAATCGATAATAACCAAGCTTAAACCATACTCCAGCTTCACCTTACGGCATTTTGAACGCAGTTCTGATATCGAAATACCCGGTGTATCGTCGATTATCAGCTTGGAACTTCCTATCGTTCCTATACCTTCCACGACAGAATCCCAGTCAGAATCCGTAAGTGTACCTGTTCGAAGTTTCTGAGAATCAACATTGGATTCCATGGACAACATACGGTTTACCAGCTGCTCCTTGGACATCTCCAGACTAAATACCATACACGGAAGACCTTTTTTAACTGCCACATGCTCGACCACATTTAACACAAATGCGGTCTTACCCATGGAAGGACGTGCCGCAATCAATATAAAATCTGATGGCTGAAAACCGGATGTGCGATAATCAAGGTCTATAAAACCTGTCGGTATTCCGGTTACCGTACTGTTGCTCTTCGATGCAGCCTCAATCTTTTCGAGTACATTTAATGCAACCTGCTGGATCGGCACAAATTCTCCTCCGCCTCGGTTCTGAAGAAGGTCAAATACTGATTTTTCAGTATGTGCCAGTATGTCCTCAAGCTTATCCCTTCCACCGTAGCAGAGATTTTCAATTTCCTCATTAATTTTTATAAGCTTACGAAGAACTGACTTTTCCCTAACGATGTTGGCATATGACTTTACATTTACAGAAGTTGGAACAGACGTCATGACATCGCGAACAAATTCAAGACTACTGACCTCCGGTGGAACATCTTTCTCTCGAAGTCGGTTTTGAAGCGTTATCAAGTCAACAGGTTTTCCCTCATTGAAAAGTTCAACTATCGAGTCAAACATCACACCATATTGATGCTGGTAAAAATCGGCGCCTGTGATAATCTCAGACGCCGCGATAATTGCTTCCCGATCCATAAGCATGGATCCGATGACCGATTGTTCCGCCTCTACACTATGCGGGAGTACCCGCTTTATCAGGGCTTCATCCATAACTCAGTCCTCCATATTAAGCTTCAATAACCTTTACAGCCAGCTTTCCTGTCACTTCTTTGTGAAGCTTGATTGAAACTTCATGTGTACCGAATGTCTTTATAGGCTCCGGAAGAACAAGTTTTTTCTTGTCGATATCAAGATTCAGCTGATCCTTTATAGCCTTTGCGATTTCCTTTGAAGATACAGAGCCAAATGCTTTTCCGCCTTCACCTGCCTTGATAGACAGTGTAATAGATTTATCTTCCAGATGTTTTGCCAGGTCCTTGGCTGCTGCCAACTGTTCTGCTGCAATCTTAGCCTCGTTTGCCTTCTGCAATTTCAGATCATTTAAATTCTTCGCTGTAGCCTCAATTCCCAGTTTTTTAGTTAAAATAAAGTTGCGTCCGTATCCGTCGCTTACCTTTACTATATCACCTTTTTTTCCAAGTGCCTTTACATCCTCTAATAATACAACTTCCATCGTTATATTTCTCCTTTCTTCATCATGTCAGTAATAAGGTCTTTTATTTTACCTCTGGCCTCTTCTATAGTTGCACCCTTTAACTGTGCACCTGCAATGGTACGGTGGCCACCTCCGCCCAGTTTCTCCATGATAACCTGTACATTGATCTCGTCAATAGAGCGGGCACTGAAGTAAATCGTATCACCCATCTGAGTCATCACAAAAGATGCCTTGATTCCTACAATATCGAGCAGTTCATTGGCAGCCTGTGCTCCGACAACCGTAGGACTCTCCAGACCTTCTGAAGGGCATACTGAAATTGCATATTCGCCGTGATAAATCTCAGCCTTCTGAATCGCCTCAGCTCTAGCCCTATAGTCCTCAATCTTGTCACGGAACAGCTTTCTAACACGCACCACATCTGCACCATTTCTTCGCAAAAATGCAGCTGCCTCAAAGGTTCTGACTCCTGCCTGATTCATGAAATTATTTGTATCAATAACAATTCCTGCATACATGGCATCAGCCTCAGCCGGTTTGATCTTGATTCCGTCATCACCGATATACTGGAGCACCTCGGCTACCATCTCGCAGGCTGATGACGCATACGGTTCGACATAGGACAAAACAGCATTATCAATGATCTCACTACTCTGTCTATGATGATCAAGAACAACTATAGTTTTGATTTTCTTTAAAAGCTCAGGTGCTTCCGTAATGCTCGGGCGGTTAACATCGACCACCACAAGCATAGTATTGGCGTCAGCCCAGCTTGCCGCCTCATCTCCTGTCAAGAACAGATCCTCAGGATAATCAGCACTGTTTTGAAAACGTGCCATCATCGGCTTAACCGATGAGTTGACTCCATTGATAACAATTCTTGCTTTTTTGTTAAATGATGTTGCAATTCTCCAGATACCGATAGCTGCACCAAAAGAATCCGTATCGCCAATCTTATGCCCCATGATCAGCATCTTGTCCTTCGTATCCATCAGTTCTCGCATCGCATGTGCCTTGACGCGGGCCTTGACACGGGTCGTCTTTTCAAGCTGCTGAGATTTGCCACCGTAGTAACGAATCTTCGTTCCGTCCTTTACAACTGCCTGATCTCCGCCTCGTCCAAGTGCCATATCAATCGCCGTTCTCGCATACTCATAATTGCGGATATAGCTGTCCCCATTCATACCCATACCGATACTGAGCGTGACAGCCATATCATTTCCGATATTGACAGTCTTGACATCTTCAAGAATAGAAAAACGGCCTTCCTGGATCTCCTTAGTATACTGCTGCTTGATCACAAACAGGTACTTATCATTTTCAAGCTTCTTAACGATACCCTCCATAGCTGAAAAATACTTTGTTATCTTACGATCGATCAGGGCAACAAGCAGTGAGCGACGCACTTCTTCAACACTCTCCAACGCCTCATCATAGTTGTCAAGGTAGATAAGTCCTGCAACCAGACGCTGGTTGTCAATCTGCTGTCTGCATTTTAAGATCTCTGTCTCATCATACAGATAAAGCACCAGCAGCATCTCACCTTCATCTTCACACAACGCACCTATCTTCATACCGTCGGTCTCGCTAAGAGCAACCTGCTGAATATCAATCCGGTAAAATCTGTCATCAAATGATGAGTGAACGCTCGCCTTTTCATCCATCTCATCTAGGAATTCCCTGGTAAGCTCAGGAAATACTGCCGCAATATTCTTGCGACAGTTCTTATCTTCTCCGACAATCTCGGAAAAAGACTGATTGAGCCAGAGAAAATGTCCATCCATATCAGCAATGGCGTATGGCACTGCCATCTCATAAAGCAACTGCTTCTGCACCATCGCATACTCTGATGAAAATTCGACCAGTCCGCCCATCAGACGTTTTCTGCGGTACATGAATAACCACAATGCCACCAGAATGTAGGTTATGGTAAAACCTGACATAATGATCCCGGCAAACGGACTTATAATCCCGACTGCCAGATTTGCTGCCAATAAGAAAAATGACATTATGAGTGGCCATTGCAAATATGTACGCAGCTGACCTCGTATTTTTATATTCTGTTTCATCTCATTCTCCCATGCTGTTCCCTGGTTCCAGATTTATCTAATCCCAAATCAAGGCAAACACCATAAAAATCACATATCGATTGTACTCATATGATCCGATGCCCCTTATTATAGCATAGTGATTGGCATTAGTCCAGATTGGCGTTTTTTCATCGTATTCATGAATATAGCATCAATAATCAATCAACAATTCTCAATTGACAAACAGATGCAGAAGTGCTACAGTGACAGCAAATACAAGAGGGAGCTCGTGAGCGGGCTGAGAGGAAGTCATCAAACTTCGACCTTTATAACCTGATTTGGGTAATGCCAACGTAGGGAACATCTGTGACGATATGTCGAACCTGTACCTGCGTGGTACAGGTTTTTTTATTTCATAGGAAAGTGCGTCCTATGAAACAAAAATTTATCTCTCGCTTTTTTCACATTCTCCCTGATATGAGGAGGGTTACATATGAACTATACTACACAAATGGATGCAGCACGCAAGGGAATCTTTACAAAAGAACTTTTGGCAGTTGCCAAAAAAGAGCAGATGGATCCGGAAAAACTTATTAAACTTGTCGCTGCCGGCCAGGTTGTTATCCCAGCAAATAAACTTCATACCTGTCTCGATCCTAATGGAGTCGGATCAGCACTTCGCACAAAAATCAATGTAAATCTTGGAACTTCCCGTGATCTGAATGATCTTGACATGGAACTTTCTAAAGTCAATGATGCCGTTGCCATGGGGGCTGAATCCATCATGGACCTGAGTTCATTTGGAGATACTAGGAAATTTCGCAGGAAACTGACCGCTGAATGCCCTGCTATCATCGGAACAGTGCCTATCTATGACGCTGTTGTATATTATCACAAACCACTTCGCGAAATCACATCGGAAGAATGGCTTCAGATTGCAGAAATGCATGCAAAGGATGGTGTTGATTTCCTGACTATCCACGTTGGAATCAACAAAAACACTGCTGAACGCTTCAAAAAGATGAAACGTCTGACCAACATAGTCTCCAGAGGTGGTTCCATTATCTTTGCATGGATGGAAATGACCGGTAAAGAAAATCCATTTTATGAACATTTTGATCGTCTTCTTGATATCTGTCAGGAATATGACGTAACGCTCAGTCTTGGCGATGCCTGTCGTCCTGGATGTCTTGAAGACGCCACAGATGTATCACAGCTAGAAGAACTTCTCACTCTTGGCGAGCTTACAAAACGTGCCTGGGAAAAGAATGTACAGATCATGATAGAAGGACCTGGACATATGCCTCTCGATCAGATAGCAGCCAACATGAAGATCCAGCAGTCAGTATGCAAAGGTGCTCCATTCTATGTACTGGGCCCTCTGGTAACTGATGTCGCACCGGGATACGATCACATCACAGCAGCTATCGGTGGTGCAATTGCCGCAACTGCAGGTGCTTCCTTCCTTTGCTACGTAACACCTGCCGAACATCTGCGACTTCCTAACCGTGACGATGTAAAAGAAGGTATCATCGCCTCACGTATCGCAGCACATGCAGCGGATATTGCAAAGGGTATACCTGGTGCAAAGGAGTGGGATCGCAAGATGGCTAAAGCACGTGCACGCCTTGACTGGGAAGAGCAGTTTTCTTTGGCTATAGATCCTGAAAAAGCACGCCGTTATCGTGCAGAATCGAAACCTGAAAAAGAAGATACCTGTTCTATGTGCGGAAACTTCTGTGCAGTCAAAAATATGAATCGAATCCTTTCAGGAGAGATTGTTTCTATTTTTGATGAATAATATAAAAATGCATATTTATATTTATTTCTAATAGAATATGATATTTGATATTGGATATTGGAGGTATTTACATGAATAACTCAATTATGTCTGCATCTGCCACACAGCCACAAGCTTTTTCAGTCAAAAAAACTGCTCTGGCAGGTATGTTAATCGCACTTACAGTTGCATTATCCGGCTTTTCGATTCCTATCGGTGCATCAAGATGTTTTCCGATTCAGCACCTTGTCAATGTACTTGCAGGTATCTTTTTAGGCCCTGTATACGGTGTATCGATGGCTTTTTGCGTATCTTTAATCAGAAATATCCTTGGAACCGGTAGTCTTCTCGCATTTCCCGGAAGCATGGCCGGTGCCTTCTTAGGGGCATATTTATTCAAAAAGAGCGGGCGTTTTCTTCTTGCTTACATCGGTGAAGTAGTAGGTACCGGCCTTATAGGTGCCATGCTCTGCTGTCCTGTAGCTATTTTTCTGATGGGCAAGGAGGCAACTTTATTTCTCTATGTGCTTCCATTTCTTATGAGCACAGCCTGCGGCACCGCCATTGCCTTTATGTTGATTGAGTTTATGCGCCATACCGGATTGTTTTCATGGATGAATAATCTTCTGAAGACCAGATAAAAAGGAGGCTGTTTCAGATGCAAGACAGAAACGTCTCTGCAATTTTATCCGATGCACTTTCTACATATCCTGAAAATGTAAGGCTTACTGCACCGCTCATCCACTGCATTACCAATTATGTCACTGCAAACGATGTTGCCAATCTGCTTCTTGCTGCCGGTGCATCTCCAATCATGACGGACCATCCGGCAGAGACAGCTTCAACTGCCTCTGCAAGTGATGGTCTGGTGCTCAATCTTGGCACCTTAAAACTAGGATCTGTCATCTCCATGATTCGTGCCGGACGTGCTGCTAATCAAACGGGAATCCCTGTTGTATTTGATCCGGTCGGCATCGGCGTGTCCGCTCACAGAAGACAAGCCGCTCGCCTGATTCTGTCATATGTTTCAGTATCAATTATTAGAGGTAATTCATCCGAGATCCGAACATTGGCAAATTTGTTCGGCTATCCTGTAAAAAAAGAGCAGCACGGTGTGGACGCAGTTTGCAAGTTTCCATCTGCCTCCCGCTACACATCATACCGAGCACGTAAAGACACTAGCATTGCCCGTTTTCTATCAAAAAAACTTCAGGCTGTCATCGTATGCACCGGTCCTGTTGATCTTGTTGTCTACGGTTCCAATACAGCACGCATTCATAACGGCTGCCCGGAACTTTCACGTATTACCGGAAGCGGATGTATGATGGATGGATTGTTGGCGGCATTTTCTGCAACAACTTCTAAAGTTTCTAAATACAGGGACCCTTATGTTTATTTCTATCCTTCCGTATGTGCGGTTGCAGAAATCGGACTTTGCGGTGAAAAGGCCGCGGCACAGATGCAGATAAACGGTACCGGTATGGGAAGTTTTCATATTTATTTTTTGGATGCCGTCAGTCAGATGACTGGTAAAGCACTGCTTGGAGGTCAAAAAATTGAAATTTCAGCGAGATAATTGTCTCTTATATGCAATAACTATGCCCCATCGTCCTGGTATGCGTCCTCTTGAAGACCAGGTATTGGAGGCACTTGATGCCGGAATCACGATGCTTCAGCTTCGCGAAAAAAATATATCAGAGGAAGATTTTCTTAGAGAGGCCCTTTCCATCCGCAAACTGACAGAACGGTATCAGGTTCCTCTGATCATCAATGACAGTCTCTTTATCACTATAAATAGTGGTGCAGATGGCATTCATATCGGTCAAAGTGATCTTCCGGCCATAGATGTACGTGCAAAAATCGGTTCCGATAAGATTCTCGGTGTAACCGCAAAGACGGTCTCTCAGGCTTTGGAAGCTGAAAAAGCCGGAGCCGATTATCTCGGTTCCGGTGCCGTATTTTCAAGCCCTACCAAAAAAGATGCCACTCCTATGTCCCGCGAGACCCTTACTTCCATCTGCCGCTCCGTTTCCATCCCGGTTGTCGCCATCGGTGGCATCGATGCCTTAAATATATCTACACTGTCTGGATGTGGCATCGCTGGAGCTGCAGTTATATCCGGCATTTTCGGACAAACAGATATCGCAGAAGCTGTCAGAAAACTTAGGAATAAAGTGAAAGATGTGGCTGAAGACAACATAAAAACCGTAGCAAAAGGTAATTAAATATGACTAACTCATCAAAAAACAACCGTTTTATCCCTTCTGTACTCACCATTGCCGGCTCTGACAGCGGGGGTGGTGCCGGAATTCAGGCTGATCTAAAAACTATCACCGCCATGGGACTTTACGGTTCCACCGTTATCACTGCAATTACAGCTCAGAATACACTTGGAGTACAGGCATTATCACCAGTCACATCGGACATACTGGCCGCACAGCTTGACTCGGTTCTTTCAGATCTGACTCCTCAGGCGATCAAGATCGGAATGCTTGGGAGTGACTACGCAGTCCGTATCGTCGCAGAAAAGCTTTGTGATTATCCGGATATCCCGGTCGTACTCGATCCGGTGCTCATATCAACCAGCGGGCGACCTCTTGCAACTCCTGAGGCCATCACAGCCGCATGTGAACTCTTATTTCCACGTGCCACACTTTTGACACCAAATCTGCCGGAAGCTGAATTTTTGCTTCAAATTGAATCCCATTCATTGGACAGCGATTCAGATATAGAAGACGCAGCGACACAACTTTCACGCAAGTTTAATACTGCTGTCCTCTTAAAAGGCGGTCATAGAATGAGTCGCACTGATTCGGTCTGTGATGTTTTATGTCAGCCAAGCTATAAACCGTTCTGGTTTTCTTCTGAACGAATCGACAATCCCAACAATCACGGAACCGGCTGCACTCTGTCCTCCGCAATCGCCTGCGGTCTCGCCTGTGGACATTCCCTAAAGCAGAGTATCCTAGATGCACGTATCTATTTAAATGAGGCATTGTCTTTTGGATTTGATATTGGCAAGGGAAACGGGCCGTTATTTCATGGGTGGAATATTCGTTACCGTACCAATTTATAATAAGAACCCCATCGCAGTCAACATCTCCTGATCCTCACTGATGCGGTTTCCGGAAGTTGTAAGCATATCGCCCGTGATGGCTGCATTCGCACCAGAGCGAAATGCACGCTCACCGGAATGTTCCATCGAATTTCTTCCCGCTGCCAGACGAACCATAGCTGTCGGATTGATGTATCGGAAAATAGCAATCGTCCTGAGAATCTCATCTTCCGAAAGCGGTGCCTGATGTTCCAACGGTGTTCCGGGAATCGGACGCAGAATATTCAACGGAATCGACTTGATTTCCAGCTCACAGAGTGTAATAGCCATATCTATACGATCTTCCCAGGTCTCGCCCATACCGATGATGCCACCTGAACAGACAGATAATCCTGCTGCCTTCGCACGTCTGATTACTTCAAGCTTGTCCTCAAATGTATGTGTTGTACATATATTCGGGAAATTTCTTCTGGAAGTCTCAATATTTGCATGATAACGTCCAACACCAGCCTCTTTAAGCCTGTTAAAATCTTCCTGGGACAGAAGTCCGTGAGAAGCACAGAGCTCTACCTTACATTCTTTTTTCATAGAACGGTATGCCGTAAGTGCCTTTTCCATCTCTGTACCTGTAAGTGCACGTCCTGCCGTCACTATGGAATAACGGTGCACTTTTTTCGCCTCATGGTGCTTGCAGTCTTCCAAAATCTTCTCCGGCTCTAAAAACGGGTATTCCTCTACCTTCGTACGATGACAGGCCGACTGAGCACAGAACTTGCAGTCCTCGCTGCAACGTCCGCTTCGTCCATTAATGATCGAACACAGATCCACATGATTGCCGCAAAGTTCTTTTCTAATCAAATCAGCTCCTGCACAAAGCTCGTCAAGGTCCTCACTCAATAAAATGCTAAGATCCTCTCCTCTTTTAAGACGACGTCCTTTTATAATCTCCTCTGCTAACTGTACACTCATAAATTCAAACTCCTTATAAATCACTCTATCAATCAAATGCCGTTCTTTAACGTCATTGATTCTCATTTACACAACTTTCGTTATTATAAACCGCATCTTTATAAGTGTCAACCCACGAGCTTAATATGGTTTACATTTAGCTATTTGTCTGCATTACTCGCGTGTCTTTTGTATCTTAAGTGCCTCCATGCTCCGTTTCAGAATTCCTTTCATATAGGCAATCAAAATCCCATAATTCGTCATCGGAATTTCCTGATCTGAGGCACTTAAAAGACGGCTTTTCATCTCCCTTGCATTCAGCATGCAGCCGCCGCAGTGGACAATGAGTTTATATTCAGAAACATCCTCTGGAAATTCAGTTCCGGATGTAAAATGAAATTCAGGCGATTTCCCCGTATACTGGCGAATCCAGTTTGGCAGCTTCTCCGTGCCGATATCACCGCACTGACGATGGTGCGTACATCCCTCGGAAATGAGAATCTTATCACCGTCCTCTATCGTTTCCAGTGATTTAGCACCCTCTGCAGCCTGATTAAGATCCCCTTTATACCGTGCAAATAAAATGGAAAAAGAAGTCAGCCTCACCTGTGGCGGTGTCAAGGTGTCCACCAGTGGAAATACCTGACTGTCCGTGATTACCAGTGCCGGATCTTCTTTCAGTTTCAAAAAGATTTCCGAAAGTTCCTTCTCACGACAGACAAATGGCATCGCACCGATATCCAACAAATCCCTTATGACTTGCTGCTGTGGCAGAATCAGACGGCCTTTTGGTGCCGCCTTGTCGATAGGAATTACCAAAACTACCGTATCAAGTGGCTTAACAAGATCTGCTACTAGGCGTTTTTCACCCTCATCTTTAAGTGTCAGACGTGCCATACGCTCCTTAAGTTCTTCTATTCCCTCTTTTGTGATGGCACTGACATATGCAGCATGGTCTTGCTCATCCGCAGATTCTAGCTTTTCTTTTTCATTTTTGTGAAATTTCACATCTGCTAAATCCACCTTATTGAAAACAACGAGATACGGAATTTCTTTTTTCTTGAAGAGTCTTATCATCTCTTCGTCCCAGCTGCTTTTTCTTTCTGAAAAATCAACCACAAGAACAGCCAGATCCGCCTTATTTAAGACCTGCTTAGCTTTTCCCACTCGTTTAAGTCCCAGTTCTCCTTCGTCGTCAATTCCCGGCGTGTCGATGATGACTACCGGTCCGAGCGGCAGAAGCTCCATAGATTTATATACCGGATCGGTCGTCGTTCCACGAACGTCAGATACGATCGCCAGCTCCTGTCCAGTTACTGCGTTGACCAGACTTGATTTTCCCGCATTTCTACGCCCGAAAAATGCGATATGCACACGCTCACCTGACGGTGTCTCATTCATTCCCATTTGATCTCCTCCTGATTTGTTAAAACCTGAAATCACGCTGCCCATTTTCAATCTCAATCAGGTTTTTCCTCACGATCTCCTGCACTTTTTCCTTCGGAATCGAACCGATCTCTGCCTGAATCAGCTTCTCACCGATCTCCTTTGTTCCCGGTGCCGCATAGTCTTCCAGATATTCCTTGAGTGTCATCAACGCATTCGGATGACAGCAGTTCTGAATCTGTCCGCTCTTACACAGGCTCATAAATCGGTCTCCAGTCCTTCCTTCCCGGTAGCACGCCGTGCAGAAGCTTGGAATATAGCCTAACTCCATCAGCCAGCGAACCACTTGGTCGAGCGTCCGATTGTCGCTCACATCAAACTGTGCCGAATTTTCCTCCTCAGGCTCTTCCTCCACATAACCACCTACGCTGGTACGTGAACCTCCGCTGATCTGGGATACACCCAGGCGCAGCACACGCTCTCGACAGGCTTTACTCTCTCTAGTCGAGATAATCATGCCCGTGTACGGAACTGCCACCCTGATACAGGCTACGATCTTTTCGAAAATATCATCGCTGATGCCGTTGTCAAAAGTGGACGGATCGATATCGTCTGCCCGACGTATACGCGGTACACTTATAGTGTGCGGACCAACGCCAAAAACTGCCTCCAGATGTTCCGCGTGCATCAAAAGACCTGCAAATTCATATCGGTACAGCTCCAAGCCAAATAAAACACCGATTCCCACATCGTCGATGCCGCCCTCCATTGCACGATCCATCGCCTCAGTGTGGTAACAGTAATTGTGTTTCGGTCCCGTCGGATGCAGTTGCTCATAACTTTCCTTATGGTACGTCTCCTGAAACAGGATGTAGGTTCCGATTCCCGCCTCTTTAAGCTTCCGATAGTTTTCCACCGTCGTCGCCGCAATATTGACATTCACACGGCGGATCGCCCCGTTTTTATGCTTGATACTGTAAATCGTCTTGATACTTTCAAGCACGTACTCGATCGGATTGTTGATCGGATCCTCGCCAGTCTCCAGTGCCAGACGTTTATGTCCCATATCCTGAAGTGCTATTACCTCCTTGCGGATTTCATCCTGCGTAAGCTTTTTTCTGGCAATGTGTTTGTTTTTCATGTGATATGGACAGTACACACAGCCATTTACGCAATAATTTGACAGATACAGCGGTGCAAACATGACGATCCGGTTTCCATAGAAATCCTGCTTGATCTGGTGAGCCAGTTCGAAGATCTCCTCCACCTTTTCCGGAATCTCACAGTCAAGAAGCACAGCTGCCTCACGGTGGCTTAATCCTTTTCGAAGTCGTGCTTTCGTAAGAATCTGATCAATCAGTTCCACGTTGTTTTTGTTCTTCTCGGCATAGGAAAGTGTCTCTAAAATTTCCTCATGGTTGATAAATTCCTCTGCCTTTTTTGATGATGGGTTGTAATCGTAACTCATAGTCACTTCTCCTTTTCTTACAAGTCAGGATACATCCTTCCCTGTCAGTTTATTTATCTGTAAGCATCTTTCGATGCTAACTACCCCTTGTAATCTCCCCGGTCAACGACCACCTCGTATCCGACGCTTTCCATGCGCCTTTTCATGCAGTTGACGCACTCCGCCGCCTCATCTCCCGTGCAGATTTTATTGTCATAGAGCATATATTTCGCACGTACTCCGACTGGTGAAAGGTTCGGCATCACGACGTTTCCTCCTGCCAGAATTCCTAGCTCCCGCCCCATCGGGTGGATCGTTCCGAGCGCCGTCGTCGCCGGAAGCAACACCTTCGGTTTCATCAGACGCAGCAAGCCTAAAAGAAACAATGTTTCTTCCAAAGTTCCCGCCTCTTCCCCGCCAAAAGGAGTATCATGCTGCGGAATAAACGGTCCGATTCCAACCATTTCCGGGTCAAGTTCTTCGATAAAACACATATCTCTCGCCAGACATCGCGTCGTCTGATGCGGCGAACCGACCATAAATCCGCATCCCGTCTGGTATCCCAGCGCCTTTAGATCTCTCAGGCACTGCATCCTGTGTTCAAACGACATCTCCACTGGGTGCAGACTCGCATAATGGCATGCATCAGCCGTCTCATGTCGCAGCAGATAACGATCCGCTCCCGCTTCTTTAAAGCGTTTCAGCGAGTCATACTCCTTTTCTCCTAGCGACAGGGTGATCGCACAGTCCGGAAATGCATTTCGGATCACCTTCACCGTCTCTGTTACCCAATCGTCAGTCATCACCGGATCCTCACCGCCCTGCAGGACAAAGGTGCGAAATCCCAGCTTGTAACCATTTTCACAGCAGGAAAGGATCTCACCTCGACTCAGACGATACCGGCTTGCATTCCGGTTGCTCCTTCGAATACCGCAGTAAAGGCAGTCATTTTTACAATAATTGCTGCACTCAATAAGCCCACGCACATACACTGCTTTCCCATATTCCTGTTCCCGAATACGGCGTGCTTTTTCGAAGAGGTACTCCGAAAGCTTCGGTGACCGTCCCTCGATCAGACAGACCCACTCGTCCTCCGTCAGGGACTCCCCTGCTTCCAGACGGTCAATCAGCCTTTTCAACTCCATAATCGTCTCTATCTGTTCAGCACTCGGACGAACCGCCTCCTTCCACCAGTCAGACGGTCGAAGCCCCGAACGTAAAAAATCTGTCATTTCTTTACCTCTTTTTATTCATGTATTTCCGGCACCTTCGAATACAGTGCCTTAGATGAAATCCCCCGCAACATCCCAAGCTTGCCGGACAGTGCACTGATCACATCACCCGGTGCGTCAATCACGACACTGATAATATTCACATTTCGCTTATGATAGGGAATCCCCATCCGTCCCACGATATACTGTCCGTACTGGTGAAGCACCTTATTTAACTCTTCCGTTTCCGTATTTCCTGTGTGGTCGACCACAATGCCGATCACGGCAACTCTTGACTCTGTCTCCATATTTTTCCCTCATATCTTCCTGTTTGCCGGTCAAAATAAAAAAGAATGTGCCTTGGCACATTCTCCGCCTGCGGCGGGTCGCGAAAGCGA
>CAVKOQ010000013.1:0-32516 GCA_963657995.1 bacterium
ATTTTTCTATATTTGTTATTCTTTTTATTTTGTTGTGTTTTTTTAGAATATTCTGTCTATTATATAATTCATTTATTTATACCTACTTCATACTTTTATAGATTTGCCACGTAAGTTATCCTAAAAAAAGAAGGCAAGAAAAGGTATTCATCTCTGTCGTCAATCAAACAACAGTGATGAATCTCCTTTTCCTGCCTGTTTTATTAAGTCATATGCTTATTTTCTTTAAGCAATAGAATATACCCTACAGAACCTTACTTAAAAAAGCCTTAAGTCTATCGCTCTTCGGATTTTCAAAGAATTCCTTTGGCTCGTTTTCTTCGATAAAGTTGCCGCCTTCCATAAACATAACACGGGTTGCCACTTCTCTGGCAAAGCCCATCTCATGTGTTACCACTACCATGGTCATGTGTGATTCTGCAAGCTGACGCATTACATTAAGAACCTCTCCTACCATCTCAGGGTCAAGAGCAGATGTCGGTTCATCAAAAAGCATCACATCCGGATGCATTGCCAAGGCACGTACAATAGCCACACGCTGCTTCTGACCGCCTGATAATTGACCCGGGTATGCACTAGCCTTCTCTTGTAAGCCAACGCGTTCAAGAAGCTCAAGTGCCTCCTTTTCTGCTTCAGCCTTACCACGACCTAAAAGTTTAATCGGTGCCAGTGTCATATTATCCAGTATTGTCATATGTGGAAACAAATTGAACTGTTGAAATACCATGCCCATTTTCTGGCGAAGCTTGTCAATATCTGCCTTTTTATCGGTAATGTCCGTTCCCTCAAAGTAAATATGTCCACCCGTAGGTGTCTCCAGAAGATTCATGCAACGCAAAAATGTGGATTTGCCTGATCCTGAAGGTCCGATCACACAAACAACATCGCCTTTTTTTATCTGGGTAGATATATTGGTTAATACCTTTAAATCACCGAATGCCTTGGAAAGATCCTTGATGTCAATTATAACTTCTTCATTTGTTTTATTAT
The DNA here is from genome assembly GCA_963657995.1 of bacterium. Taxonomy (GTDB): domain Bacteria; phylum Bacillota; class Clostridia; order Lachnospirales; family Lachnospiraceae; genus Otoolea. The sequence goes on from CAVKOQ010000013.1 coordinate 991, forward strand.
CGCTCATTCTTTCTCAGGCTCCTTTCCAGATTCTGTGCAAAATGGTTAAATATCATCGTCAGTGCCAGATATACGGCAGCCACAATCAAGAGAGGCGTCCATGCATCATAGGTCCTGGATCTTATGATATCGCCGCCCTTAGTTAGATCCTGCACTGCAACATAACCAGCTACTGAAGTCTCCTTCAGCAAAACAACGAATTCATTGCAAAGTGCCGGAAGTACATTCTTAAAGGCCTGCGGCATGATGATATAACGCATGGTCTGCACATAATTAAAACCAAGGCTTCGACCTGCCTCCATCTGTCCTTCGTCGATCGACATAATTCCAGAACGGAAAATCTCTGCCACATATGCAGCCGAATTAAGACCAAATGCAATCACACCAACAAATACACCTGCAAATACACGCGATACAAAAATACAATAATAGAAGATCATGAGCTGAATAACAACAGGCGTGCCTCGAACCACAGTCAGATATACCTGACATATACCATTCAGAATCTTCAGTTTACCTGTCTTGTCATAAGTTGCACGGATAATCGCAATCAGCAGACCAAGTGCAATTCCGATCAATGTTGCAAATAACGTGATGATCAGGGTATTTTTCAGGCCCCCCGTCAAATATTGCCACCTGTCATCTTTGATCAGGTTTAAATATAAAGCCTGCTTTAATTTCTCCAATCCGTTTCCTCCTTAAATATCCTTACCACACAAAAAGGCTGCCGCAGAATCAAATTACATCTTGCAGCAACCTTTTCAAATCAAACAACTGCAACCGTACAGAATCCGTCATAGATAAGTTGTTCATCTTTGATTTCCAGAACATATTCCCAGCAAATTAACCGTACAGAGCCTGTCTCTAATAATTATTCAGCTGTAATGTATTTTGCAACGATCTCGTCCAGTTTTCCAGACTCTTTCAGAGAAGCAATTGATGCATTGATAGCATCCAGGAGCTCAGTGTTGCCCTTCTTTACTGCGATTGCGTACTCTTCTTCTGCATATGGTGTATCAAGAATCTTCAGACCATCGTTTTCACTTACAAATACCTGTGCCGGCTTGTTATCAATGATAACTGCGTCAATCTTGCCTGTAGAAAGTGCCTGTACAGCATCTGCACCCTTTGAGAATCTCTGAATGCTGTCCTCGCCAAAATCATCTGTTGAATACAGATCTCCTGTAGTTCCCTGCTGAACACCGATCTGTTTGCCCTGAAGATCATCCAGAGATGCAATCTCGCTATCTGCCGGTACGATTACAGACTGCACACCAGTTGCATATGAATCAGAGAAATCAACCTGAGTCTTACGATCCTCTGTAACTGTCATTCCTGCTGCTGCGAAATCTGCCTTGCCTGACTGTACTTCCGGGATAATGGAATCAAATGCAATATCGGTAATACTGAGTGTTGCACCCATATCTTCACAAATAGCACTTGCAATCTCGGCATCGATACCAACAATGTCATTTCCTTCATGATACTCATATGGTGGGAATTCAGCATTGGTAGCCATAATCAATGTCTTACCTGTGAAAGCACTGGTATCAGCTTCTGCTGTCTTATCATCCTTTGCTGTTTCTGCGGTTGTCTCACTATTTTCCTCTGCTGCAGCTGTTGTCTCAGCTGGCTGTGAAGAACATGCTGCTAATGATGCTGCCATAACTGCTGCCATGGCAATTGCTGCTAATTTCTTTTTCATAATAAATCTCCTCCTTATTTATATTCATCTTTCTGCATCTTTATGCAGTCAAAAATGAATTTTCTTGCTTTACTACTGCATCATGCAATACATTATACCGCATTTTTATAAATAATCAAGTGTGAATCTTTTTGTTTAATATATGTTGGCAAATTCCTGATTTAGTATTATAACTATCATTACTCGGATAAAGCACATCAAAATACTATGATCAAAATATCTTTGAGCATTTTACACATTTGAAAAAAAGGAGTATCTCATGAAAAAAATTGCCATTATAGACGGACAAGGCGGACGCATGGGGCGCGCCTTAGTTGAGGAATTATTGAAACTTTGCCCTGGACAACCCATATTAGCCATAGGCACCAACTCTACCGCTACATCTGCCATGATGAAGGCCGGTGCCTCCATGGGGGCAACCGGTGAAAATCCGGTTATAGTAGCCTGCCGTGATGCAGATTTGATTATTGGACCCATAGGAATCGTCATTGCGGACTCCCTAATGGGCGAGATTACCCCGGCTATGGCGACCGCCGTAGGAAGCAGCCGTGCCCAGAAAATACTGCTTCCAGTTGCCGGCAATTCCCACTGTCATCATATATTGGTAGGAACACAAAATTTATCCATGAATGAATACATTCACATAGCTGCAGCCGAGGCGGCATCTTATTTAGACCAATGATGACTGTTCAAAACTAACTTACAAAATTCATCTCATATTCTGCTAAAAAAATGCACGAAGCCAAACTTCATCGTCCCGCTTCGTGCATTTTTCTGCCTGTTTCTTTATCCTTAAGCACCTGTTTTTTAAGTTCTTCTATTCCCGAAAACTTCATCTCCGGGCGCATAAAATCCAGAAAATGTACTTCTATTGTCTTTCCATAGAGATTTTCATCTAAATTATAAATATACGTCTCCGCTCCGGCAGGTCGTTCCCCGGCAATTGTTGGTTTTTTTCCAATATTCGTGATACTTCCATAAGAAGCACCATCAATCACTGTTTTCGAGAGATATACCCCGAAAGCCGGGAGATGTTTCTGAATCCCAGGCAGAATATTGGCAGTCGGAAATCCAAGAGTCGAACCTAAGTGTTCTCCATGTACAACTTTTCCGCTTACTTTATACTCATATCCCAGAAGTTCATTAGCCTTTTTAATATTGCCCTTTTCAAGTTCTTCTCTGATATAAGTACTGCTTATCTCACGCTCTCCATCCATTGCCTTTTCTACAATCGACACTTCGTATCCATACTTCGGTGCCAATTTTTTTAGCAATGCTGCGTCTCCCTTACGCTGATAGCCAAAATGGCAGTCCGGCCCGGATACTATGGCCTTTGCTCCCATCTTATCCACAAGAATCTCAGAAATAAACTGTTCCGGATCCATATGTGCAACTTCCTGATTAAACGGATATTCTACAAGATATTCAATACCCGCCATGCGCAGATTTTCCTCACGTTCCTCATTGGTTGTAATCATGGTCTGCAGCTTTCCACGTATCAGCGTTCCGGGAGCCGTCTCAAAGGTAAATACCGCTGGTTTGTAGCCTTTTTCACGATAGTGCATCACTTCTCTTAAAAGCTTCTGATGTCCTCTGTGAAGACCATCAAACTTACCGATAGTCACTGCTGTCGCATCTTTTATCTGAAATTCTCTGGTTCCGGCAAAGTATTGCATCTTATTCTCCTCCCAGAAAGATCTTGCGTGGCTTCCATTGTTGCTTTTCCGGCTGATATGCATAGAGGCCAATGAATTCACGACTGCTGTCATAGACACGGATCAATTGTTTACTATCTTTTACTGACGGACCTAAATCTTTTGAAAACGGATTGCCATTTTTCAGAAGCTTATCCAATAATTCATTGCTTGACACGTATTCTGGATAGTTTTCAAACATTTTATCAACAGGCACAATCTTTTCATCAATGTTGCCCGCATCCTTAATCTCCTCCACCTCTGACAAGCGAAGACTATCAGAGATCTCAAAACGGTCTACTCTAGTACGGATAAGCTTCTCCATACAGCCTCCACATCCAAGTTTTACACCGATATCATAGCACAAAGTACGTATATAGGTTCCCTTTGAACATGTAACGGTCATCTTAACTCTTGGTAAATTGATTTCATCAATATGAAGCGAGAAGATTTCCACAGGACGGGCTTTTCGCTCTATCTCTTTTCCTTCTCTAGCCAGTTCATATAATTTTTTTCCATCTACCTTGAGTGCCGAATACATAGGCGGAACCTGCATATAAGGGCCTATAAAACTTTCTGCCGCTTTACGAACCTCATCTTCTGTAATGGCATTTGTAGATTTTTCAGAGAGAACCGTTCCGGTTGTGTCCTGCGTATCTGTTTCAATTCCAAGAAGAAGAACAGCCTGATAAGTTTTTCTCTTATCAGTAAGCAGATCACACAGCTTTGTACCTTTTCCAAGGCATACGGGAAGCACACCCTCTGCAGCCGGATCAAGCGTGCCCGTATGTCCAATCTTTTTTTGTTTCAAAATCCCACGAAGCTTTGCTACTACATCATGGGATGTAAAACCAGGTTCTTTATAAATATTTATTACTCCGTGAAACATAAAATCTCCTACATACGGAACTTTCGTTTTGGGAAGTACCTATCTGTCACTCATCTGTTTCTCTATATGACCAGTCAAATTGTTGATCACATCTCTAGGACGTCCCTGCAAAGTGCATCCTGCAGCATGGATATGTCCGCCACCGCCAAAATAAGCTGCCACCTTGCTAACATCTACGTAATCATTGGATCGCAGACTCACCTTATACTCACCAAGAGTCTTCTCATAAATGAAAATAGCACACTCAACCCCATCGGTAATCCTAAGCTGGTCAATGATACCGTCCAAATCATTGGAATCGGCACCATAAAACTCCATCTCTTTTAGTGAAATTATAGAAAAAATGCATTTTCCCTCCAGAATAAGCGAGCTGTTAAGCATGGCCCTTCCAAGAACCTGGTTCTGTGCATAGGTTTTACGGTAAAAACTGTCATCTATGATCTTCGTAGTATTTACGCCCTTTTCAATCAGTGCACCGGCTATCTCCATAGTACGTCTGGTTGTTGAATTATATTTAAATACACCTGTGTCATGCACAATTCCCGTATATAGACACTCCGCACTTTCCCTGCTAATCTTATCATCATCAAGAAGTTCATAAAGCACCTCGCTGCAAGAACTTGCACCTGCAATTATATGATTTTTCTCAGCAAATCCTATATTTGTTTTGTGATGATCTATGCAAAGCGTCTTTCCTGCACTGTTAAAATATATAACATATTCTCCCAGACGTTCCTTGTCGCTGGCATCCATAGTGATACAAAGATCAAATTGTTTGTCAGGAACAACCTCTGTCTGAATCTCTTCGAAATATTTCATATATGAAAATTTATCAGCCGGATGATCCAGAAACAGTTCTGCCTCTATCTGCGGATAATTCTCCCGCAGATAGTTTAGCAGTCCCAGCGTCGTTCCGATACAGTCTCCGTCCGGATGGATGTGTCCAAGCAGAACAATATGCTTTGCATTATCCAAAGACGCCTCTAATATGTTTTTATTCATTCTCTTCCTCATCTCCCGATTCTGAGTCTCTGAGGTTTTCAGTCACTTCATCGATCAGTCTGGTCATGTGAACGCCATACTCAATCGACTGATCGAGGATAAATGTTATTTCCGGCGTATTGCGCAGATTGATGCGTCTTGCAAGCTGAGTGCGGACAAATCCTACTGCACTCTTAAGTCCCTGTATAGTGTCCTTAGCAGCTTCCTCATTGCCTAATACGCTGATATACGCCTTGCAGTACTTGAGATCCGGTGTTACCTCCACGGAAACAACCGTTGTCATGGGATGAATCCGTGGATCTTTAAGCTCTCTGCTGATAATTTCGCTCAGCTCTCTTTGTACTTCACTGTTAATTCTTGTATTTTTAATACTATTTTTACGCATGTATTCCTCTGTCTTTCCATATTGCCACTGTCCATACACTACATGAACAATGGCACTTCATTTCCAGTCAATATACTAACGCGGAACTTCTACCATAGCATATGCTTCGATCATATCATCTTCCTGCAGATCGTTGAATTTCTCAAACACAAGACCGCACTCGTATCCGGCAGCAACTTCCTTGACATCGTCCTTGAAACGTTTTAAGGATGCCAGCGGGCCATCAAAGATCTGCTCGCCATCACGTGTAATACGTGCCTTGCAGCCTCTCTGGAATTTACCATCCAGAACGTAAGAACCTGCAATCGTACCAACACCTGACGCTTTGAAGGTCTGACGAACAACTGCATGTCCGATAATCTGCTCCTCATAAATTGGGTCAAGCATACCCTTCATAGCTGCCTCAACATCCTCGATTGCCTGATAGATGACGCGATAAAGTCTTACGTCTACTTTTTCACGCTCTGCGACAGATTTTGCGGTCGCATCTGGACGCACATTGAAGCCGATGATAATCGCATTAGATGCAGCTGCCAGGCTGACATCTGACTCATTGATCGCACCTACGCCACCGTGGATAACCTTAACCACAACTTCCTCGTTGGAAAGCTTCATAAGACTCTGTTTTACTGCCTCTACAGAGCCCTGTACATCAGCCTTGACAATCAGCGGAAGCTCTTTTACATTTCCTGCTTTAATCTGTGAGAACAGATCATCAAGAGAAAGTTTCATCTTTGTATCTTCGATCAGCTTGTTCTTGCTCTCAGATATAAATGTCTCGGCAAAGCTTCTTGCTTCCTTCTCATTCTCAGGCTGTACGAATACCTCGCCAGCATTCGGCACATCATTGAGACCCAAAATTTCAACTGGAGTAGACGGACCTGCCTCTTTTACGCGACGTCCCTTGTCATCCATCATCGCACGTACACGGCCATAGCATGCACCTGCAGCAATCGGATCTCCCACATGCAGTGTACCTTTCTGTACAAGCACTGTTGCAACCGGGCCCTTGCCCTTATCAAGCTCAGCCTCGATAACAAGACCTCTCGCATTACGATTCGGATTTGCCTTTAATTCCTTAACTTCTGCAGTCAGAAGTATCATTTCAAGCAGTTCCTTGATACCTTCTTTGGTATGTGCAGATACCGGTACGAAAACAGTGCTGCCGCCCCAGTCTTCCGGAACCAGCTCATACTCGATAAGTTCCTGTTTTACCTTCTCAATATTGGCACTTGGTTTATCAATCTTGTTAATTGCAACGATGATCTCAACGCCTGCTGCCTTTGCATGGTTGATTGCCTCGATAGTCTGAGGCATAACACCATCATCTGCTGCAACTACCAAGATTGCAATATCTGTTGATTTGGCACCACGCATACGCATTGCGGTAAATGCCTCATGTCCAGGTGTATCTAAGAATGTAATCTTCTGTCCGTTGATCTCTACCATGTACGCACCGATATGCTGAGTGATACCACCTGCCTCTTTTGCAGTTACATTGGTCTGACGGATAGCATCCAGAAGAGACGTTTTACCATGATCGACATGACCCATAACACATACAACCGGCGGACGGGTTACCATGTCTTTCACATCTTCCTCTTCCTCTTTCAGAAGCTCTTCGATCACGTCAACTTTGACTTCTTTTTCGCAGAGTACATCAAATTCCATAGCGATCTCTTCTGCCTGCTCGTAATCCACTTCCTGATTGATGGTAACAACCTTGCCCTGCAGGAAAAGTTTCTTTACGATAACTGAAGGCTGAAGTTTCATCTTATCTGCCAGATCCTTGATAGTGATAACCTCTGGAATTGTGATAGTCTTGATCTCCTCTACCTTTGCCTCTTTCTTCTGTGGCGGCATAACAGCACTCTTGACACTCTTTCCGCCTTTGCCCTTGGAGTGCATCTCTTCCTCATGGTCGATCTTGCTGTATTTGTCGTTCTTATAATTGTTCTTATTCTGTTTATTATTCTGCGGTTTCTGTACAACCGGGCTGTCAAATGACGGCTTTGGAATACTCAATCCGCTACGTCCACCTCTCTGGCCGTCACGATTTCCCTGGAATCCACCACTTCTCTGACCGTCTCTATTGCCCTGGTAGCCACCGCTTCTCTGACCGTCTCTATTGCCCTGATAACCACCGGTTCTTTGTCCGTCTCGATTGCCCTGGTAGCCGCCAGTTCTCTGGCCATCGCGGTTGCCCTGGTAACCGCCGCTTCTCTGACCGTCTCTATTGCCCTGATAGCCGCCGCTTCTCTGGCCATCTCTATTGCCCTGATAGCCGCCGCTTCTCTGACCGTCTCTATTGCCCTGATAGCCGCCGCTTCTCTGGCCATCTCTATTGCCCTGATAGCCGCCGCTTCTCTGACCGTCTCTATTGCCCTGGTAGCCACCACTTCTCTGACCGTCTCTATTGCCCTGATAACCGCCGTTTCTCTGACCATCGCGATTGCCCTGATAACCGCCGCTTCTCTGGCCATCTCTATTGCCCTGATAGCCATCTTTCTGATTATCACGTCTCTCAGCCGGTGCCTGTGCTGCACTTTTTACTGTCTGCGTGCCCTGAGCAGGCTGTGCTGCCTGAACAGTCTGTGAAGTCTGTGCACTACGAACCGACTGCTCAGTATTTTGTGCCGGCTGACGTGTTGTCTGTGTGCTGCTCTTTGTTGCCTGTGCAGCATTGTTCTTAGCTGCCGGGCGTGTTCCTCGCTGCACACTGTTTTGCGGGCGATAAACCGCTGCAATTCGTTTTTTCGGAGGTTCAGCTGTCTTCTCCGCCTCTTTCTTCTCTGCCTCTACAGGCTCTTTCTTCATATCTTCCACTCGATTTATTTCCACCTTTCCCATATCTGGCTTTGACTCTGCCGTATGTTTCTTTGTTTCTGCAAAGAAATGTCTGACTGTGTCCGCCTGTTCTTCCGTCACATTGGAAGAATGACTTTTTATGTCATAATTGTTTTTCTGTAATACTTCCAGAACTTCTTTATTTGATTTGCCTATCTGCCTTGACAATTCATTTACTCTCATTTACTGCCTCCGTCACGGCATTTTTTCGCCGTTCTGATGCAAAACTTTGGAAATGCCTAAATTACAAATTCATGTTGTTCATTCGTCAAGCTTTTCCTTTAACGCCTTCGCAAAGCCGGAGTCCAGAACAGCTAAAGATGCACGCATTTCTTTTCCCATCGCATGTCCCAGTTCTTCTTTCATACCAAACTGATACACAGGCACCTTGTAATAAGAACATGAATTTTCAAACATCTTTTTTGTATTATCCGATGCCTCTTCCGACACGATTACCAAATATGCTTTTCCGCTCTTTATCGCTTTTTCAGTCATAAACTCGCCACTTGCCGTCTTGCCGGCACGCGTAGCCAATCCCAGAAGATTCAGCACTTTTTTACGATTCACCAAATTGCTCCATCTCCTTTTCAAGCATCTCATAGACTTCTTTAGGAATCGCCATCTTTAGCGACCTCTCCAGTCCTTTGCCTTTTACTGCCTTTTTAAAGCAGTCCATCGAAGGACAGAGGTAGGCACCGCGACCGTTCTTGCGGCCTGTTGCGTCAATCTCAATTGTATCATCGGTTGTCTTCAAAACACGCAGCATTTCTTTTTTGCTCTTCATTTCTCCGCATCCGATGCACTGTCTGAGCGGCACTTTTTTTACTCCCACTGTCTATCACTTCCTTTTTATTAATCCTGCTCCGGTGCAGTTTCAGCTGCCTCATCATCACTCAAAGCATTATCTTCTTCCGGAACGCTAATCAGAGGATCATCAGTATATCCTTCAAATCCCTCCTCGTAGTCTATCTCAAGTTCATCAAGAAGTCCTGCTTCTCTTGCCTGTGTCTCGCTCTTGATATCGATCTTAAATCCGGTCAGGCGGGCTGCCAAACGTGCATTCTGTCCTTCCTTACCAATTGCAAGTGACAGCTGATAATCAGGAACGATAACCTGTGCTTCACGAGCTTCCTCATCGGCTGCTACAAGAATAACCTTTGCAGGACTCAGTGCGTTTTCAATAAGGAATGCAGGGTTATCATCCCAGTTGATAATATCAATCTTCTCACCGCGAAGCTCACTTACAACAGTGCTTACACGGGCACCATTCATACCTACACATGCACCTACCGGATCAACGTTAGGATCGTTGGATTTTACCGCCATCTTGGTACGGGAACCTGCCTCACGGGCGATTGCCTTAATCTCTACAGTACCATCGCGAACTTCAGTAACCTCAGACTCAAAGAGACGTTTAACCAAGTCAGGATGGCTTCTTGATACTGTAATTCTCGGATCACGCTGGGTTTCCTTTACTTCAACCACATAAAGCTTGATACGCTCAGTCGGCTTAAATACCTCTCCTTTTACCTGCTCGCTTTCATTGAGAATAGTATCAATCTTTCCTAAATTGATGCTGATATTGCGTCCTACATATCTCTGTACGATACCTGTTACAATATCTTTTTCTCTGCAATGCCATTCTTCATACAGTGCGTTGCGCTCTGCCTCACGAATCTTCTGCAAAATTACATTTTTCGCATTCTGAACGGCGATACGTCCAAATTCTTTGGAGTTTACAGAGAACTGAACAACATCACCAAGTTCATATTTGCTATTTAAGAGTTTAGCCTCTGCAAGGCTTACCTGAATCATAGGATCTTCAACATTTTCGACAACTTCACGTTCAGCCACGATGGAAAAATCTCCGGTCTCGCGATTGATACTGACCTTGACATTATCTGCACGGCCATAGTTGTTTTTGTATGCTGTCAGCAGTGAGTTCTCAATTGCCTCCAAAAGGACATCTTTGCTGATATTATTCTCCTTCTCAAGCAGATCAATTGCCTCTATCAACTCTTTATTCATTTTCTTTTATCTCCTCCTAACGTTTAAAAATCAAAAGCCAGACGAATCAGGGCAATCTCGGATTTCGTAAAAGTCCGCTCACTGCCATCTTCCATGGTTATCGTCACTTTATCTGCGTCATATGATGTAAGTGCACCGGTAAATTCTTTTTGCTTATCTATCGCTTTATAAAGGCGAATCTCAACATCTTTGCCAACACTTCTTGCGAAATCTTTTTCTTTCTTAAGAGGTCGTCCAAGCCCCGGAGAACTTACCTCCATTATATAGCTGTCCTCTATAAAATCTTCCTTATCAAGCCAGTCACTTAAAATACGGCTGATAACCTCACAGTCATCTACTGCAATGCCGCCCTCTTTGTCAATGTAGCAGCGCAGGTACCAAACTCCGGCCTCACGCACATACTCTACATCCACCAGTTCGAACTTATGCTGCTCAAGAACCGGTGTGATAAAAGCTTCTACCTTTGCTTCGTATTGTTCTCTTTTTGCCATATACACACCACCTTTCTATTCTCAAACCTTTTCCTATGAAATTTTTATTTCATAGGACGTTCTTTCCTATGAAATCAGAAAGAGTGGACTTTTTCGTCCACTCTTTCCAGTCAATTTATCACGTTATCAATGCAAGTATATCATGTTTTTCTAAGAAATTCAAGGGGTTTTGGTATATTACTTACCAAATACAGCCTCATAATCTGCCTTAAACTTCTCAATTCCGGCATCTGTCAGAGGATGTTTTACCATCTGCATAAGAACCTTAAACGGTACAGTTGCAATATCAGCACCTGCTTTTGCACACTCGATAATATGCATAGGATGTCTTGTAGATGCGCAGATAATCTCTGTGGAAATTTCCGGATAATTATCGAAAATCTCAACAATATCATAGATCAAATCAGTGCCATTGGTAGAAATATCATCCAAACGACCCAAGAAAGGAGAAACATATGAAGCACCTGCTCTTGCAGCCAGAAGTGCCTGATTTGCTGTAAAGATCAGTGTAACATTGGTCTTGATTCCCTCAGCAGACAGTGCTTTAACAGCTTTAAGTCCCTCTGTTGTCATAGGAATCTTTACAACCATATTCGGATGAATCTTTGCAATCTCGCGTCCCTCTGCGATCATGTCCTCTGCCTTTACGGTAGTAGCTTTAACTTCACCAGAAATCGGTCCGTCAACAATACTTGTAATCTCTTTGATTACTTCGTTAAAGTCACGTCCTTCTTTTGCAATCAAAGACGGGTTTGTGGTAACACCACAGATAATGCCCATATCATTAGCTTCACGAATTTCATCTACATTTGCAGTATCAATAAAAAACTTCATCTCTCATATCCTCCTGTTTATTGTATGTTATTTTCCCTGGCCATAATATGCACCCGGGCCATGTTTACGCAGATAGTGCTTATCCTGAAGACACTGAGGTGCCTCCTTAACATCAGGATTAATCATCTCACATCTGGCTGCCATCTTAGCAACCTCTTCCAGAACAACCGCATTGTGCACTGCCTCATGTGCATCTTTACCCCAGGTAAAAGGTCCGTGATTCTTACATAATACACACGGAACTGCCATCGGGTCAAGATTCTTTTCGTCAAAAAGATCCGCAATAAGAACTCCGGTATTCCATTCATAATCTTTGAGTTCTTCTTCATTCAGATTTCTGGCACATGGAACTGAGCCATATATATAATCCGCATGGGTTGTTCCGTAGCATGGAATATCGCGTCCGGCCTGTGCCCACGATGTTGCCCATGGGCTGTGGGTGTGAACCACTCCGCCAATCTTTGGGAATCTCTTATACAAAATCAGGTGTGTTTTCGTATCAGAAGATGGATTAAGTGTTCCCTCTACGCGGTTTCCCTCTAAATCCATGACAACCATATCATCAGGTGTCAGCTTGTCATAATCTACTCCTGATGGTTTGATAACAAAAAGTCCCTTTTCACGGTCAATACCAGAAACATTTCCCCAGGTAAAAGTGACAAGACCGTATTTTGGAAGCAGCATATTGGCTTCATATACTTCTTTTTTTAATTGTTCAAGCATTAACTAAAACCTTCCTTCTACCGCACCTCTCTCTGCAGCCAGACCATTGATATAACTTGTCATAAAGGAATTGAATCCCTCTACGTCCTTTGCATCCGGCTCCATAGTCTCTGCCTTTGCATCCGCAAAAACCTGCTCATTTAAATAATCAGACAAACTCTGTCCTGACTTTTTATCCTTACGATACGCCGCAAGAACTGCAATGCCCCAGGCACCGCCCTCTCCTGCTGTCTCCATGACAGAAACCGGCACATCAGCCGCTGCTGCCATGATACGCTGTCCGACCCCCTTGGTCTTGAAAAATCCTCCGTGGCCCATAAGTTTGTCCAGAGTCACATGTTCTTCCTTGAAAAGGATATCTAAACCATATTTAAGTGTTGCAAGAGAACTGTATAAATGTGTTCTCATAAAGTTTGCAAGTCCGAGCTTGCTGTCCGGATGACGCATAAACAGCGGGCGCCCCTCCTCAAAATCAGTGATCGGCTCTCCGGAAAGATAACAGTAAGACATCAGTCCACCGCAGTCCTCATCGCCCTCAAGCGCCTTGCGATACAACGTACCAAAGAGAGTATTGCGGTCTGTTTTCTGCCCCATAAGTTCATAAAATTCTTCAAAAAGGCCAACCCACGCATTCAGATCTGAAGTGCAGTTATTGCAGTGAACCATACCTACCAAATGTCCGTCCGGTGTTGTTACGAGGTCTATTTCCTGATGAACTGCATCCAGATTTTTCTCAAGAACTACCATAGCAAAAACAGAAGTTCCGGCTGATACATTACCGGTGCGTACAGCTACACTGTTTGTTGCAGTCATACCGGTTCCTGCGTCTCCTTCAGGCGGGCAAAGCATAATGCCTGCCTCAAGATTGCCACTCTCGTCTAATAGTTTCGCACCTTCCTCAGTAAGTGTTCCGGCCTCATCTCCGGCACTTAAAACTTCAGGCAAAAGTTCCCTAAGTTTCCACGAATAACCCTTCGGCTCAATCATTTTCTCAAATTTATCCAGCATAGCAGCGTCATACTGGCCTGTAGCCGGATCAATTGGGAACATGCCCGATGCATCGCCCACACCAAGCACTTTTTTTCCTGTCAGTTTCCAGTGAACATATCCTGCCAGTGTGGTCAGAAAATGTACTTTCGAAACATGTTCTTCCCCGTTAATTACTGCCTGATACAGATGAGCAATACTCCATCTCTGAGGTATATTATAATCAAACAAGTCTGTCAGACGTCTCGCTGCCTCAGCAGTCATTGTATTTCTCCAAGTACGGAACGGAACAAGAAGTTCTCCATCTGCATCAAAGGCCATATACCCGTGCATCATGGCACTGACGCCCATAGCTCCGACCTTTTTAAGCGTAAGACCATACTGTTTCTTCACGTCCTCGGCCAAGTCAGCATAACAGTCCTTAAGGCCTTTCCAGATATCTTCCAGCGAATATGTCCATATTCCATTTTCAAGGCGATTTTCCCATTCATAGCTTCCCTGAGCAATCGGTCCGGTCGTGCTGTCTGTGAGAACTGCCTTTATTCTGGTCGATCCAAATTCTATTCCAAGAGCCGTATTACCGCTCTCTATGTCTTTTCTGATCTCTTCAACACTTCGGCTCATATCCATCCTCCGTCATTTTATGATATTGGGGTCAAAAGGTATTTTGACCCCTCAGATACTATCACCTATTTCACTGTGAAAAACTTCTGTAAATCAGCTTCTGTGGTATCTTCTCCGATTGTGATAAGCTCTGTTCCGGTAAGACGTGCAAACATCGCGATATCATCTCTTGTCAGTGCTGTTGATACTACAGAATGATGTGCGCCGCCTGCGTAACACCATGCAGCTGTACCAATCTGGAAGTTTGGTTTATGACGGTACATAATCCTTGCCACAGGAAGTTTTGGCATCGGTTTTGGCTGTTTTACAAGCTCAATATCTGCACAGATAATACGGAAATGATCTCCCATATCTACCATAGTTACCTGAATACCATCACCTGTGACGCCATCAAAAATAAGTCTTGCCGGATCTTCCTTACCACCTATACCAAGCGGAAGGACATCAATCTCCGGCTTTGTAGCTGCAAATGCCGGCGGAACTTCAAGCATATGAGAAGCAAGTTCAAGCTCCTGACCTTTAGTCAGATCATATGTATAATCCTCGATAAATCCGGTTGCACCTTCTTTGCCTTCAGCCATCTTCATGAGTACTGCTGAAAGTGCTGAAATTTTATAATCACCCTCAGGTCCAAAACCAATGCCCTTGCCCATCAGATTCTGTGCCGCGATACCAGGAAGCTGTTTTAAACCATGTAAATCCTGGAATGTATCAGCAAATGCACCAATTTCATTCTCAGAAAGGAATTTCTCCAAACCAACCTCGTATTTAGCCTGCTCACGAACCGCATCGATACGATCTGTCTTCATCGTATACTTGTCAGTGTATTCCTTCATCTTGGCATCAATTTCTTCTTCGGTAACTTTATTAATAATCTCAACAAGGTCACCCAGTGCATAGTAATTGCACTCCCAACCATACTTAATCTGGCTCTCTACACGGTCACCATCTGTAACGGCAACATGACGCATATTGTTACCGAATGAAGCTACCTTAAGTGATTTCGAATATGAAATAGCCTTGGCAACAGATGCAAACTGACGAATCTTTGCCACTACCTCATCATGTTTATAATATCCTGCTACAACCTCATGCGGAATTCCCATTCTGGCAACGATGAATCCGTACTCACGATCTCCGTGTGCTGACTGATTCAGGTTCATGAAATCCATATCAATCTCATCATACGGAAGTTTTTCATTGGCCTGTGTATGCAGATGAAGCAGAGGTTTTCTAAGCTCCTGAAGACCTTTGATCCACATCTTAGCCGGGGAGAATGTATGCATCCATGTGATAACACCTACGCAATCATCATCATTGGATACCTTGCGCATGTCCTGAATACAGATTTCAGAAGTTTCTACGGTTGGAAGAAGCTCAATTTCTACCAGATCTCCAAGTTTCTCATTAAGAAACTGAACCATCTGACGGCTATCCTCAGCAACCTGTTTCAGGCACTCCTCACCATATAAATCCTGAGAACCTACTACAAAATACAACTTTTTCATTTTATATGCCTCCTTAATTGATTTTCATTGTATATCCCGAACCGAGTTTCCATTATTGAACATCACCGGGAAACGGTACGAATATTTCTTGCTTTGCCAATCCGAATCTGCCATCATGCGAAGCAGGTTTCTAGCCGTCAAACGGCCCAGATTGTACTTGGGATGTATTGCGGAAAGAATAGTAAGACCACTCTCCTGTGCAGGACCTGCATCATCAAACGATACCAGCGATATATCTTCCGGCACAGATAGTCCTCGTTCTTTCAAAAATTCCATGTAGCTGCCCGCCACCTCATCATTATAAAGGATCATAGCCGTGCAGTCTTTCATTCTGCGATACATTCGCTGCAATCCTTTTTTGCTTAATTTTTCTTCCATATCGCGTGTCGAATACCAGCGAACCCATTCCTCGTGAAATTCAATTCCAAATTCCGACAAACATTCGATATAGCCGCGAAACCTTTCTATTCCCTGCCAGTCATCATACTTGAATATGCCACCGATACGTGTATGACCGTTATGTATCAATGTGCGTGTCAGCTCATATCCGGCACGTGCATCAGACATCTCAACACTGTCAAACGTCTCATTCTGGTAATGATTGTGAATAAACAGGGTCGGAATGTTTCTGCGGCGTATTTCCTTATACAGCTGCAGATTCGGATTTGGAAAAGTCGAACGCGTTCCTTCTATGATGAGTCCCGAAACACCGCGTTCCAACATTCCCTTAAGGTACATCGCCTCATCATTAAGACGGTTTCTGGTAATAGAAACACTTATCTCATAGCCTTCCTCATGTAAAACCGACTCGATTCCCTCGTATACCTGAGGAAACAAATAATCAGAAAGATAGCTAAGAATCAATCCTATACGCGGACGTTCTTCATTATCTTTATCCGGTGCATAAGAGACATATGTCCCACTACCTTTCACACGCGAAATAAGACCTTCCTCTTCCAGCCGTTCTAGTGCGTTTCTGACAGTCTGTCTGGAATATCCGAATTTATTTTGGAGCATGTGCTCGGATGGAAATTTATCCATGTTCCGAAGCACACCGCTCATAATCAGCGTCCGCCCCCAGTTATAGAGCTTCTGATATTTAAGTCCCTCTTGATTCCGGCTGTTGCCTTCCTTCATACCGTAACCTCCAGATGCCATTTCTTATGTCAAAACGGTGTTTTAACTCATACAGTACTCTTCTACTTGATAACCTGAAGTGACTGACGATCTGCAAACACTGCTACGAATACCAGGAATACGACACCCTGAATGAGCTGCATCATCTGTGTGGAAAAGCCCATCATCGTAAGGCCACTGTTTAGTACAATATAAAGAAGTGAGCCAACTATGATATTTTCAAATCTTACCTTAGCTCCTCCGGAAATAGGCATGCCGCCAAGTACCAGTGCAATCAGTATCTGTGTCTCCAACTGATTTCCGCCTGAAGATGTAACAGAACCTACTTTGATAACATTTATAAATGCCGCAAATCCTGTAATTGCACCTGCAAGCGTGTATATAAGGAATTTCATGCGGTCAGTGCGGATACCAGAAAACATTGCCGCTTTCTCACCTGCACCGATTGCCTTCAAATATGTTCCGAACTTTGTGAAGCGGAACAGTATAAAACCAACCACCAGCACAACCAGTGTACACGCAAGCTTAAGTTCTGTACTGTCATAGTTAATCAGCATAGCAGAGCCAGCTACCGGTGCGTTAGTTGTAAGATACTTGATAAATCCTCTGAACAAAAACATCGTACAAATTGTAACTATAAAGGATTTGATCTTGCGATATACATAAAAGTAACCGTTTATAGCTCCTATCACAGCTCCTGCCGCAATGCCTGCCACGATTGACAGCGGAATACTTGTCTTAGAAACCATACAAACAACGATTGAAGCAATACCAAGGATGGAACCTTGTGAGAAATCCAGACCTCCCATGGTCATGATAAAGAATACTCCAGTTGCCGCAATCATTGTTACATATACCTGAGAAAGTACCAGAGGAAGGTTATTCATCATCCGGAAATTTGTCATGGCATTAAACACAAGAAAGATGATAATCAGTCCCACAATCGGCAGAAGCGAACGGATCATCGACATTTTTGATAGTTTTTTGAGCTGTTGCTCTTTATTTTCCGTACTTGTCTTAACTTGATTCTCCATTGCACCCTCCTTATACCATCATCGTGATCAGACTGTTTTCATCCATAGCCTCATCACGCTCCAGCTCTCCGCTGATCTTACCGTCCTTCATGATAACGATACGGTCACACATACCTATAAGCTCCATCAGCTCTTCGGAAATCATGATAATCGATTTACCGTTCTTTCTCATCTGATTCATCAGCTGGTAGATATCCTGTTTTACCTTGATATCAATACCACGGGTCGGGCTGTCCAAAACTACGATATCTGAATCTTTTCCAATCCATCTTGCCAGAACTACCTTCTGCTTGTTACCACCGGAAAGTTCAGATACGAACTGGTTTACGTTTACCATCTTTACAGACATCTGTTTTGCAAATTTATTAGAAAATTCCTTCAATTTCTTATCGCTCAACAGATGAAGCTTACCTGCCAGCGAATCAAGTGATGGAAGGCAGATATTATCACCTATACTCTGGTTAAGTACTATAGACTCATTGTCACGATCCTTTGACGTATATGCAATACTGTGCTTGATCGCACTTGGAATATCATTGATTTTTGTTCCGTCTGCCAGTTCTACCGTACCAGTACGGTCATAAGAAGCACCGAAGATGGCCTTACCAATCTCATGCATACCTGACTCTGACAAACCTCCAAAGCCAAGGATTTCACCCTTATGAAGCTCAAAACTGACATCCTCAATAAGTCCCGGAACAGTGATATTCTTAACCGAAAGTACAATCTCATCAGATACCTTCTCGCCATAGTCTGCACGGTAATAATCTCCGGTTACCTCTCGGCCAACCATCAGTCTCTTTAAATCATCCTCCGTCACATCCTTGCTCCTTACAGTATCAATATAGACACCGTCTCGAAGAATTGTGATTGTATCAGATTTATCCAGAATCTCCGGAAGGTCGTGGGAAATAAATATAACCGTATTGCCGCTTTCGCGGATTCTGTTCATGTGCTTGTAAAGCTCCTCACGTCCTTCCTGTGAAAGTGCCGTGGTCGTCTCATCAATAACAACTATCTTAGGTTCAAAATATGTTGCTTTTACAATTTCAACAAGCTTTCTGTCCTCAAAATTATAGTTGTCGATGATATCTGCTGCCTTGATACGCTCAAAACCGTATTTTTTTAATAGTTCTGTCGCCTTTTTATTCATGGCATTTGTATTTTTAATTCCCATGTGTACGAACTGGTCTTCGTGTCCAAGGAATATATTTTCCGCTACTGTAAGTCCTGACAGTGTTCCTAATTCCTGTACTATGATAGAAACGCCTTCATCATTGGCCTCTACCTGATTTTTCGGATGAATCTCTTTACCATCCAGAATGAATGTACCGCTATCTATGCTGTAAATACCGGTAAGCATGTTTGTAAGGGTCGATTTACCTGAACCATTCTCCCCGATCAGTGCATGAACCTCTCCCTTGTTAATATTAAAAGATACATTTTGAACTGCCTTCGTGATACCGAAGGACTTGCAAAGATTCTTTACCTGTAATCTAACCTCGCTCATTGCATTTCCTCCTTCGATTTACTTGACAATCTCGCCTTTTTCTACTTTTGTGGTCAGCGTGATAATAATCAACAGTGCAAGACCCGTGATAACGTCCTGGATAGCTGTAGGTGCACCCATGGCGATGAATCCAAAGAAAATAATGTTGATAACAAACTCACCGATAACAATTGCCTGCAACGGCATGCCGTATTTTTTGAATGCCAAGCCGAAGAAACATCCCATCGTCGGAACGAAGTTACGGCTCATTGATGCCATACCGGTTACAGCCACCATAGAAGAACCATAGCTGATGGTCAAAATGGCCATAACTCCAAGAAATGCACCGCTTAAAACAAATGCAAGAACTTTATATTTGTTAACATTGATACCCATGTTTTTAGCTACAAACTCATTGCTTCCGATAGCGTATGTATAGGTACCAATCTTGGTATAATTTAAGAAAATATACGCTACCACGCATGCTAAAAGTGCTAAAACTATATTCCACGGCATCTGTCCAAATGCACGTAAGTTTGATGGAAGTGTCTGCTCAACACCGCCTGCAATATAGTTTGCAACAGACTCATATATAAGTGCAAGACCCGTTGTTACAATCATGGACGGGATGCGAAGTTTTACATAAAAAAGACCATTTAACAGTCCTACAATTGTACCGGTCAGTATACTGCCGATAACAAGTCCTGCATATCCCATGCCAAAACGTGAGGCAAATACACAACCTACGATCGCCGAAAGCATGATGTTCGCACCTATGGAGAAATCGAACATACCCATAACCATGACAAAATAAAATCCAACCGCACCAACAGTCGCGATAAGACTGGCTTGAAAATAGCTCAGCATATTGGCCGGAGAACCAAAATTAGTCGGAGTCAAAATCTTAAAAATCGCCCAGGAAAGCACTACCAGGCCTACCAGTATGATATAACCTTTGGCAGTCCCCGAGATTTTTTTCTTTCCGGTTGTTTCAACAACAGAAGAACCCATATCTTATACCTCATCAATAACTGTTCAGTGCCTTCACAGTTACTCTTCTTTCTTTAAAACTGCGTAAAACACGCTCCACGAGCTTTCCTCGTTATCACGGCCTTCGCCTAATCAAAAGGCCGGCATCGCGCCGTGCGACACCGGCCTTCCTAGTTACATTCAGCCCTCTAATATCTTATGATTGAATTAATTGTTGCCTGCTCTCTCTGCTGCATCCTCGATAGAGATACCAGCTGCTGTTGCCTTTAAGTCTTCAAGGCTGAGCTCTGACATAGCTACCAGTTCTTCATCTGTATATGGAAGCTGATCTACGAAGAACTTCTCATATGATTTGTAATCGTCTGAAGATGATACATACAGATACGGGAACGGAACATCCTCAAAGTTTCCTTCGATGCCTGTGTAATTGCCCTTGATTGCATTGTAAACCATCATGAAAGCGATAAGCGGATCGCAGTAATGTCCACCAGACTCACCAGCCATAGAGCCATTTGCAAGTCTCTCGCCCAGATCCGGAAGGAAGTCTGTAGAAACGATATCGATATCCTGTGTCTTTCCTGCACGCTCAACTGCTGCGATTGCACCCTGAAGCGGGTCACCGCCGCCGCCTGCCGGAATGAGTGCATCAAGTGTAGGATCTGCTGACATCAGAGCTTCTGCAGCCTTGGAACCACCCTCTGAAGAAGTACCTGCGTACTGCGGTTCAGATAATTTAGCCTGATCATCCGGATGCTCTGCATTCCACTTCTCAACGCCTGCTTTGTAGCCTTCCCATCTTCCAAGCCAGGTAGCATCTCCCTGCTCCCATCCAATCAGACCGATATTTCTATCACCCTTGTCAAGAAGCATCTGGACTAATTTCTCGCCGTTCTCCGGCTCGTTCTCATGGACAGCACCAATGTAATATGGTGATGCAGTTGCTAAATCATAGATATCTTTGCTGTTCTCTTCGCTGATAACGCGGAAGAACTGTGCCAGATATACTTTATTGTCATTACATGTCTTAATAGCGGATGTCATCTCTGTATCAGAAGAGTTGCAGATGATGATACCCTGGCATCCTGCTGCAGCTAACTGCTCTACAGATGCGGTAACTTTCTCAGATACATGTCCCTGGTCAACGTACTGAACCTGAACGCCTAAAGCTTTTGCAGCTTCATCGATGATCAGTTTACACTGTGAACCAAGCACATCAGTTGAGGACCAGATGGAAACACCAATCTTAATGTCCTTGTTGTCAATAGATGCAGCTGCCTCTTTGCCTGAGTCTGCAGAGCCTGCCGCTTCTGTAGTTGTGGTTGCACCTGAACCACCGCAAGCAGTCATGCTCACTGCCATAGCCGCTGCTGTCACAGACGCTGCTGCACGTTTGAACATTTTTTTCATTTTAACTACCTCCCGTAACTTTAATCTTGTAGCCGGCACCCCAGCCGTACTGCTTTGTTGCTTTTCACAACTTTTAGTGGTTTTATTATAACAATATAGGACATTTTGTGCAACAAAATACAAGAGCTTTTTTCTTAAAAGTTGTATTTTATTTTGTAGATCGTTATTATTTTCACGTCTTTTTTGATGATGTTTTTGTGCAAAACACAAAAGATGCATAAAATATCAGTCATTATATCACCAATATTTTATGCACCTTGTATACATTTACAACCTCTTCAAGGAAACACTTTTCGCGTCAATAATACAACTTTGCATCATCCATGACATGTACTGTGATCTTTTTAAATGTAACATGGCAGTTTGCATTACATGTATTGCAATTTTACCATCCACATCATTTTTTCTTCTTGATCATAGCCAGAACTGACTGCAGTACTATGAAGAAGCACAGAAGTGCTGCTATAGTAATACGTGTCCACCAGGATGAAAGGGTTCCCTGGAATGTGATGAATGCCTCAATCGTTGCTTTAATCAAAACACCAAATAAAGTTCCGAATACATTGCCGACACCACCTGTTAAAAGTGTACCACCTATAACTGAAGATGCGATTGCATCCATCTCGAAGCCCTTTGCCTGCTCAACGAAGCCTCCCAGAGTATTTAAGCAGAATAATACGCTTCCTATTCCACAGAGAAATCCGTCCAAAACATATGCTTTAAGCTTTATGCGGCGTACATTAAGTCCCATCATAAGTGCTGACTGTTCGTTACCACCTATTGCATAAATGCTGCGTCCAAATTTCGTATATTTCAGCATGATAAAGGCAAGTACCAGAAGAATGAGTGCAATGATGACTGTCGGATAGATGTACGGATAAATCATCACACCTTTTTTATTTATATAGCCGCCAAACGGAATATAAAGTTTCATCTTCGCCCAGGCCATGAATGTTTCATTGGTAATACTGATCATGTCCTTAGATATGATAGCTGTCATACCCCTTGCAAAGAACATACCGGCAAGTGTTACGATAAATGGCTGAATATCCATGTAGGCTACTAGAAAGCCCTGAACAAGTCCAAATACGACCCCGGTTACTAACACTATGAGAACCGCCGGAACCGCACCGATACCGCCTTTTTCCATCATCCATGCAAGCATCATACAACCCATGGCTACGAAGGATCCGACACTGATATCAATACCGCCTGTAATCATGACAACCGTCATACCGATGCCGATAACAATCAGTCCAGCATTAGAAATCAG
The DNA here is from genome assembly GCA_963657995.1 of bacterium. Classification (GTDB taxonomy): domain Bacteria; phylum Bacillota; class Clostridia; order Lachnospirales; family Lachnospiraceae; genus Otoolea. The sequence goes on from CAVKOQ010000013.1 coordinate 24,038, forward strand.
CAGATTTAAAAAGTTTTGCGTCTTGGCAAAGCCCTGTGCATTAAAAATCACACATCCAATCGCATACATCACGAAGAACAGCAGAATCGTGACTAGAAGCAGGAATGTATTCTGGTTTAATTTCTTCTTTTCTTTCATGATTTATGCCGCCTCCTTTCCTGATGTGCTAAGTTCCTTTTTCTGTGCCAGAGATTTTCTCCATCTCGCAAATCCCGGTGACTGAAGTGCAACTATTACGATAACCACGATAGCCTTGTAAACAGGAACCTGGTCAGATGATACATGCATTGCATAAAGAGTTGTTGTCAGTGCCTGAATCGTATAAGCTCCAATGACAGAGCCTGCTAAGGAGAATTTACCGCCTCCAAGTGAGTTTCCACCGATGGCAACCGCAAGAATTGCGTCCATCTCCATATTAAGACCGATATTGTTGGCATCCGCAGAATAGATACGGCTTGAAGCAATAAGGCCCGAAAGACCTGAACAAAGTCCACAATATGCATAAGTCAGGAAAATAATCATGACAGACTTGATACCGACAAGTCTGGATGCTCTCTTATTGATACCAACCGACTGTATGTACATTCCAAGTGCTGTCTTCTTAAGCAGCAGTGATGTCAAAATAACGACTATTACCGCAACTATAAACGGTGTCGGAACCGGAAATCCTGAAAATGATGCACCGAGCGTGCGGTAGCTGTCCACACGTACGTAGGTAATCTGACCATCAGTGATCAGCTGTGCAATACCACGGCCCGCCGTAAACATAATAAGAGTTGCGACCATCGGCTGAATATTTAACTTTGCTACCAGAAAACCATTGAAGCAGCCGATCGCTGCACCAACTACTAATGCTGCGATAAAACCAAGAATCAGTGGATTTGCATACTCTGTAACTGCTCTTTCTCCCCCTGTCAGGATATTACAGCAGACAGCAGCACTAACTGCCATAATCGCACCTACGGAAATATCTGTTCCGGCTGACGATGATACTACGAGTGTCATGCCGACTGCCAGAATAACAAGTTCAGATGCACGGTTGATAATATCAATCAAGTATCCGTAGAGAACGCCGTTTCTCACTTCTATTGCAAAGAAGTTAGGTGTTGTAATAATATTTACAAGTAAAACCAGTGCAAGGCAAAAAAGCGGAAGAAACAGCCTCTGCGAGGTTATCTTTTTAAATGTCATATCTTTCATAACTACTGACCTCCTGCAATGGTTGACATAATAGTTGACTGATTCATCTCATCATCAGAAAGTTCTCCTACCTTTGCACCGTCCCTCATGACCATCATACGGTCGCAAGTACGAAGCATTTCTTCTATCTCAGATGAAATGAACACGACTGCCATGCCCTGTTCAGCCAGTTTTACAACCAGTTTCTGAATCTCTGTCTTGGTTCCGACATCGATACCACGTGTCGGTTCATCAAGTATCAAGAAATCCGGATTGGTAAGCAGCCATCGTCCGATGATTACCTTCTGCTGGTTGCCACCGGAAAGAGATTTTATCGGTGTTTCACGGCTTGCAGTCTTAATCTGAAGCATCTCGATATACTTATCCGTAAATTCTTCCTGCTGCTTACGGCTTAGGAGATGGAACATACCTCTTTTTGCCTGAAGGGCCATAATAAGATTCTCGCGAACTGACAAATCAGCGATAATTCCCTCATTTTTACGATCTTCAGGAAGATATGCCATACCGGCATTCATAGATGCCAGCGGATGACGAGCCGAAACAGCTTTGCCCTTTACAGTAAGCTCACCTTCATCCGGTTTCTCAGCTCCGTAGATAACCCTGACTGTCTCAGAACGGCCTGAACCCAAAAGTCCGGTAAATCCGACCACCTCTCCCTTATGGATAACAAGGTCAAATGGTTTTATGTAACCTTTCTTTCCAAGTCCCACTGCCTTGATGACGATATCTTCATCGCTGTGTTTCTCTTCATTCTTCGAGTCTTTTATAGCTGCCAGATCATCAAAATCCTTGCCCATCATCTTGGCAACCAGCTGAACTCTCGGAAGTTCGGCAGTAGTAAACTGTCCTACCAGCTGACCATTTCTTAAAACAGTAATTTTATCGCAAACTGCATAAACCTGTTCAAGGAAATGAGTAACAAATATGATACCTACGCCCTCAGATTTAAGGCGTCTCATCAATTTAAACAACTTCTCAACTTCACCATCATCCAGAGATGACGTCGGCTCATCGAGAATAAGTACCTTTGCAGACATATCAACAGCACGTGCAATAGCCACCATCTGCTGAATTGCGATTGAATAATTGTCAATTGTCTGTGTAACATCTGCATGTATGTCAAGGCTCTCTAAAAGTTCTTTTGCCTTTTTATTCATAGTTTTCCAGTCAATAAGTCCGCCTTTTCTCGGCTCACGGCCTATAAACAGATTCTCTGCAACCGTAAGGTTCGGACAAAGATTGACTTCCTGATACACGGTGCTGATGCCCCGGTTTTGTGCTTCCTGCGGACTGCGGTTTACGATTGTGTGTTCGCAGCCGTCTATCATAATTTCCCCTGTTTCAAACTCCTCTACACCCGTCAGGACTTTGATCAGCGTGGATTTTCCTGCGCCATTTTCCCCCATCAGGGCATGAATTTCACCTTTTTTTAATGTAAAATCCACATTCTGCAGAGCTTTTACACCTGGGAATGTCTTATATATATGCCTCATCTCAAGAACGGAATCCTTTTCCATAAAAGCTTTGCCTCCTTAATTTTAAAAGGAAGCGTCAGGGCGGAAAACCTAAGCCTCCGGCCCCGCGCTTCCTGAATGTCAAGTGTCTGTCATCTGCCTAAGCATATGTTAGGCACTCATTAACTCACGGTCAAAAGCGATTGCCTGTCCGATTCAGTATTAGTAAGCTCTTGTCTTTAAGATTTCTTCAAGATCCATGCTTGTATCGAAGTAAGCTTCATCTACGTACTGGATCTTCTCAACTTCTTCGCCATTTTCCAGTTTCTGGATGATTTCAGCTACACGCGGGCCATGAAGCGGGTTGCACTCGAATGTTGCATTTAAATCACCAGCGATCATAGACTCAAATGCTGCCTTTACAGAGTCAAAACTTACAACGATGATATCGCCATCCGGACCACAGGTCTTACCTGCTGCTTTGATAGCATCGATAGCACCAAATGCCTCGTTATCATTCTCGCAAATAACTACATCGATATCGTCATAGCTCTTTAAGAAGGACTCCATAACTTCCTGTCCTTTAGCCTGTGTAAACTCACCAGACTGTCTGTCAAGCATCTTCCAGTTAGAATGCTCTGCCAGCTTATTGTCCATACCTTCTGTACGTCCAACCTGAGCGGATGCACCGATGGTACCCTGAATGGTAACGATATTGATCTCTTCGTCGCCACGTCCCTGTTTATCTAAGTAATCTGCCAGCCAGTCACCACAGGTCTCGCCTTCTTTTACGAAGTTTCCACCAACCCATGCTTCATACAAGCTGTCATCTGAAAGCTGCATCTGACGGTCGGAAAGGATAACCGGAATACCAGCCTCTTTTGCTTCTTCAAGAACTGTCTCCCATCCTGTCTCAACTACAGGAGCAACTACGATGTAATCAACACCCTGCTGGATGAAGGAACGGATAGCCTTGATCTGATTCTCCTGTTTCTGCTGAGCATCATCAAAAATAAGTTTGTAACCATTCTCCTCTGTAAATGTGGATTTGAAAGATTCTGTGTTTGCAGTTCTCCAGTCAGATTCAGCACCAACCTGTGCATAACCTACAGTAATAAGGTCTCCGTCTGCCGCTGCCTCTTTAGCATCACCAGCCTCTTCTGCTTCTGCCTCTGTCTCAGCAGCTGCTGCTTCTGTCTCTTTCTCAGCAGGATTGCTTGTACACGCTGTCATTGATAATGCCATCGCTGCTGCTAAAGCTGCAGATACTAATCTTTTTCTCATACTGTTTCCTCCTTGTGAAATACACTGTATTTGTTTTTGCAAGATTATTATAACAAAATACCCCGTATTTTTGATACGGGGCATCTTTGGAAAAAAGTATATTATTTTTTTGTATTTGGCAGCTTTTTATTTTTTCCGCCATAAACCGGTCAAAAAAATACGATTTTTTTTGAAAAAGTTATGATTTTTTTTGATTTCCCAAATAAATCTTAAAACAGGTACCTATATTTTTCTCTGATTCGACCAGAATTTCAGCCTGATCTCCATAATACATCTGGATTCGCTGGGCCACATTATGTAAGCCAAATCCATTGTTTCCAATAGGTGCCAACTCTTCTCCCGGGGCAAGTGTAAGCTTTGTACGTACAGACAAAAGCTCGTTCTCATCCATTCCTATTCCGTCATCCTCTACTTCGAATACAATTCCGTTAAGGTCCTCATACCCACGTATAACCACGCGGCCTCCGCCGCGTTTATTTTTGATTCCATGATAGATGGCATTCTCAACAAGCGGCTGCAAAAGCATCTTGAGTACGATTTTCTTGCGTATGGATGGTTCTATTTCAATAGAATAATCAAGAATATCCTCATACCTGATTTTCTGAATTTTCAAATAACTTCTGATATGTAATTCTTCTTCCTCAATCGCAATAAAATCACGTCCGCCGGAAAGTACCGTCCTGAAAAAATCACTTAGATCTGTCGTCATCTCAACTACCTGTCGATTATTTCCACCCTCTGCCATCCAGACGATTGAGTCCAGAGTGTTATAGAGAAAATGCGGACTTATCTGTTCCTGATGAAGTCTCAGCTCCAATTCCCTTAGGTTTTTCTGCTCCTGTCTGGTCTTATCAAGCAGTCCGCTGATTCTGTCACTCATCTGATTAAAGGCATTGGCCAATACATTAATCTCTTCCAATCCACCGATTCTAGCCCTCGCATTCAGATCACCCCGGCCTAGCTGCTCTGCTGTTTTTCTAAGCTGTTTAAGTGGTTCAGTGATAGAGTTCGTGATCATAACTGCAAAAAAAGTACCGATTACAAGCACTATTACAAGAAGCGTAAGATAGCTCTGAACCTGATCTGCCATCTTCACTCTGAGCTCCTGTTGGAGTCGTTCCATATTAATCATCTCATAATAGCTGTACTGAGTAATATAATCCTGAATCATGGAGCATAGACCTTGAATATCATTCTCCCAGATGCTGACATTTTCATCATATTTTCCACCGATTGTGGAATTTTCAATCATCTTATCCACGGCTTTTTCCAGTGAATCAAGACATGACAATATACCTCTTATCTTAATATCACAGTCCGAACCGCTTTCACTTGATATCGTCGTGCCAAACGCCTGTCTTGCCGATGCGATAAGGCTGTGTGGATTCTTGACAACTGTCGCATATTTCGTCTCGCCCTCGACGATATCTCCATTTTCAAACTCTTCGGCATCTATAAGCCCGATCATAACACGATACATGGAATATTCCATATCGGATTTAAATTTGATATTGTACTCGTTAGCCGTCTTGAGATTCGCCATAATAGCCTCATATGAATGCGAATATGATGCTATCATCTTCTGAAATCCCAGTGCCATGCCTGTAAGCGGGATAGCTATAACAAATAAGAGGAAAATCAAACGAACCCGCAGTGATATATGATGCTTTTGCATCCAGGTACCTCCTTAGATCTGATTCTGGTTAGTCTGATTTGCCTTATATTCCTTAGGAGACTGACCAATTGTTTTCTTGAAGGCAGCACTGAAATAATGCGAATCATTGTATCCAACCTGCTCGCAAATCTCCGAAGTTCTGTAGGACGTGCATTTTAATAACTCACATGCTCGCTCCATCCTGACTTTCGTCAGATATTCTACAAATGACTGTCCCGTTTCCTGCTTGAAAATAGAGCTGAAATAGCTGGAGCTTACTCCAATATGTGATGAAATCTTATTAAGTGACAAGTCACTCTGACTGAAATTAGATTGTATATATTCCTTAGCATCTTTAATCACACTTCCATACCGGTCATTTGATGCATAATCTCTGGCCTTGAGTGCAACCGTAAATTCCTCTGTAAGATACTTCTTGGTCATTTCAAGGCTTTCAATAACCTTTGGGATTAATTTTATGTCAACTGCCGACTCTGGAACGTCAACCAAGTCTATATTGAGTTTTTTTAGGAATGCTCTCACACAGTAAAATATATCCATTGTCATATACTGACGCAGCAAAAGTGATTTATAATTATTCTCACCGATTGCCTCAAAATACTCCTCAACAAACTGTTCGCATTCATTAATAGAGCCAAGTTTTAGAAAATCATTGATTAGCTTTCTGTCCACACCGTTGTAGTCAGTCTTGTCCAGAAACTCTGTGTATTTTTCATAACTGACAAAGTAACGCTCCAAAAGTTTTGACTTTTCGCGTTCTTCCCTGATCTCATCCGCTGCTTTTTTTAGTGCATCTATGATTCCGGAAGAAGTGATTGGTTTCAGCAGATAGTCACTGATGCCTATTTTTATTGCCTCTTTAGCGTAATTAAACTCATTGTAACCGCTTAACACGATGATCCGCGTATGGGGAAGTGCTTTCTTAACCAGTTTGCTAAGTTCCAATCCGTCCATAAACGGCATCTTAATATCCGTTATCAGAACATCTGGCTGTGTCTTTAGAATTAACGGATAAGCATATTCACCGTCACCTGCTTCCCCCACGAACTCAAAACCATGGCCTTCCCAGTCAATATTGTCCCTAATACCACGTCTGATGATAGTTTCATCCTCAACAAGAAATACCTTTACCATGCAACTCCCCCTCAGGCCTTCTTTCTCACCTCATATAAATCACTGCGTCGATTTTTAAGTGATGGAATCTGTCCGCGTATCTGATCCAGATAGTCAAGGTCAATCTCGGCATAAGTGATTCCCGGCACATCTTTAGCTCTCGCAATCACAGTTCCCCACGGATCGGCAACAAGGCTGTTGCCGTATGCTGCATAGGCCGGTTTTTGTCCAATCTGTCCCGGTGCAACTATATAACATCCATTTTCAATTGCTCTTGCTCTTAAAAGTACCTCCCAATGATCTTTCCCCGTCGGCATGGTAAAGCTTGCCGGAACAAATATAATCTGTGCTCCCTCAAGTGCCATCAGTCTGTAAAGTTCAGGAAATCTCACATCATAACAAATCGACATTCCAAAAGTGCCAAGCTCAGTCTCTACCGTCACGATCGAATCTCCAGGTTTGACCTTATCCGATTCGCGGTATGGTTTTCCATCTGCCAATGTAATATCAAACATATGCAGCTTGCTGTATGATGCCAGTATCTCCCCCTCAGGAGAGATCAAGACACTTGTATTTGCAGATCGTTTTTCACCCTCAATTGTCTCTGTAATACTGCCACCATGAATATAAACGCCATGTTCTTTTGCCTTTGCACAGAGTTTTTCCGTTGTATATCCCGGTATCTGTTCACGTCCGCCGCCTTCGCCGACATTCTTTCCGATAAGATTCATAACCTCAGGAAAACAGATAAGCTTTGCTCCCTTCGCCGCCGCCTCATCAATCCACGCACAGGCAGTTTCAAGATTTTTGCCCTTATCATTCTGTGTATTCATCTGCATCAAAGCAACCGTATATTTGCGTATCATAAACCTTTCACCCCTTTTTCTTCTCCAAATTATATTATATTTTTGGTATTATGTTTACCATTTCATCCCCAAAACTTAATTTTCGGCAGTTGAAGAGCCTTCAAAGACAAAAAATCTCGCAACCGCCAGTGGAAAAAATCCTACGTAAGCACCGTAAATCCCAAAACGATCTACTGCCCACGCACCAAGAATTACTCCTAGGAAAAAGCATATTACCGTATAGGTATAGAGAACTGCCTTTCTCTTAGATTCGTTATCTTTCGTCAGTGCAAACTGCACCCAGCCAAGTACAGACTGTTTGAAATTATTTGTCATAAAAATCGTAGCACTGTTGAATCCATCTGCCCCCGAGTATATTCCCCACTGAAATGCAGATGCAAAGAATATAGGATATATTCCTACTATTGCCGGTTGTAGCGGAAGTATGGACGTAAGTGCCAGAGCAGCTGCATCCACCCATATTGCCAATTTTCTCATATTAATTTTAGTAAAATGAGAAATCAGATATGCCAATGCTACACCGCTTCCAAAAAGGATCACGGCTATCAGTCTTAGAAGGACCTTATTCCACTCCATAGAAAACAATTCCACGCCCATCTGCATCATGTTGCCGGTCTGCGCAGAGCCGAAATTTCCAGAATGCAGTAAGATTGCATATGCTCCCAGAAATCCACCTACCAAAGATATATTCCAATGGAGGAGCGCATCAAGGCGATTTCTTATTAAATTCTTTAGCATTTCAATACCACCCTTTCGCGATTGATTGTATCGCGAGACGATGGCAACGTCAATAAAAACAAAAATAAAACCAAAAAGCACTTATAAGACACAATTTCCTATGAATCGAGTAGGAGGGGGATTTGAATAATCCCCCGACCTCTCACACC
>CAVKOQ010000014.1:0-32025 GCA_963657995.1 bacterium
ACCAGCTCTCTTGAAGGAACTGTCAAGGGTGCGTAAGCACCTCGAAGAGGTTCCCCTGACTGTTCCTGAAAGATATCATGTCGTATCTATACTCCCTGCAGTTCAAATGGCGGTGTGTATTCTTCTTTTGCACTGCTTTTTTCCTGCATAAAGCCATTGGTTAGTCCTAAGTCGATGGCAGCGTCGACAACCCTCCTGTATTCATAGCTTGTGATGCGGCGGTTGATTTCAGGATAGTTTTCGCTCTTGTAAAATGGAGTATACTGACTCATGAGGCTTAAAAGAAATTTTTCATCAGGAAGATTATCATGAATCCAGTGAAGCAAATTTATGGAATCATCCTTATGAGCAGGCAGAACCATATGTCTTATGATTACTCCGCGTTTCATAAGCTGGCATGTTTGGCCATTTTCAGAATATTCTTCAAATACTAATTTGCCGGTATGTTCGATCATTCGTCTTATTGCAGATGACGCAACCGGAAAATAGTCGGCGGCAGCAGAATATTTAGCTGATAATTCATTTGAGAAGTACTTTAAATCCGGAAGCCATATATCAACATAGGGTGACAGTGCATCAATAGCCTCTAAGGTCTCGTATCCACCGCAGTTATAGACAATGGGTATGGATAGAAGAGGTTTTATTTTTTTTAAAACAGGAAGAATGGATGGAAGGTATTGTGTCGGGGTGACCAGATTTATGTTATGTGCACCCGCCTTCTGAAGTTCAAAAAATATTTCCTCAAGACGCTTTTCAGAAATGTCTTTTCCAAAACCTTCACTGCTGATCTTGTAATTTTGACAGAAACAGCATCTAAGTGTGCATCCGGAAAAAAATATGGTACCGCTTCCGTTAATACCGCTGATACAAGGTTCCTCCCACTGATGAAGGGCGGCACGGGCTACGCGGATTCCGGCCGGGCTGTGACAGAATCCGTTATTTTTGGTACGGTCAATCTGACAATTTCTGGGGCAACAGATGCAGTTTTTATATGTATAAAAGGTACCTGAATTTGTATTAGTTTGTTTGATGGAATATGGATTATTTGATAAAATATCTGAGTTCATTTAAGATTCCTTTAAAATGATTTCTACGGCTCGCAAAGTCAAAGATCTTTCTGTAAGCAGGCACCAGTCTGCTTTCCAATCTTTAGGCCTCGGTATCATATTTTACAAGGAAACAGAGCTTTAGTCAATCAATCCAAAACCTAGTTGACAGATAGGTTAAATAAATTTAGAATGAAACTGTTACAATAACGATCGTATGATGTCGATCATATAAATAAATCTTTAATATGGAGTATGTGCAAGTGAAGAAAAATGCTTTTTTTTATGCTTTTCCAAAAACTGTTCCGATCATGGTTGGGTATGTGTTTCTGGGGATGGCATACGGAATTCTTATGAGTGTAAATGGATTTGGTGTATTTTGGGCGGCACTAAACAGTTTGATTGTATATACTGGTAGTCTCGAATTTGTTGGTGTTAATTTTCTCGTAGCTTCAGTTAGTCCACTGACTGCGTTTGTTATGTCAATCATGATTGGTGCAAGGCATGTTTTCTATGGTCTTTCGATGCTTGGAAAATATCAAGGTGTAAGTAAGAAACTAAAGCCTTATCTTATATTTGCACTTACTGATGAAACATTTTCTATAGTATGTGAAGAAAAGTCTACGAAAAAGGAAGATATAGAGTGGGTCTATTTCTGGATGAGTTTTCTAGATCAGATGTACTGGCTTATTGGAACGATTTTAGGAGCATTACTAGGAAATGTGATAAGCTTTAATACCAAAGGACTTGATTTTGCATTGACTGCATTGTATGTGATGATTTTTACAGAACAGTGGATCAGTCAGAAAAATCATTGGCCGGCGATAACCGGTGTTCTCTGTTCGGTAATCTGTCTTAAAATATTCGGAAAGAGTGCATTTATCATACCGGCGATGATAGCTATACTATCGATATCAGCAATCTCGTATCACAGAGAGAAGTTAGCGGCAGGCAGGAATGCACGGGAAGAGCGGTAAAAGATGATTTAATCATACATGTTGTAGGGATAAGTTTCGGAGGAAAGAAAAATGCAAAATAATTATATCCTGATTTTAACACTTGTGATGGCAGCAGGTACGCTCCTTATGAGATTTCTGCCGTTTATATTGTTTCCTGAGGGCAAAGAGATGCCCGGATATGTCAAATATTTAGGTCAGGTGCTTCCGTATGCGAGTATGGGAATACTGGTCGTATACTGTTTAAAAGATGTTGATCCATTTTCCGCTCCATTTGGTTTGCCTGAATTTTTGGCTTGCATGCTTGTTGTACTGCTTCATGTCTGGAAAAGGAATTCACTTTTAAGTATTGCAGCCGGAACAGTGTTCTATATGGTGCTGGTTCAGATGGTATTCTGATGATATCAGGGTTTAAAACGATTTTTTCAACAATTTTTTTATAGCTTTTTAATATTTTCACTCCTTGATTTATAGAGGATCTGCCACTATAATTAAAAGAAGTACGCGAAAACTGGATATTTATGCCCGTTTTTAATGTACACTGACACAGAATGGAGAAAGTGTATGGATAATAAGGGAAATAAGAAAAATGGAAAAAATCCCAAGGGTCAAAACTATGCGGTTTTGATTATGACGATGCTGTTTACGCTGCTTTGTGTAGCGATGATGCATAATCTTTGGCAGGGAAGCCGCACACATAAGATGCCTTACAGCGAGTTCAATCAGATGCTTAAGGATAAAGAAGTTGAGTCTGTTGTGATTGGAAATGGAAAAATCCAGATCACACCAAAGGATAGCTCTAAAAAATATGGAGGAAGTCAGGGTAAGTACGGAAAACTTGTCGGAATGGAGTATTATACAATTCCGATAAATGACCCGGATCTTGAGCAGAAGCTTGAAGATGCAGGAGTTACGACCTACGAACAGGCTGAAGTGGACGCCACAGGCAGTATCATCGTACTTCTGATTGAATGGATTCTTCCTATCGCTGCCATGTTTGTTATCTTTAATATGATGATGAAACGCATGGGCGGCGGAGGCGGCATCATGGGTGTCGGCAAAAGCAATGCAAAAGTATATGTGCAGAAAGAAACCGGCATTACATTTAAAGATGTTGCAGGAGAAGACGAGGCCAAGGAATCTTTGAAGGAGATAGTGGATTTCCTTCACAATCCCGGTAAATATACAAAGATTGGTGCCAAGCTTCCCAAAGGAGCACTTCTTGTAGGACCTCCAGGAACAGGTAAAACACTTCTTGCAAAGGCAGTTGCCGGAGAAGCGAAGGTTCCGTTCTTCTCACTGTCTGGTTCAGACTTTGTGGAGATGTTTGTCGGTGTAGGTGCATCAAGGGTTCGTGATTTGTTTAACCAGGCACAGCAGGCCGCTCCTTGTATTATTTTCATAGATGAGGTAGATGCGATCGGTAAGAGCCGTGATTCACGTCTTGGAGGCAATGACGAGCGTGAACAGACGCTTAACCAGCTTCTTTCAGAGATGGATGGTTTTGATTCATCTAAGGGTCTGCTTGTTATGGCGGCTACAAACCGTCCGGAGATACTTGATCCGGCACTTCTTCGTCCGGGACGTTTTGACAGAAGAATTATTGTAGATAAACCGGATCTTAAGGGCCGTGTACAGATCTTAAAGGTGCATTCCAAGGATGTAAAACTTGACGAAACGGTAGATTTTGAGGAAATTGCTCTGGCTACATCGGGAGCTGTGGGTGCTGATCTGGCCAATATGATGAATGAAGCAGCGATCACAGCAGTCAAAAATGGCAGAAAAGCCGTTTCCCAGAAGGATCTTTTTGAGGCCGTTGAGCTTGTCTTAGTTGGTAAGGAGAAGAAAGATCGCATTCTCAGCCAGGAAGAGAGACGGATTGTTTCCTACCACGAAGTCGGTCATGCACTTGTAAGTGCCCTGCAAAAGGACTCAGAACCTGTACAGAAGATTACCATTGTTCCGCGTACCATGGGAGCACTTGGATATGTTATGCAGGTACCAGAGGAAGAAAAGTATCTGAATACGGAAAAGGAAATCCGTGCAATGCTTGTCGGATATCTTGGCGGACGTGCTGCTGAGGAGATTGTCTTCGATACTGTGACAACAGGTGCATCCAATGATATCGAAAAAGCAACAAGAATCGCACGTGCTATGGTTACTCAGTATGGTATGTCGAAGAAATTTGGCCTTATGGGCCTTGAGAGCCGTGAAAACCAGTATTTAAATGGCAGAACAGTTATGAACTGCAGTGATATGACGGCAGCCGAGGTAGATCATGAAGTTATGCAGATCTTGAAAGACTCTTATGAAGAGGCAAAACGTCTCTTGAGCGAAAACCGAGAGGCACTGGATAAGATCGCAGATTTCCTGATTGAGAAGGAAACAATCACCGGTAAGGAATTCATGAAGATTTTCCATGAGGTAAAAGGAATACCGGAAGAGACAGAAACTCAGAATGCTGAAGCTGAAAATATTGAAATTGAAAGTATTGAAGCTGGAAATACTGTAGTGGAAAATTCTGTAGCTGACAAAAAAGCTTCTGAAGACCAGAATCAGCAGGATGTCATCATTGAGACTGTGCAGGAGAATTTAGATAATGCATATGATGAGGATGATAGCCAAAAAGAAGTTGAGCCTGAAGCTATGAAGGAAGAAGACGAACAATCGAATATTTAAAGTATAAAAACCGTCCGGATAAACAAATGCCGGACGGTTTTTCTCAGAAAATAAATCTACTGATAAAGTTTAGTGTGCTCATATACCGGTTCTGAGGTCAACTGTATTCCGAGATGTTTGAATGTCTTGATGTCGACGTCAGAAAGTATGACTGATGTATGAACCTGGCAGCCACGCAGCTTTTCGAGCTGTTCTAGGGCAATCTTTGCGTGGTCATTGGTGGCAGCACACATGGAGAGTGCAATCAGTACTTCATCAGTATGAAGACGTGGATTGTGACTTCCTAAGTATTCTACTTTAAGTTTCTGTATCGGCTCAATGGCAGAAGGCGAGATAAGATGTTCATCGTGTGCTATATTTCCGAGAACCTTTACAGCGTTTAAAAGTAATGCAGCCGAAGCACCGAGCAGGTTGGTTGTCTTACCTGTGGTGATAGTTCCGTCAGGAAGCTCGATGGCAGCAGCCGGAGCTTTTGTTTCATCCGCACGTTTAAGAGCAGCCGGAACAACTTTACGCATATCGGTGGTAAGCTTAGCCTGTTTCATAAGAAGCTCAATTTTGTAAACTTCATCCTTGCCTACGTCCTCTTTGACTACACGGTTTAATGCCTGATAGTAGCGGCGAAGAATTTCCTGGCGTGAAGCTTCACAGCATGCTTCGTCGTCAATGATGCAGTTGCCGGCCATATTAACACCCATATCGGTTGGTGATTTATATGGATTTTCACCGTATATTCCCTCGAAAATAGCACTGAGAACCGGGAAGATCTCGATGTCACGGTTGTAGTTTACAGTGGTTACACCGTAAGCTTCAAGGTGAAATGGGTCAATCATGTTTACATCGTTAAGATCTGCAGTAGCTGCCTCATATGCCAGATTGACAGGATGTTTTAACGGAATATTCCAGATCGGGAATGTCTCAAATTTAGCATATCCGGCCTTTATGCCTCGCTTGTTTTCATGATAGAGCTGAGACAGGCATGTGGCCATCTTTCCGCTTCCTGGACCCGGAGCTGTGACTACGACAAGTGGGCGTTTGGTTTCAATATAATCGTTCTTGCCATATCCGTCGTCACTGACAATCAGCGGAATATTTCCCGGATAACCGTCGATAGTATAGTGTTTGTATACTTTGATACCCATGGATTCAAGCTTGTGTTTGAATGTATCAGCTGTGATCTGCCCTGAATAGTGTGTGATTACCACACTACCTACATAAAGGCCCTTATCAGTAAATGACTGAATCAAACGGAGTACATCTACATCATATGTGATACCGAGATCCGAACGAACTTTGTTTTTTTCGATATCAGCGGCACTGATAACGATAACGATCTCAGCCTGATCAGCCAGTTGCAGAAGCATTCTCAGTTTACTGTCAGGTTCAAAACCTGGAAGTACACGGGACGCATGGTAGTCATCGAACAGCTTTCCACCGAATTCAAGATAAAGTTTGTCACCAAACTGGCCTATGCGTTCACGAATATGCTCGGACTGCATTTTTAAATATTTGTTATTGTCAAAACCGATTTTCATCTCATCCTCCGATAATTATATAATAAATAATAGTAACAAAATAATGCACATTTGAGTAGAGGAAAAATAAAAAAATGAAAAATAATGTGCTATAATATGAACACTTAGCGAGGTGTTTTCTTGAATACTAAAGAAAAATAACCGCTCCAGAAGCAGGCATTTTCAAAGGAGGTATCTATCAATGCGTGAAATTCCAAGACCGGGCGAAAGATACCGGCATTTTAAAAATAAAGAATATCAGATTATTACGGTGGCGACACATTCTGAAACGGGCGAGAGAATGGTTGTTTACCAGGCACTTTACGGAGATTATAGTGTCTGGGTCCGTCCGCTTAATATGTTTATGGAAAAAGTTGACAGGGAGAAATATCCTGAAGCGAAGCAAGAGTATCGGTTTGAACGTATTATAACGAAGAATCAAGACTATGAGGATCTTGGCATGGAAGGACGCAACAGCTACGAGACCTACGGTGATATTCATGCTGCTGAAGTATACTCAGAAAAAGAACACCGCAGTGAAGATTTTCACAGCGAAGACTCATATGATGACAAACAGGAGCTTCACCCACTTGTAGCGGAATTTCTTGATAGTGAGACTACAGAAGGAAAGCTGGAGATCCTGCAGCTTATGACAGGCAAGGTAACAAAACGTGATCTGGACAGCCTATGTTTCTGTCTGGATATGAATCCGATTGGCGGCAGTACAGAAGAAGAGCTTGATGCGATCAGGCAATGTATAAGGATGCAACAGAAGTACGATGCAATTAGACTAAGATAGACCAATACAGGATGGTTTGAAATGTTTCAGATAGAAGAGGAACTTAAAAAACTTCCCGGACTTCCGGGAGTCTATATCATGCATGATGAAAAAGACGCAATTATCTATGTTGGAAAAGCGATAAGTCTTAAAAATCGTGTGCGTCAGTATTTTCAGAGCAGTCGTGATAAGACAGCCAAAATAAAGCAGATGGTTTCCAAAATAGCCAGATTTGAGTATATTGTGACAGATTCAGAGTTAGAGGCATTGGTACTTGAATGTAATCTTATCAAAGAACACAGACCTCGATATAACACTATGCTCAAAGACGATAAGACTTATCCGTACATCAAGGTGACTGCATCTGAAGAATATCCCAGGATTCTCTTTTCCAGACAGATGAAAAAGGATAAAAGCAAGTATTTTGGACCATTTACCAGTGCAGGGGCGGTAAAAGATACCATAGAACTTATCAGAAAAATATATAAGATCAGGGCGTGTAATCGTAAATTGCCGCACGATATCGGAAAAGACCGTCCGTGCCTGTATTACCATATTCATCAGTGTGATGCACCGTGTCAGGGATATATTTCTCAGTCAGATTATCAGGAATCGATAAAGAATGCCGTAGGATTTTTAAACGGACAGTATGATCCTGTTATGAAATATCTTGAGGAAAAGATGATGTCTGCTTCTGAAAAGATGGAGTTTGAGAAGGCAATAGAATACAGGGATTTACTTGAAAGCGTAAAAAAAGTAGCACAAAAGCAAAAGATAACTAGTCAGAGCATGGATGATAGGGATATTATAGCGATGGCGAAGGATGAGAAAGACGCAGTTGTGCAGGTGTTTTTCATGCGTGACGGAAAACTCATCGGCAGAGAACATTTTCATATGAATCTGTCAGGCTCGGAAAGTAATGGGGAGATTCTCAATAGCTTTGTGAAACAGTTTTATGCCGGTACTCCGTTTGTTCCGCATGAGATATGGGTGCAGGAAGAACTTGAAGACGCAGAGGTTATATCTAGTTTTCTTTCCAAACGCCGTGGACAGAAGGTAAGATTTGTAGTGCCTAAAATCGGTGAAAAAGAGCGCCTGATTGAACTGGCAGAAAAGAATGCGAATATGGTTCTGTCACAGGATAAGGAGAAGATAAAGAGAGAAGAGCTAAGAACTATCGGTGCCATGAATCAGATTGGAAGTTGGATCGGAATTTCAGATCTTAAACGTGTTGAAGCCTACGATATTTCCAATATCAGCGGTTTTGAGTCGGTAGGATCGATGATTGTATATGAAAATGGCTGTCCAAAACGAAATGATTATCGCAAATTCAAGATACGGACTGTGCAGGGACCAAATGATTATGCATCTATGCGTGAGGTGCTTATGAGACGTTTCTCACATGGTATTGATGAAACGAAGAAACTTGAATCAGAAGGCACAGACCTGACGATGGGAAGCTTTACCCGTTTTCCGGACCTTCTTATGATGGACGGAGGACGCGGACAGGTCAACATAGCACTTGAAGTTTTGAATGAACTTGGCCTTGAAATCCCTGTCTGTGGTATGGTAAAGGATGATAACCACAGAACCAGGGGATTATACTATAACAATGTTGAAATTCCGATAGACCGCCATTCGGAGGGTTTTCAGCTGATAACCCGTATTCAGGATGAGGCCCACCGGTTTGCAATCGAGTATCACAGAAGTTTAAGAAGTAAGGAACAGGTAAGATCGGTTCTTGACGATATAAAAGGAATCGGACCGGCCAGACGAAGGACACTTATGCGGACATTTAAGACAATAGAGGCGGTTCGAGAAGCAAGTATAGAAGAACTGGAGGCTGCACCGCAGATGAACAGGGCAGCTGCAGAGGCAGTTTATACATTTTTCCGTGATGACAAGCAGGATAAGATGTGATAGGATGTAGACAGTTAAACACATAGGTAAAGGAGAAGAAAATATGGGTGGAGTGACGATAACAGAGTTGATCGACAAGATGGGACTTCGCAATATGACACCGGAGTTAGAAACTGATAATGTCATGCTGGTGCATCCGGATGTGAATCGCCCGGCATTGCAGCTGACAGGATTTTTTGACCATTTTGATAAAGATAGAGTACAGATTATCGGTTATGTAGAAAATGCATATATCTCGACTCTGACTCCGGCAAGACGCAGAGAGATGTTTGACAAACTGCTTTCGTCAGGTATACCTTGTCTTGTATACAGCAGAGGTATGGCACCTGAAGAAGATGTTCTTGAATTGTGCAATCATTATGGTGTGCCGTGTATGATATCGGAGAAGACTACATCAGATTTGATGGCAGAGATTATAAGATGGCTGAATGTCAAGATGGCACCGATGATCAGCATTCACGGAGTTTTAGTAGATGTATTTGGTGAAGGTGTGCTGATCATGGGTGAGAGCGGCATCGGAAAAAGTGAGGCTGCACTGGAACTAATAAAGCGTGGACACCGCCTTGTAAGTGATGATGTGGTGGAGATTCGCCGTGTCAGCGATGAAACTCTTATTGGTTCTGCACCTGATATCACAAGACATTTTATAGAACTTCGCGGTATCGGTATTATTGATGTCAAGACACTCTTTGGTGTAGAGAGCGTTAAGGATACACAGTCGATAGATATGGTTATCAAGCTTGAAGAGTGGGATAAGGAAAAGGAATATGACAGACTGGGAATGGAAGACCAGTATACGGAATTCTTAGGAAATAAGATAGTCTGCCATTCTATTCCGATTCGTCCGGGACGAAATCTTGCGATTATCGTAGAATCAGCGGCAGTTAATTACCGTACCAAGAAGATGGGATATAACGCCGCAAAAGAATTGTACAAGAGAGTACAGGCTAATCTTGCAAAAAGGGACTAAAGGAAATATATATGTCTGATTTTTATATAAAATTATGTGATATGGCAGGTAGTGATTCGGTACGTGAAAATGAATCTATGAGCATGCATACGACATTTCGCGTGGGTGGACCAGCCAGATATTTTGTGACTGTCAAAGACGCAGCTAAGCTTACAGCAGTGATCAAACTGTGTTGCAATTCGAATAAAGATTACTATATACTGGGCAACGGAAGCAACCTGCTCGTAAGTGATGACGGATATGATGGCGTGATGATTCTTTTGGGAGAAGATTTTACAAAGATAGGTTGTCCTGGAGAGAAAGGCGTCTATGAACTGGGAGCCGGAGTACTTCTTTCACGTGCGGCCAAGAGAGCCAGAGAGGATGGCATGGCCGGATTTGAATTTGCTGGCGGTATTCCTGGCACTGTCGGCGGTGCCGTGGTTATGAATGCAGGAGCGTATGGCGGAGAGCTTAAAGATGTGCTTGAATCGGTATGTGTTATGACATCAGAAGGAGAGATTAAGGAACTTTCTGTGGACGAGCTTGACCTTGGATATCGTCACAGCTTGATACCACAGATGGGATACATTGTTTTGTCGGCAAAAATTCATCTGCATGAAGGCGATTCAGATAAGATTGGGATGCTGATGGATGAGCTGGCGGCTAAAAGAAGAGAAAAGCAGCCACTTGAATATCCTAGTGCAGGAAGTACGTTTAAGCGTCCTGAGGGTTATTTTGCCGGAAAACTTATAGAGGATGCCGGACTTCGCGGATATGGCGAGGGCGGAGCACAGGTGTCGGATAAACATTGCGGCTTTGTCATCAATAGAGATCATGCGACTGCATCGGATATAGCCGGTCTATGTAAGACTGTACAGGATCGTGTATATGAAAAATTTGGTGTTAAACTTGAGCCGGAAGTTAAAATGCTGGGATTTTAGACTGATTTAAAGAAGGAATAAACATGCGTCTTGTAATTATAACCGGTATGTCCGGGGCCGGAAAAACGGCGGCACTTAAGATGATGGAAGATATGGGATTTTATTGTGTAGATAATCTCCCGATTCCTCTGGTAAGTAAATTTGCACAGCTTGTGCAAAGTAACAGCGTTGAAGTCAATCGGGCAGCCCTGGGGATTGATGTCAGAAGCGGTGATGAGCTGGCACAGCTAGAGGTAACCTTAAAAGAATGGGATCAGGCTGGATTTCCATATGAGATTATGTTTTTGGATGCAAGTGATGAAGTACTTATAAAACGTTATAAAGAGACCAGACGTGCGCATCCTCTGGCAGGAAAAGAACGATTAGACACAGGAATTTCAAAGGAAAGACTTAAGCTTGAATTTTTAAAGAAAAGAGCAAATTATATACTTGACACAAGTACGCTTCTTACGCGTGAACTTAAAGAGGAACTTGAGCGGATTTTCATGGACTGCGAACATTTTTCAAATCTTTTCGTGACAATCCTAAGCTTTGGTTTCAAATATGGTATTCCGTCAGATGCAGATCTTGTATTTGATGTACGTTTTCTGCCAAACCCATACTATGATGAGAACCTCAGAAGCCATACAGGCAATGAGTTGAAAGTACAGGAGTTTGTACGAAGAGGCGGGACGGCAGATGTGTTCTTGGATAAATTATATGATATGATAGACTTTCTTCTTCCTAATTACGTGAAAGAAGGGAAAAATCAGCTTGTTATTGCAATCGGATGTACCGGTGGCAAACATCGCTCTGTCACAGTGGCAAACCTGCTCTATGAGCGTCTTAAAGAACATCAGGAGATAGGAATCAAGCTGGAACATCGTGATATTGAGATGGATAACCGGAGAAAAGGTTAGATGGAGGTAAATATCTGTGTCATTTTCAGCCCGGGTAAAAGAAGAGCTGTCACATCAGCTGAGCAAGGCGAGACACTGTCAGATAGCAGAGCTGGCGGCTATTTTGAGTCTTTGCGGTAAGATTCATATTGATGAATATGAACATTTTAGTATACGTATTCATACGGAAAATGTGGCAGTAGCCAGAAAGTATTTTACTTTACTGAAGAATACGTTTAATATTAAGTCTGATATTTCAATACGTCGCAATGCTTTTTTGAAGAAGAGCCGCTCTTATACGGTTCTGGTACGCGAACATGAGGATGCTTTAAGAGTGCTTGAAGCAGTTAAGATGGTAGATGCACAGGGAGAAGTCGGGGAAAATCTTTCGGTAGTGAGAAATCTGGTAATTCAGAATGCCTGCTGCAAGAAAGCATTTATCCGAGGGGCGTTTCTGGCAGCAGGTTCGATAAGCGATCCTGAGAAGTTTTACCATTTTGAGATAGTATGTGCATCTATGGAAAAGGCTACACAGCTTCAAAATGTGATCTTGACTTTTGATATCGATGCAAAAATAGTTGTCAGAAAGAAGTATTATGTGGTATATATAAAGGAAGGCAGTCAGATCGTGGAGCTGCTTGGCCTCATGGAAGCACATGTAGCACTTATGGAACTGGAAAATATCCGGATTTTAAAAGAAATGCGAAACAGTGTTAACCGTCAGGTCAATTGTGAGACAGCCAATATCAATAAGACTGTTTCTGCTGCAGTCAAACAGCTTGCAGATATAACTTATATACGTGATACAGTAGGATTGGACTACCTGCCGGAAACACTCTCAGAAGTTGCAAGAGTTCGTCTTGAGATGCCTGATGCGACCCTTAAGGAATTAGGAGAAAATCTCAGCCATCCGGTTGGAAAGTCGGGCATTAACCACAGATTAAGAAAGATAAGTGCGGCAGCTGACAGTCTTCGCACAGAACGCGGAGAATGAGGATGTATACATCTTTAGTGGATTTGTTTTACGTAGTTAAGAGGAGGATATTATGAAAAATAAGGAAATCAGGATTGGTTTGAGTTCAGGCCTGGAGGCACGCCCGGCAGCTATGCTGGTGCAGGTGGCAAGCCAGTATGAGAGCAGTATTTATCTGCAAAGCGGTGAAAAACGTGTCAATGCAAAGAGCATCATGGGTATGATGACCTTGGGACTTGCAGAGGGGGAATACGTCACTGTAACTGCTGATGGCAGTGATGAGGAAAATGCAATCGAGGGAATTGAGAAGTATCTGAGTAACAAATAATAGTCTGAATTTGTACAACAATCGAAAGTCTATATATTTTACTGGATAAGGGATTGTCGTTTTTAGAGGAACTGAAGAACCTGACCGTATCTGCGGTTTGGTTAAGCCGTGTCCTTAAAACGGCAGTCCCTTAATGACTTTAATGGGAGGAAAAAGGTGGCATTTACACATCTGCACATGCATACAGAGTATAGTCTTTTGGATGCATCGAGCAAAATAAAGGAATTGGTCGCCAGAATTAAGGAACTGGGGATGGACAGCGTCGCTATTACTGACCACGGTGTTATGTATGGTGTGATCGATTTTTACCGTGCGGCCAGGGAAATTGGAATCAAGCCGATCATAGGATGTGAGATCTATGTTGCCCCCGGATCTCGCTTTGACAGGGAGGCAGGGAACACAGATGACCGCTATTATCATATGATTTTGCTGGCTGAAAACAATACCGGTTACAAAAATCTTATGAAAATTGTGTCCAAGGGCTTTGTGGAAGGCTTTTATTACAAACCCAGGGTCGATGATGAAGTGCTTAGAACTTATCACGAGGGAATAATTGCACTCAGTGCATGCCTTGCGGGCGAGATTCCTAGATTTTTGGCAAGAGGAATGTACGAAGATGCCTGCAAAGCTGCTATCAAATATCGTGATATTTTTGGCGAAGGTAATTTTTTTCTTGAACTTCAAGATCACGGTATTCAGACACAGCGCATAGTCAATCAGGGACTGATGAGGATGAGCCAGGAACTTAACATTCCTCTTGTTGCGACCAATGACTGTCATTATATATATAAAGAGGACGTAGAGTCACATGATATATTACTTTGCATACAGACCGGCAAGAAGGTAACCGATGAAAACCGGATGCGTTACGAAGGTGGGCAGTTTTATGTCAAATCTGAGGAGGAAATGCGTGAACTTTTTCCGTATGCACAGGAAGCAATCGATAACACGAAAAAAATCGCGGATCGATGCAATGTTGAAATTGAGTTTGGTGTGACGAAACTTCCGCAGTATGATGTTCCCGATGGCTATACTTCGTGGGAATACTTACAGAAACTCTGTGAGGATGGCTTTCACAAGCGATATCCGAACGATGACGGGACACTTCATGAGAGGCTTAAATATGAGCTTGATGTCATACATTCCATGGGATATGTAGACTATTTCCTGATCGTGTGGGATTTTATCAATTATGCGAAATCAAACGATATCATGGTAGGTCCGGGACGAGGATCTGCAGCGGGAAGTATAGTTGCCTACAGTCTAAAGATCACAGACATCGATCCTATAAAATATCAGCTGATTTTTGAAAGATTTTTAAACCCTGAACGTGTATCCATGCCTGATATTGACGTTGATTTCTGTTACGAACGTCGTCAGGAGGTTATAGACTATGTTTCACGCAAATACGGAAAAGACCGTGTGGTACAGATAGTTACATTTGGTACACTGGCCGCAAAGGGAGTTGTACGTGATGTAGGACGTGCACTGGATATGCCATATGCACAGTGTGATGCTATTGCAAAGATGATCCCTGGAGATCTCGGCATGACTCTTGACAAGGCACTTGATGTCAGTTCAGACCTTAAAAAGGCTTATGAGACTGATGATTCGATAAGATACTTAATCGATATGAGTAAACGTCTTGAAGGTCTTCCGAGGCATACATCCATGCATGCAGCAGGAGTGGTTATCAGTAAGATGTCTGTTGATGAATATGTACCGCTCTCAAGGGCATCTGATGGCTCTATTACTACTCAATTTACGATGACAACACTTGAGGAGCTTGGGCTTCTTAAGATGGATTTCCTGGGACTTCGCACGCTGACTGTCATTCAGAATGCTGTTCGTATGGCTGAGAAAACAACCGGCAAAAAGCTGGATATGGGCAGAATCGATTATAATGATAAAAATGTGCTAGATTCGATTGGAACCGGAAAAAATGACGGTGTATTTCAGCTTGAAAGTTCAGGTATGAAGAGCTTTATGAAGGAGTTAAAGCCTGAAAATCTGGAAGACCTTATAGCGGGTATCTCATTATATCGTCCTGGCCCTATGGATTTTATTCCTCGTTATTTAAAGGGCAAAAACGACAAGGCCTCGATTGTTTATGAGTGTCCGCAGCTTGAACCTATTCTGGCACCTACATACGGATGTATAGTATATCAGGAACAGGTTATGCAGATTGTACGTGATCTTGCCGGATATACATGGGGACGAAGTGACCTGGTGCGCCGTGCCATGTCAAAGAAAAAGGCGGCAGTCATGGAAAAAGAACGCCAGAATTTCGTATATGGCAATAAGGAAGAGGGCGTAAAGGGCTGTATTGCCAATGGTATAGATGAGAAGACTGCAAATCATATCTACGATGAGATGATAGATTTTGCCAAATATGCGTTTAATAAGTCGCATGCAGCTGCATATGCGGTAGTATCTTATCAGACGGCATATCTTAAATATTATCATCCGGTTGAATTTATGGCAGCACTCATGTCATCTGTCAAGGATAATGTTACGAAGGTATCAGAATACATTGTTAGTTGTCGTCAGATGGGCATGAAGATCATGCCGCCCGATATCAACGAGGGAGAGAGCAGTTTCTCTGTTTCAGACGGTGCGATAAGATATGGACTTTCGGCAATCAAGAGTATAGGTCAGTCAGTGGTTGATGAGATCGTAAAAGAACGGACGATGAATGGAAAATTCCGTTCGCTTGAAGACTTTGTCGACAGGATGTCAGGCAAGGAAGTCAACAGACGCACACTGGAAAGTTTCATCAAATCAGGTGCTCTTGACGGACTTCCCGGAACCCGTAAGCAGAAATTTATGGTCTGCGATGCACTGATTGATCAGAAAAACAAAGAAAAGAAAAATGTGATGGAAGGCCAGATATCACTTTTTGATTTTGTGGCAGAAGAGGACAAGAAAAACTTTCAGGTTACATTTCCAAATGTCGGAGAATATTCCAGAGAGGAATATCTGGCATATGAAAAGGAAATGCTTGGAGTCTATGTCAGCGGCCATCCTCTGGAAGAATATATCGGAATATGGGAGAAAAATGTTACTGCAAAGAGTTCGGATTTTGTTGTCGATGAGGAAAATGGCTCTGCAGTTTTAAATGATGGCGCCTATGTTACGATTGGAGGCATGATTGCAGATAAAACAGTTAAGACAACCAGAAATAACCAGATGATGGCATTCCTTACGCTGGAAGATCTGGCCGGAAGTGTTGAAGTGCTGGTATTTCCTAAGGATTATGAGAAAAAGCGGGATATGCTTATAAAAGACGAAAAGGTCTTTATTCGCGGCCGTGTCTCTATAGGTGATGATCCGGTAGGTAAGCTTATTTGTGAGCAGATTATCCCATTTTCACAGGTGCCTCGTGAACTGTGGATTAAGTATGCAGATAAAGAGACTTATATGGCAGGAGAGAGCGAACTTCTTGATTTACTTAAGAGCAGCAGAGGAAATGATACTGTCATCATATATCTGGAACAGGAGCGAGCTAAAAAGATACTCCCCCGCAGCCAGAACGTAAAGGCAGATGATGGTCTTGTGACAGCACTTAGTCATATGCTTGGGGAAAAGAATGTCAGAGTAGTAGATAAACCTCTCGGGAAAATATAAATTTATATTGCAGCTAATGTAGTGCATGAACAGTAACATAAACGTTAAAGATTTGTCGATGCTTTTCAAAATAACCTTGAAATGACATGAAAAATGAATTACAATAGCCTTGTTTGCAATAGGTTTAGAAGGATTAATAAAATGGCTGCTTCACAGTTGGGGACGTGATGTAAAAGGCCATAAGGATGGAGGAATATGTGATGGCAAAAGAGGTTAAAACAATTGGTGTACTGACAAGTGGTGGAGATGCACCTGGTATGAATGCAGCGATTCGTGCTGTAGTCAGGACTGCCATTAATAAGAATATAAAGGTAAAAGGCATTATGCGCGGTTATGCCGGACTTTTGCAGGAAGAGATCGTGGAGATGGACGGAACCAGCGTTGCAGATACGATCAGCCGCGGTGGTACGATTCTTTATACTGCACGTTGTCCTGAGTTTATGACAGAAGAGGGTCAGAAACGAGGAGCCGAGATATGTCGCAAACATGACATAGATGGCCTGGTTGTTATCGGTGGTGACGGTTCATACCGCGGTGCTGGAAAGTTATCAGCTTTGGGAATCAATACCGTAGGACTTCCGGGTACTATCGACCTGGATATTGCATGTACCGACTATACTATTGGATTTGATACAGCGATAAATACGGCTATGGATGCTATCGATAAGGTAAGAGATACTTCTACTTCTCATGAAAGATGCAGCATCATAGAGGTTATGGGACGTCACGCAGGTTATATCGCACTTTGGTGCGGAATTGCCAACGGCGCAGAGGATATACTTCTTCCGGAACGCTATGACGGAAATGAGCAGATGCTTATCAACCGTATCATTGACAACCGTAAGAGAGGAAAGAGACATCATATTATCATAAATGCTGAGGGTATTGGCCATTCTGCATCTATGGCGAAAAGAATTGAAGCGGCGACCGGTATTGAGACACGTGCTACTATTCTTGGCTATATGCAAAGAGGCGGTGCACCTACATGTAAGGATCGTGTTTATGCGTCTATTATGGGAGCTAAGGCAGTGGAGCTTCTTGAGATGGGAAAAACTAACAGAGTAGTGGCATATAAGCACGGTGAGTTCCTTGATTTTGATATTCAGGAAGCACTCAATATGAAGAAGGATATTCCTGAAGATCAGTATGAGATCAGCAAGCTCTTGATCAGATAAAAGTTTTATAGAAGTAGGTTGGGGAAGTATGAGAGGTGAAGTAGACAGTTTTGAAAGATATCTGCGGGAGGTAAAGTCATCGTCTGATAATACAGTGCAGTCATATCGCAGAGATCTTATGCAGATGATTGCATATCTGGATCAAATAGGAATTAGTGAACCTGAAAAGGTTACGAAAGCCAGTTTGCACGGATATATTCAGTATATGGAAGAGCAGGGGAAAGCGGCATCAAGTATTTTACGGATGACAGCTGCCATGAAATCTTTTTTTAACTTTGAATGTTCAAATTCAAGACTTAAGAAAAGTCCGGCAGAGAGTATTCATTCTCCGAAGGTTGAGAAGAAGGCCCCGCTTATACTTAGCGTAGATCAGGTATCGGCACTTTTGGCACAGCCGTCAGCTGACACGCCGAAGGAGCTTAGAGACAAGGCTATGTTATCTCTTCTTTACGCGACCGGAATCCGCGTTTCAGAGCTTATAAATATTAAAATAAGCGATATTAATATGAGTATCGGTTTTCTGGTTTGCAAAGATGAAGATAAGGAGAGGAAGATTCCTTTTGATGTGACAGTAAAGGAAGCACTTAAGAACTATCTGGATCATTCAAGAGATATACTTCTTCATGGAAAAGAATCTGATTTCTTCTTCGTGAATTGTTCCGGAGATGCTATGAGCCGTCAGGGATTCTGGAAAATCATCAAATACTACGGAGAAAAAGCCGGTATAGAAGAGGATATCACGCCGCATACATTGCGGCATTCATTTGCTGCACACATGATTGCACGAGGTGCAGATATGCAGGCTGTAAAGAATATCTTAGGGCATTCTGATATGGCGACTACACAGATGTATGCTTCATATCGGGGATGACACCATATCGAGAATGACGTGTAAATGAAAAAAATATTATAAAATATCATTTTTATGAAACACCTGTTTTGTGAAATACTTGACAAAATGGGTGTTTTATTATATACTTTAATAGTTTAAAGTGCAACCGTTTAAAGTGAACAAGTTAATATATGGGAATGCACAAAATTGAAACTATAAAGGAGCCTTAAAATGGAACAGGTACATTTAAAGTATGGAACATCGGCAGTTGATTTTGATATTGAAGGTGCTAAGAGTGTAAAGTATCTTTATGAGAATAAGATGCGTGTGATTGAGGATATAGGAGCTGAATTCCTTCATTGTGTGACAGATGGAGTGATTGGAAGCAGACCTCTTAAGGAACTGATCGCACCTACAGATCCGGTTACAATTGTGATCAGTGATATGACACGTTTCTGGATGCGTCAGGATATTATCTGTGAGCTTCTTGTAAAGTATCTTCACGATGAGATGGGAGTGGCTTATGATCAGATAGCGGTGGTTGTAGCTCTTGGAACACATAGAAAAAATACAGTAGAGGATCTTAGAAAACTCTCCGGTGAGTTTGTCTACGATCATGTGGCAAGTGTGACGGATCATGACTGCGATGCACCGGATTTGGTATATGTCGGAACAACTTCTTTTGGAACCAAAGTTTCTGTTAACCCGTTGGCAGTTAACAGAAAGTTGATCTGTATCGGCGGCACTGTTCATCATCTGATGGCTGGTTACGGCGGCGGAAGAAAGAGCATAGTTCCTGGCATTGCATCTAGAGAGACAATCCGTATGAATCACGAGCGTGCATTGGACCCAGAGAAACCTATGACGGATGTGAGAGTAGGCAGCGGACTGGTTGAGAACAATCCTATCAATCTGGACATGCGTGAAGCCGGTGCACTGGTGCATGTTACATTTGGTATCAATATAGTTGTGGATACATCTTCACGCCATAGTGGCCTGTTCTGTGGTGATTTTGATAAGGCATGGCAGGCAAGCTGTGGTTATGTACAGAAGGGATATGGTCTGCCTATTGATTATCAGGCAGATGTGGTTATTGCCAGCTGCGGTGGTTTTCCAAAGGATCTTAACTTTTATCAGTCTACAAAGACGCTTTTTAATGCTTCAAGAGCAGTTAAGGAGGGCGGTACGCTGATTATGCTGGCTGAGTGCCCTGAGGGAAGCGGATCAAAAGATTTCTTTGACTGGATCAAGCCTCTTTCCAAAGGTTGCCTAGACGAGGCTCTCAGAGCTTCATTTACCATAGGCGGTTATATTTTCTATGCTGCATGTGAATCTATCCGCCGTTCAAAGACTTTGCTTTTATCTACATTGGAGCCGGAAGTGGTTCAGGATATGGGAGTGAAATCTTTTAAAGACATCAAAGAGCTTCTTAAGGAAGTAGATTTTGAAGGAAAAGATGTATATGTGATTCCTTATGGCGGAAGCGTTCTTCCGCAGACAAAAGAGGCCTATGAGCGTATTTGCCGTGAGGCAGAGGAAAACGGAGGAGCAAGATAATGAATATACCGCTGCTTATAGTTATACTGTATGTTATTTTGCTTTTTGGAATCAGTATTTATGTTTCTTATACACAGAAGAAGGATTCCGATAATTTCCTTCTATACAAAGGAAAAAATAATACATTTGTAGTAGCATCAAGTATTGCCGGACTTGCTATAGGTGGTGCATCTACGATCGGTATTGCTGAAAATGCATTTACTGTAGGTCTTTCAGCCGGATGGTATGACACTGCATGGGCAATCGGGGCAATAGTTTCATCAATGCTTGCGGTGCGTTATCTTAGAAGAAGCAAATATTCCACGATAAGTGGTCTTGTAAGAGACCTTTACGGCACTAAGACGAGCTTTATCATGGTAATTGCTATGTGTATTATCCAGTCAGGAATCATTGCATTGCAATATAAGGCAGGTGGATCCATTCTGGCATCACTTTTGCCTGATATATTCACAGTTAAGAGCGGTACATTTTTCTCATTCCTTATATTCATGCTGGTAGCAGTTATCGGAGGAATGGGAAGCGTATCACTAACCAATGTGCTTAATCTTATACTTATATATGTCGGAGTGCTTTTGGCCGCTGCACTGGTTCTGTGGAATCATGGCGGACTTGCAGCGATTGAAGTGCTTACAAAGGCAGAGCCTGATACACCATACCTTAGCCTGACTGCCGGTATGGGCTGGATGGGGATTTTAAGCTGGATTGTTGTAATGCTTGGAAATACAAACTCGGTTCAGGGAGTTGTCCAGATTGGACTTACAGGAAAAAGTGAGCGTTCGGCAACGGCTGGATTCATTCTTGGTGCAATACTTATGATTCCGGTTGGATTTATCTGTGCCCTTCTTGGTGTGGCAAGCCGTGCACTCTTGCCGGATGCACAGGCATCAGTAGCGCTTCCTATGATTCTTATGAGTATTCCACCTGTGCTTGGTGGAATCACACTGTCTGGCCTTTGGGCCGCTGATATGGGAACAGGCTGTTCTATGATTATCGGTCTTGCCACTACGGTAAGTACTGATATTATTGGAAAAATACCTGGAATTTCACTTAATAATCGTCAGAAACATATTTTAAATAAGGTTATAGTAGTGATAAGCAGCCTTATTACATATATGATTGCAACTCAGATGGGAGCGATTTTAGGTGCCATGCAGAAGGCTTTATCATTGGCAATCGGCACATCATTTATCGTTGTCGGAGGATTGCTTTTGCCGAAGTTTTCAAGCCGTAAGGCCGGATTCTGGACCATCATGGCATCGATTGTATCGATTATTGCATGGAATGTCGTTCCGGCACTGGCACCGGTATTTAATAATGTAGGTTTCTTTATGTTAGCAGTATGCGGAGCAGTGTTCATTTTGATAAGTCTTGTGGATTCAGAAAAAGTTGGAGCGTAGCTAAGAATAGTTATAGAGATATAAAAAAGGAAATCAAATCTCGTTTGAAGGGATTTGATTTCCTTTTTTGATTCATAGAAAAGCATGTCGTATGAAATTTTAGATATCCTTTATATAAGAAACGAAACTTCTCTTAAGTGATGTTACAATTTCTTTGGCTTCATTGTATTCTTCGGAATCTTCATCATAAAGTTCTGTATAGTTCTTATCAAGGATAAAGATCTTATTGCCGCTGAAACCTAAGATAGTGCAGCCATTCAAATCACGATAGTGCGTGTCCTCATATGTGAGTATACTGAAAAGAAGACCATCATCGTTTGCTTCGTAGGCTTTTTTATCATATATTTCGTAAGAATCACCGTTTTGAACCATAACCAGTTTAGAATACATGCCGGTCGGAAGTTTAAATGAAAAATCATCGGTAATTACTTTTGAACCAGTCAGTTCAACAGAAATATTGTCCGGCTCATCCTGGGAAAAGCTCACAACCTGTGCGGAATAATCAGCTGCATAAGATGGTGTTACGTAAAGTGCCACAGCCAGAGCCGCACAGAAGAATAGATTTGATTTCATCCTGTGATCTCCTTCAATTAACGTATTAGTTAGATAATACCATAATTCTTTATAAATGTCAGTAGAAAATTATCTTTTTGAAAGATTATCCGATTTTAGAATCTTTTTTTTCCTCTGACAGGTTCTTTTGTGCTGTGGCAAGCATCAATTTGATACGGTTAAGCTGGTTTACCTCGCTGGCACCCGGATCATAGTCAACTGCAATGATATTAGCTTCAGGATGACTGGCACGCAGCTCTTTGATAACACCTTTGCCTACGATATGGTTCGGCAGACAGCCAAATGGCTGAGTACATATGATATTCTTTGTGCCGCTGTGAATCAGTTCAAGCATTTCTCCTGTTAAGAACCATCCTTCACCTGTCTGATTTCCAAGGGAGACATACTGCTTGGCCATCGATGCCAGATCCTGAATTCTGGAAGGCGGAAGGAAGTGAGTACTTTTCTCAAGTTCACGTCTGCATGTGCGACGGAAGTATTCGAGCAGCGAAATACCCATATTGCACAGGTGTGCAGTGGAACGTTTTCCACCAAGGTTTTCAGCCTTGAAATTGCTGTTGTAGAAGCAGTATAGAAGGAAGTCAAGCAGGTCTGGCATAACGGCCTCGGCACCTTCATTTTCCAGAAGCTCTACAACGTGATTGTTGGCAAGAGGAGAGAATTTAACAAGGATTTCTCCTACTATGCCGACTCTTGGTTTCTTTATATCCAGTCTTGGAAGTTCATCGAAATCATGAACAATTCCACGGATATTGCGATTGAACTCAGCCATAGACAGAGAGCGTTTCTTAAGTGATTTTGTACAGATGGCCTTCCATTTCTCATGAAGTTCATTTGCAGCTCCAGGTTTGGCCTCGTATGGACGTGTGGCATAGAGAACACGCATAAATAGGTCTCCGTATACAACAGCCTGCATAGCCTTTGTCAGGAGCGGAAGTGTGATCTTGAAGCCAGGATTGGTCTCCATGCCGTTAGCATTTAAGGAAATGACAGGTACCTGTGGCATGCCTGCCTTTTCTAAGGCACGACGGATAAATCCTATATAGTTAGAGGCACGGCAGCCACCGCCGGTCTGGCTCATGATAACGGCTGTATGATCAAGGTCATATTTGCCTGAAAGCAGTGCATCCATTATCTGTCCGACTACGATCAGTGACGGGTAACATGCGTCGTTATTTACATATTTAAGACCTGTATCGATAGCAATTCTGTCAGAGTTCTGAAGTATTTCCAGATTGTATCCGCAGCTTCTGACTGCCGGTTCTATGAGGTCAAAATGTATCGGTGACATCTGAGGGCAAAGTATCGTATAAGTCTTCTTCATTTCCTTAGTGAAATATACACGATTGTATGCACTAGATACCAAAGTCTTTTTGTAGTGCCTCATCTCACGTACACGGATGGCGGCTATAAGAGAGCGCACACGTATACGGGCTGCACCAAGGTTATTGACCTCATCAATCTTTAAGACTGTATATATCTTTCCACAAGAGGTCAGTATATCGCTAACCTGATCTGTGGTCACGGCGTCGAGTCCACATCCGAAGGAATTGAGCTGAATCAGATCAAGGTTTTGCTGGGTCTTCACATACGCAGCTGCCTCATATAAACGGGAGTGGTACATCCACTGATCAGTAACGATAAGCGGGCGTTCCACACGACCGAGATGAGAAACAGAATCTTCGGTAAGTACAGCGAAACCGTAGGAAGTGATAAGCTCAGGTATACCGTGGTTGATCTCTGGATCTACGTGATAAGGTCTTCCGGCAAGTACGATACCGTGGCGTCCGGTTTCTTTGAGCCATGCGATGACTTCCTGGCCCTTTTTCTCCATATCCCTACGTGAGGCGATAAGTTCCTGCCATGCTTTATGAGCGGCAGCACGAATTTCTTTTTCAGGAATCGACTGATCCTTGGTAAATTCTTCAACCAGTCGTCCTGTAAGTATCTCTTCGCTTGTAAATGCCATAAATGGATTGCGAAAATGTACTTCATGATCAGCAAGTGATTCTACGTTGTTTTTGATATTTTCAGCGTAGGAAGTTACCATAGGGCAGTTGTAGTGGTTTCCGGCCTCAGGAGTCTCGTTGCGCTCATAAGGAATACATGGATAGAAGATATAATTGATCCCCTGTCTTATGAGCCACTCGATGTGACCATGGGCCAGTTTAGCCGGATAACATTCGGATTCACTGGGAATCGATTCAATACCAAGCTCGTAGATCTGTCTGGTTGATTTTGGAGACAGAACAGTGCGGTATCCAAGCTCTTTGAAAAATGTTGCCCAGAATGGATAATTTTCGTACATATTCAGGACACGCGGGATTCCGACAGTGCCACGTGGTGCCATGTCAGCGGTAAGTGGCTCATAGTCGAACATACGGTGATATTTGTAATCAAACAGGTTCGGAATATCTTTTTTCTGTTTGCTTCCGCCGAGACCACGTTCGCAGCGGTTGCCTGTCACAAACTGACGTCCGCCGTCAAATCTGTTGATAGTCAGAACACAGTGGTTGGTACATCCCTGGCAACGGGCCATGTTTGTCGTATATGTAAGACTTAAAATCTTGTCTATCGGCAGCATAGTTGTAGTTTTGGATGAATCATAACGCTCACGAGCGATCAGTGCCGCACCGTAGGCACCCATGATTCCGGCAATATCAGGACGGACTGCCTCACATCCCGAGATCTTTTCAAAACTTCTAAGAACTGCGTCATTGTAAAATGTACCGCCCTGTACGACTACATGTTTTCCGAGGTCAGAGGCATTGGTTATCTTGATAACCTTAAAAAGAGCATTTTTGATAACGGAGTAGGCAAGTCCGGCTGAAATATCAGCGACTGACGCACCTTCCTTTTGAGCTTGCTTAACGTTGGAATTCATGAAAACTGTACATCTGGTGCCAAGGTCTGTTGGATTTTTTGCAAAAAGTGCCTCTTTGGCGAAATCCTCAACACTGTAATTAAGTGATTTGGCAAACGTCTCAATAAAAGAACCACATCCTGATGAACATGCTTCATTGAGCTGAACACTGTCAACGGTTCCGTCCTTGATCTTGATACATTTCATATCCTGACCGCCGATATCAAGAATACAGTCGACATCAGGCTCAAATGCAGCAGCTGCGTAGTAGTGGGAGATTGTCTCAACCTCGCCTTCGTCCAGCATGAGAGCCGATTTTAAGAGTGCCTCACCATAGCCGGTGGAACAGGAGTAGGCAATATGTGCCTTTTCAGGTAGTTTATCACTGATCTCTTTCATGGCACGGATTGATGTGGCCAGCGGACTGCCGTTATTGTTGCTGTAGAAACGGTAAAGAAGAGAACCATCCTCGCCTACAAGTGCTACCTTGGTTGTGGTGGAACCAGCGTCGATACCGAGATAACAGTTGCCTTCATAGGTTGCTAAATCAGCTTTTTTGACGTCATGGCTGGCATGACGTGCCGTAAATTTCTCGTAATCAGCTTCATCGGTAAATAAAGGTTCCATACGCTTTACTTCAAAATCCATCTTGATGCCGTGTGAAAGACGATCAATCAGGTCGTGAAGGCTTGCAGTAGTCTCATGATCAGAGTTCATGGCTGCACCGATCGCTGCAAACAGGTGAGAATGATCAGGTGCGATGATCTGCTCAGGTCCCAGATTCAGCGTACGGATAAATGCCGCACGAAGTTCTGAAAGAAAATGCAGTGGACCGCCGAGAAACGCTATATTGCCTCTGATAGGTTTGCCGCATGCCAGGCCACTGATGGTCTGGTTGACGACAGCCTGAAAAATAGAGGCTGCCAAATCTTCTTTTGTTGCACCCTCGTTAATAAGCGGCTGTATGTCAGTTTTGGCAAACACACCGCATCTTGCCGCTATCGGATAGATAGCCTTATAATTTTTGGCATATTCATTAAGACCAGATGCGTCTGTC
The DNA here is from genome assembly GCA_963657995.1 of bacterium. Lineage (GTDB taxonomy): Bacteria > Bacillota > Clostridia > Lachnospirales > Lachnospiraceae > Otoolea. The sequence goes on from CAVKOQ010000014.1 coordinate 26,047, forward strand.
TGAAGCAGAGAAGCCATCTGATCAATAAAAGAACCGGTGCCTCCTGCGCAGATACCGTTCATACGCTGGTCAATTCCACCGGTAAAATAAATGATCTTTGCATCCTCACCGCCAAGCTCTATGGCAACGTCGGTCTGCGGCGCATAATCTTTAAGTGAGGTGGCAACTGCCACAACTTCCTGTACAAATGGAATGCCAAGGTGCTTTGACAGTGTTAAACCACCGGAACCCGTGATGACAGGTTCAACAACCATCGAACCAAGCTTCTCCTCGCCATCCTTCAAAAGGTTAGCGAGAGTTTCCTGTATGTTTGCAAAATGTCGTCTGTAATCGGCAAAAAGAATCTTGCCGTCCTCATCTATGATAGAAACTTTAACTGTTGTGGAACCGATATCGATTCCTAATTTTTTACAAGAATTCATGTACAATCGGGGTCTTACCCCTTCCCTCCTTTGCATTACACATGTATTCGGCTATACTCTAACATAAATTAAGGAAGAAAACAATCGGTATGATGCGTTAAAAAGACGCTAAAAATGTGCAAGATTTGTTAAAGTTGTGCATGATTAAAGATAGGATTTGACAAAAAAACAGCCCTTCTCTATAATGAAAGAGGTCTGAAAACAATAAATTACAAAGGACGTGAAATATGAATTTTCTAAGAAAACTGGAGCGTAAATTCGGACGGTTCGCCATTCCCAATCTTATGTATTATATCATTTTGATGTATGCTGCCGGATTTGTGATTAATATGGTCAATCCGTATTTTTATGTGCAGTATCTGGCTCTCGATGCAGCGGCAATTCTTCATGGACAGATATGGAGAATAGTAACTTTTCTTGTATGCCCGCCACAGTCAGGAATACTGTTCGCACTTATTGCGATGTATCTATACTATTCGCTTGGTGCAACGCTTGAACGTGTATGGGGAACTTTTCGTTTTAATATGTTTTTCTTTACAGGCATATTGGGACATATCATCGCAGCATTCCTAGTATACGGAGTGACTGGTTATTCGGTGCCTATGTCACCGTATTATTTGAATGAATCATTATTTTTTGCATTTGCATGTACATTTCCTGAAATGCAGTTTATTTTGATTTTTATCCCGATTCGTGCAAAATATCTGGGAATGATCTACGGAGCGGTGATTGTGTACAACTTCCTTGTGGGAGGGATTATCACAAAGATTGAAATTGTTGTTTCAATGCTCAATTTCATCATCTTTTTCTTCATGACACGCAACTATCGCAATGTCAATCCAAAGGAAATGATTCGCAGACAGAATTTTAAAAATGAAACTAAAAAAGCAGAGGTTCAGAAAATCAGGCTGGTAAGACATAAATGTGCAGTCTGCGGACGAACAGAGAAAGATGATCCAAACCTGGAATTCCGTTATTGCTCAAAGTGTGAGGGAAATCTTGAATATTGCATGGATCATTTGTATACCCATAAACATGTAACCAAAGACGATAATAACTGAAAAAATCAGAAATTGAGATGATGGGAACTGAGGGCTAATTTAAACCTTATATATGACTAAAATGGAGGAATCACAGCATGAAAAAAACTAAAATTGTCTGCACGATGGGACCAAATACCGATAACAGGGAGATCATGAAAGAACTTGCGTTAAATGGTATGGATGTCGCGAGATTTAACTTTTCTCATGGGGATCATGCAGAGCACAAGAAGAGACTGGAGATTCTTGAGAGTGTACGCGAAGAACTGGGGATTCCGATTGCGGCACTTCTTGATACGAAGGGACCTGAGATTCGTACAGGTAAATTAAAGGATGGCAAGAAAGTAACGCTTAAAGAGGGAGATACCTATACTCTGACAACTGATGAGATTGTAGGTGATGAAAACCGCGGATATATTAATTATGCTGGTCTTGCAGAGGATGTAAAGTCAGGTGATCGCATTCTTATCGATGATGGCCTTATCGAACTTCACGTGTTGGAAGTAAAAGGACATGATATCGTCTGCAGAATTGAAAATGGCGGTGAACTAGGTGAGAAGAAAGGCGTTAACGTGCCTAATGTTCGCATCAAGCTTCCGGCATTGACTGACAAGGATAAGGAAGATATCCGTTTCGGTATAGATGCTGGATTTGACTTCGTGGCAGCCTCATTTGTGCGTAATGCGGATGCAATCAGGGAGATAAGAGAGATCCTTGATGAAAAAGGTTCTTCTATGCAGATTATTGCAAAAATCGAAAATGTAGAAGGAATTGAAAATATTGACTCTATTATTGAGGCGAGCGATGGTATCATGGTTGCCAGAGGTGACATGGGTGTTGAGATACCGGCTGAGAAGGTGCCGCATACTCAGAAGATGATTATAAGAAAATGCAATCTGGCATGTAAGGTTGTTATAACAGCGACTCAGATGCTTGATTCTATGATTCGTAATCCTCGCCCAACCAGAGCAGAGGTGTCAGATGTGGCAAATGCAGTATATGAGGGAACTGATGCAGTCATGCTGTCAGGAGAAACTGCCATGGGTAACTATCCGATTGAGGCAGTCCGCATGATGAGCCAGATCGCTGAGGAGTCAGAGCAATACCTGGATTATACATTCTATCAAAAAAGAAAGGTTTATTCAGAAAACCTCAAAAACATTTCAAACACTGTATGTTATTCATCGGTGGCTACAGCTACAGATCTTGAGGCACCTGTTATAGTGGCACCGAGTGTCAGCGGATTTACCACTAGAATGCTTTCAAAATGGCGCCCGAAGGCCCTGATTGCAGGTCTTTCTCCAAGCCTGACTGCTGTTCGCCAGATGCAGCTTTACTGGGGAGTTAAGCCATTTCATGCAAAACGTGCAGAATCTACAGATGCCCTGATTGCCGGATCTGTAGAGCTTTTGAAAGAAAAAGGTATAGTGCATGCAGGCGAAACTGTTGTTGCAACTGCCGGAGTGGTGACCAGGGCAAACCGCCACGAACCGGTGGCTGATACCAATATCATGCGTGTAATAGTTGTGGAATAAGCTATAAGACGGATTCGAAGATGTATATGTCTGATAAAGCAGACTTGAATCCGGTGTGCAAGACTTACAAGAGAGTCTTGACTGATGCAATCGGGAAAGATTCTCGTTAAGTTTATACATTGCACGAACTGTAACGGATTTTGCGTAAATTGGTTGATTAAATTATATTTTTAGTGTATAAATAGTAAAAGGACAAAGGAGTCTGGGTATGACGGGAGCAGTGTATCTTTCCGGCGACCCAGACTTTTAGTATCATATCAAGTTTTTAGTTTCGGAGGATTTGAAAGTGGAGAAGAGACCATTTGTGACACTAGAGCAGCTAGAAGAGATTAAAAAAACATACCCAACACCGTTCCATCTGTATGATGAAAAAGGAATCCGCGAGAATGGCGAGCGTCTTTTGAAGGCATTTTCATGGAACAAAGGATTTCGCGAGTATTTTGCTGTAAAGGCAACCCCTAATCCGTCAGTAATTGATATTTTGAAGAAACTTGGATGTGGAGTAGACTGTTCTTCCATGACTGAGCTTATGATGGCAAAGGCCATGAAGTATGATGGCGAGAAGATTATGTTCTCCTCCAATGATACTCCGCCGGAAGAGTTTAAGATGGCCGCAGAGTTGGGGGCGATCATCAATCTTGATGATTTTACACATATTGATTTTCTGGAGAAGACTATCGGATATATTCCGGAGACTATCAGCTGTCGTTACAATCCGGGCGGGCTTTTCAAGATCAGCAATGATATCATGGATAACCCTGGAGATGCCAAATACGGTATGACAACAGATCAGCTTTTTGAGGCTTTCAAGATCCTTAAATCTAAGGGTGCAAAGCATTTCGGTATTCATGCATTTTTGGCAAGCAATACTGTTACAAACGAGTATTATCCGATGCTTGCAAAGGTTCTGTTTGAGGTTGCTGTAAAACTTAAAGAAGAGACCGGGGCTGATATCAAGTTTATCAACCTGTCAGGCGGAGTTGGTATTCCTTATCGCCCGGATCAGGAGCCGAATGATATCTTTGCTATCGGAGAGGGAGTAAGAAAAGTTTACGAGGAAGTTCTGGTTCCGGCTGGTATGGGAGATGTTGCACTTTATACAGAGATGGGACGCTTTATGCTGGCACCGTACGGCTGCCTGGTAACTACAGCCATTCACGAGAAGCATACTTATAAAGAGTATATCGGTGTAGACGCATGTGCGGTAAATCTTATGCGTCCGGCTATGTATGGTGCATACCATCATATTACAGTTATGGGAAAAGAAGATGAGCCGTGCGATCACAAATATGATGTGACAGGATCACTCTGTGAGAATAATGATAAATTTGCGATTGATCGCATGCTTCCGAAGGTAGATATGGGAGATATCCTTGTGATTCACGATACAGGTGCACACGGATTTTCCATGGGTTATAACTATAATGGAAAACTGCGTTCTGCTGAGCTTCTGCTTAAAGAGGATGGATCAGTTGAGATGATTCGTAGAGCTGAGACACCGAAGGATTACTTTGCAACATTTGATTTCTGTGATCTGTTTAAAGATGTAAAATAATAAGTAAATCAAATATAATGCAGGAAAACGGATTTTTATTGCATCAAAAAGGATAAAATTAAGAATTTCTTCATAATTTATTCAAAGAGAATACAAACATTATTGAGAACGGCATGATATACTATAACCATAATAAATGCATGATACAAATAATTAATCCTTAAACCTTTTTGAAATCCGAATTCCTAATAAAAAAGTTCCGTGTAATGTACACGGAACTTTTTTTGCTGTGCGCAATTTTTTGCTGTGCACAATAAGCCCAATTTTTATTTTTAATTATTCAGAGCCAAATGTCTTGGATTTGGCCCTGAATAGTTAGATTTTTTACAACCCTTCTGCGATTTCATAAAGCAGACGTTCTGAATCATCCCATCCAAGGCACGGATCGGTGATTGACTTTCCGTAAATATGTTCGCCAACCTTCTGACTGCCCGGCTCTATGTAGCTTTCAATCATGACGCCCTTGACAAAGCTCTTAACATCTTCTGAGTGGCGGCGGCTGTGAAGCACTTCTTTAACGATACGGATCTGCTCCATGTACTTCTTATTCGAATTGGAGTGGTTTGCATCGATGATGCATGCCGGATTCTTAAGATCACGTTCGTTGTAGAGATCAAGAAGCAGTTTAAGGTCTTCATAGTGATAGTTCGGAAGACACTGGTCGTGTTTATTGACTGCACCACGAAGAATTGTATGGGTCAGAGGATTGCCCTGTGTCTTTACTTCCCAGCTACGGTAGATGAATTCGTGACCATGCTGTGCTGCATGAACGGCATTCAGCATGACAGAGAGTGCACCACTGGTCGGGTTCTTCATACCAACAGGCACATCAATACCGCTGGCAACAAGTCTGTGCTGCTGATTTTCAACAGAACGGGCACCTACTGCAACATATGACATAACGTCTGAAAGATAGGTCAGGTTCTCAGGATACAACATCTCATCTGCGGTAGAAAAACCAGTTTCCTCGATAACACGCATATGAAGCTTGCGGATCGCAATCAGACCCTGATATAAGTTCGGCTTTCCTTCTGGGTTCGGCTGATGCAAGAGTCCCTTGTAACCGTCACCGGTTGTTCTTGGTTTGTTGGTATAGATTCTTGGAACCAGAATCAGTTTGTCCTTTACCTTTTCCTGAACCTTGGCAAGACGGTTTACATAATCAATAACAGCGTCTTCCCGGTCAGCAGAGCACGGACCAATGATGACAAGAAATTTGTCACTGTCGCCTGTAAAGACGTCGCGGATAGCGGCATCCTTCATAGCTTTTTCTGCGGCCAGCTCCGGTGCCAGTGGAAACTGTGCACGAATCTCATCCGGGGTCGGCAGCTTGCTGACATATTCAAATCCCATGAGTTTCTCCTCCTAATATCTAATATCTACACAATATGAATTTCACACTTTAAAGTGTGTGATGTTTATTATAG
>CAVKOQ010000015.1:0-31986 GCA_963657995.1 bacterium
CGAGATAGCTCAGTTGGCTAGAGCACGCGGTTCATACCCGCGGTGTCGAGGGTTCGAATCCCCCTCTCGCTATTAAAAAACAGCTTGTTATACACAAGCTGTTTTTTTTGCCAAAATGTTCCGATAGCTTTCTATGAATCCATAGTTTTACCACTCACTTAAATAACTACCTTAATTTTCATTTCCCCATCAACATAAATTGCCCTTATTGTTCCACCATGTTCTTTTACTATACTCTGTGCGATTGAAAGACCCAAACCATATCCAGACACGTCACCTCTTGAAACATCTGCACGGTAAAACCTGTCAAATATATGGCTGCACGTCTCTTCTGTCAAATTATCCGCCTTGTTTTCGACGCATATGCAGACTTTCTTTTCTCCATTTTTCTTCAAAGAAAGCCTTATTTTTGAACCCGGAACACTGTATTTTCCTGCATTATCCAGCAATATTTCTAAAAGCTGACGCAGTCTCTTCTCATCGCCCACTATATTAATATTTTCTTCAATTTCAGTTTTAAGAGTCTTCCCCGACTCAAAAATCACCGGTTCAAATGAAGCTGCCTGAAATTCTGTTAGTTCGCTTATGTTAATCTTTGTTTTTTTCAATGAAACAGTTCCGGCATCGCTCCTGGCAAGACTTAAAAGCGCCTCAGTAAGCATTTTCATCCGTTTTGCTTCTTCCCCAATAAATTGCATCCGTTCCACGTTCTTTTGAGAGCCGATTCGCTCCTCCTCTTCTGCTTCACCTCTCATATCTTTAAGCACCATCTCCGTATTGGCCAGGATGACAGTAAGTGGTGTTTTCAGTTCATGTGAGGCGTCTGCGACAAACTGCTGCTCCCGCTTCCACGCCTCTTCTATCGGACGTACTGTCCATCTCGAAAACATAAGTGCTGCTATAAAAAACAGCACCAGTGACACTATTCCTATGCAGACAGAATTTACAATCTGCTCAGAGAGTGCTCTCATTTCTTCATACATATCTGCGAAAACGTAGCAGACAGTACCATTTTCTTCATCTCGTAAGTACTGGTAGCGTAATTTTTCGTTTTTAAGCTCTCCTCTGTCACTGTCATTTGCCACTGCTGCAGCAATTAGTGACTCATATTCTGTCTCTGTCTGGTGAATAGTCGTATTTCGGATCTCCCTGATAATTCCGTCTGACCCCTGTTTTAATACTAAAATTGCCTGTTCCTGATCCCCTGACATCTGGCCATTTCTCGGCTTCGGCAGTGCATTCTCAGGTAGCATGTCTTTTTCCGGCTGTACTGCTTCGTTATCTCCCAGGCCATCTTTTCCGGGTTCACCCATTCTTCTCGCTCCATCAGGCATTTCTGTCATCAGTGCTGTTCGAATCGCCTCTTCACTGCGACGACGGTAATTTTGCTTTGCTGTCACATACATTCCAGAAAATACAGCGACCAGAATAACTACTGCCATCGCCATGATAATTCCGATGACCTTCCATCGAAGTTTTCGTATCATAAGCTATCCTCCAAGCGGTATCCCAGATTTCTGGCTGACCTAATCTGCACTCTTGAATGAAGCAGATGAAGTTTCTTTCTTAGGAAAGAAATATATGCCTCAACACTGTTCTCATTGACATCAGCATCATATCCCCAGACTTTTCGTAGAATTGTTTCCTTTGAAAGAAATTGTCCCTGATTTTCTATTAATATGCGCATCAGCTCCAATTCCCTGGCACTTAGCATGATCTCTTCGCCATCCCTGGCAAGTTTTGATGAAGATGGCGTCAGCTCGATATCTCCAAATTTAAGCATATCCGGCACCAAATCCGCTCTCCGTCTTAAAACTGCCATAAGGCACGCCAGAAATTCCTCATTTTCAAATGGTTTCGTCAGATAATAATCTGCTCCTGCATTCAGCCCACGCACTCTGTCTGAAACATCAGACCTAGCGGTCAGCATCACAACAGGTGTCTCAATTTTCTGCCTGCGAAGCTGTCCAAGGATTTCAAATCCATCCATCCCAGGCAGCATAACATCCAAAACCAGTGCATCGTAAACACTGCTTGACGCAAGTTCGTATCCAACCTCTCCATCATTTGCAATATCCGACTGATAACCATCCTGTTCCAGCAGATCTGCTAAAGTACGTGCAAGACGTTTTTCATCTTCTATAATAAGCACGCGCATCTTTCCACCTTCTTTTTAACTAATTTGCAGATTTTCCGATTCATCATCTCCCTTTGCACTAAAGCAATGATATCGGCAAACATTCCTTTTATGAAAGTATAACGCCCACCAGTCATATTGACAAGGATTCTGAATATACGACTTTTTACCTGTTCAAATCTATCACAAATTTTGAACATTTTGTGTTTTTAAGCTTCGTTTCAGCTTTCTTTAATATACTTTGAACCATCAAACAGACAACATATTAATTTTTTATTTAGTAAGATAGAAAAGCGAGGAATTTTTTATGAGAAAGAAATATTTATTTTACGCACTCTTAGCCAGCAGTATGATTGCCGCCGGATGCTCAAAATCAAACAATCAGACTGCCACTGAAACAACAGTAAGTCAGGATGTTGTCCAGAAAGAAACCGTAGAAGGACGAATCACATCGATTTCAGACAGTGAAATAACCATAGAGACAAGACAGATGGGAAACACACCTCCAGAAAAACCTGATGGAGATAAGAACGGCAAACCTGACGAAGAAAACGAAGGCAAGGCAGATAGCAATAACGGTGACAAACAAGATGCTAAGCCAGATGACCAGAATGGCGGCAAACCTGGCGGACAACCAGACGGGCAAGGTGGCGAGAAACCCGATGGCCAACCAGGTGGCGAGAATAACAATAAACCTGACAGTAAGCCTGAGAACAACCTTAAGAACCAGAGTGGTGAAAAACCTGATGGACAGCCTAACACCGAAAACGATGATAAATCAGGTAATAAGCCGGATGGCTCTACTTCCACAACTACACTTTCCATCACAAGCAACACCTCTGTTGTCAAAGCAGATGGAAGCGAAGGTTCTCTTTCTGACCTTTCAGAAGACACTTTCGTCTCAGTAACCTACAATGATTCAAATGAAGCTCTGACCATCACTATAAGTGACCAAAAAGGCGGTCAAGGTGAGATGGGCGGTGGTCCGGAAGGTAACTCTTCGGCCCCAACTTCCTATGATGCAGTTACCGACATGACCGAAGATACTACTGAAAGCGGTAAAAACTACTCCTCCACAGGTACAGATGAAAATGCCATTCATGTATCAAATGGTGCATCCGTTACTTTGAATAATTTTACCGTGGCACGCACATCTTCTGAGAGCAGCGGAGGCGATCGTTCCAGCTTTTATGGTGTCGGTGCAGGAATTCTTGTCACCGACGGCACCGCAGAACTCTCAAACGGAACAATCACAACCGATTCCAAAGGTGGTGCCGGTGTATTTAGCTACGGTGACGGTGTTGTAAACATCTCAGATACGACTATTACCACATCAAAAGACACTTCTGGCGGCATCCATGTTGCTGGAGGCGGCACTTTAAACGCAAATAATCTTACTGTCACGACGGCAGGTGAATCATCCGCCGCTATCAGAAGTGATCGTGGCGGCGGCACCATGACTGTAGATGGTGGTTCCTACACTTCAAAAGGTACCGGATCACCGGCAGTCTATTGTACGGCCAATATTGATATAAAAAATGCAGAACTGACAGCCGAGGGTTCCGAAGCAGTTTGCATCGAAGGTCTCAATTCTTTAAAACTTACCGACTGTGATTTAGCCGGAAATATGCCTGAAAATGAGCAAAACGACTGCCTCTGGACCGTAATTCTATATCAGAGCATGTCCGGTGATTCTGAGATCGGCAACAGCACATTTGACATGGAAGGCGGTACGCTGACTTCAAATGCCGGTGGTCTTTTCTACACGACTAATACCGAAAGCAGTTTTTATCTTAAAAATGTAGCTATCACTCCGTCTGCATCAAATGATTTCTTCTTAAAATGCACCGGTAATGCCAACAAACGAGGCTGGGGTAAAACCGGTTCAAACGGAGCTGACTGTGAATTTTCAGCTGATACACAGACCATGGAGGGCGATATCATCTGGGACAGCATCAGTAAACTTGATTTCACCATGGAAAACGGAAGTACTCTTAAAGGTGCTTTTATCCAGAATGAATCCTGTGCCGGAAATGGTGGCAGCGGATACGCAAATCTTACCATCGGTTCAGGCTGTACCTGGACAGTCACAGGAGACAGCAATGTTACTTCCTTAAACAACTCCGGAACCATCATAGGTGCTGATGGCAAGAGTGTTTCCATCGTAGGATCAGATGGAACATCATATATAAAAGGTGATAGTGCTTATACCATCACAGTTGATACTTATATAGCATAATAATCTTAATTTCACTTTATGTAATACATGAAGCTATAAAGTCAAAAAAATCCCTGTGATTAATCACAGGGATTTTTTTCTACCTCATAAATACGAACACCTATTTTAATTGAAGAAGTTCATAAATGCTGTCGCGATTCCTCCGTTGAAGAAATCAGAGAACAAGCTACCAACTAACGGTACGATAAAGAACGCACGCGGTGCCGGTCCATACTGGCTGGTCAGAGCTTTCATGTTAGCCATGGCGTTCGGGGTTGCACCAAGACCAAATCCACAGGAAGCTGTAACCATGGCAGCTGCTTCATAATCATGTCCCATAACATAGAATACAATAAAGTATGCATATACTGCCATAAATGCTGTCTGTATCAGCAGGATAATAATCATCGGAAGTGCAAGACCTGCCAACTGCCACAGTTTCAGTGTCATCATGGCCATGGAAAGGAACAGGTTTAAAGATACACCGCCCAGAGTCTCAATCTCTTCCAACGGAAAATCCAGTTTTTTGACATCCCAGATATTTCGAATCAGACAAGCTATAAGCATTGCACCGATGTATGTCGGAAGTGTAAAATGAATCGACATAAAGAAATTGTAAACCAGAGTGCCAAGTCCGATACCAATTGCCAAAAACAGTGCAGCGTGCATGAAACGTCCTTCATTGATTGTTCCAGCACTTGCATTTCCCTCGCCACCTGCTTCAGTCTCGGTTGAATGAAGATTCAGGCGTTTTACGTGAGAACGAGCAAGCGGGCCACCGATGATACCGCCCGCTACCAGACCGTATGTAGCAGAAGCGATTGCAACAGTACTTGCTCCGGCAATTCCGTAGCTTTCTTCAACCAGCGGACCAAAGGAAGCTGCAGTTCCGTGTCCGCCAACCAGCGGAATGGAACTCATCAGCAGACCAAGTTTCGGGCTGATTCCCATTACCTTGGAGCATACAACACCGATAATATCCTGACATGTAATCAGTATAACAACAAGTCCTAAGAGCATCAGCACCTGTACTCCACCTTTTTTCAACATACTAAAGCATGCTGTAAAACCAACAGAGCAGAAGAATATGGTCATAAATACCGTCTGCAGTGTCGGAGTTGAGCCATCTGTAAATTCGAAATAAATCTCCAGAATACCGGCCTGACGAAGAATCAGATGCAGAATTGCAAACAACAGTCCGCCCACAACCGGAGCTGGAATGCAATACTGGCGGAATACCGCGATTTTTTTGACGAGCCAGGATCCGATGATAAATACAATCGCTCCCAGCGCACAGGTCTGAAACATATTAAGTTCCAAAGTCATTTTTAAATACCTCCTTGCATTTTTCTTAACCCGCTTTTTATTATACATACTGTTTTCAAAAACCTACATTTCGACACAGTTTTGCGACTTAATTTATGCATTTTTGATATTTAAAATCAAATTGCCAAAGCGTATTTTGTATATTTTGCACTTGCAATCACTTGTTTTACCTTCAAAGTCTGTTACTTTTTGTGAGCTGATTTCACATCGCATTCATAAGCACTTTATCTGCTTCCTCTGCCTGAAACTCAGACAACATTGCATTTAAAAACTTCTTAATGCTGATCTTTCCGCCTACAAGTCTCTTTCCTTCAAGATATTCTATTTCCATTCTAAGATCTGCGATCGGATAAAAATTGTTGCAGTAGCGGGCATAAGTTTCATTGCCAGAATCATGCATTCCTAACAATGCCATATTTGTAAGCCCCGCTGAAATCGCACGACGCACACGTTGCTCTGCCGTCCTTGGTGATGCACTGATCTGTTGAAAAATACTTTCCAGATTAACCTTTGAAAGTGCTACATGATTCTTATACAGGTACCAGCAGATCTGTACAATATCAGTACTTCCTTTCTCGTGTGAAATTCCAAGTTCACTCAAAATATAACGGCAGCGACATTCAAACGTCTTTTCCTGATCCGCACTGTTTATCCCTGCTTTCCCCTCATCCATGGTTTTCTGAATTTTTGAAAGCATCTCTCCAAGTTCAATCTGTTTTCTAAGTAGATGGAGCACCGACGATGTTTCACTCTGATGAAGTGGTTTTGTAACATAATATGTTACACCTGCCATATATGCCTGGGCGATCGTTTTTTTATCAGTGCTTTCCCCGGCCATCACAATCTTGACTTTAGGATTAGCCTCTTTTAATTCTTTCGCAAGTTTAATTCCGTCCATTCCGTAAAGTTTTTGTTCCGTGATTACCACATCCGGATGTGTTTCGATAACTTCCCTTACCTGCACACCTTCTCCATCAGAATCACCGCAGATAGCACCAAGATTCTTAGATTCAATTACCTGCTTTAAATCTTCAAAAAAATCTTTCTTCGAATATGCAATATAAATTCTCATTTGTACCTCCCCACAATAACCGCTTTTGCGTAATAGAGAATTTGCCGAAATGATCATATCGTTTTCATTTTAGAAAGTCTAATATTTGAAAACTATTGTTATCATTCCTTTTGGCTATCGTAAGAAGATTTTCTTGATGTTTTATAATTGTTTCTCCAATCGATAGAATTCTAGATTGATAGAATTCTAGATTCCCTTAGCTGACCATTTTCCCTGCTTCTTAATCTCCGTTTTTACATGATTTATAAACTGGCGGCTGACACCTGATAGTTCATCGTGTTTTCGCCAAATCAATGCATACTGAGTCTGCTCGTCCAAATCTTCGATGTGTTTTATCACAACATCATCCTTATATTCCAAAGTACTAACTGAAAGTCCCGGCAAAATCGCCACGCCTATCCCACATGCTGCCAAAGTGATTCCACTCATAAGAGGTGCAAATTCAGCAATAAGCTGTGGCTCCTTACCCATGCCTTGAAACCATTTCTTGAGTTCATCTGCTCGGTAATTGCTGATCGCCAGTATAAGTTTCTGATCGGAAAGTTCATTAAGCGTCACTGTTGTTCCGGATTTTTTCGCAAGCGGATGCTCATGATTCATGACCGCAACCCACTCATCTTCCCCCAGCAATATTCCATCAAACATATTTTTATCAAATGGTGCTCTTGCTATGACCATATCGGTCAGTCCACTTCTAAGACGTTCCAATACATCATCTGTATTTCCATTCCACACTTTATATGTAACTTCCGGATACTTTTTGTGAAATCCGGCGAGCCATTCTGGCATCAGACTGTTTCCGACCGTCTCTACCGCACTGATATATAGAGTGCCCTGAAGTCCTTCCTGCATTTCTTTAAGCTGCCCTTCAGTCTTAGATACCAGTTCCAAAATCTGTTTGCCCTGCCGATAAAGATATTCACCTTCCCTTGTCGGTTCCATACCACGTTTTCCGCGCACAAACAGGCTTGTCCCCAGCTCTTCCTCCAAGATTTTAAGCTGTTTTGTCAAAGACGGCTGTGCAATATGCAGTCTTTCTGCTGCATGTGTTAGATTTCTCTCCTCTGCTACCGCCATAAAATACTTAAGCGTCCGTATCTCCATCCGTCTTCCTCCCTGAATCATTGTATACATTATAATATACTTCTAAATACCTTTTCCTGTCCATATTCATTTTTCTGTAACTACAACTGTAATGTACGGCACTTTCGTTTTCCAAAGAACCTGTCCATGTACAGTCACTAACCATTTTCTTAACATTTATAACAATTTATTTTTTGCCTTGAAGTCCTCTAATTAGTGTGCTATAATCAGTCGAACCTGGAAAAATGTTAAAATTGTGTTAAATCACTTATCAAAAAAGAGAAATTCGAGGTCGATTATTATGAAACATTTTCTGAAGGAACTCCTGAAGAAATACAGGCATATATGGATTCTTGGATATGGTTTTATATATCTTCCATGGTTTATGCATCTTGAAAAAACCGTGACTTCCAATTACCACATCATGCACTCGTCGCTTGATGATCTTATTCCGTTTAACGAATACTTCATTATTCCATATCTTTTATGGTTTGCCTATGTGACAGCCGCGATTGCATACCTGTTTTTTAAGAACAAGGAAGAATATTATCATTTATGTGCTTTTTTATTTACCGGCATGACACTATCTCTGCTGATATGCACGTTGTTTCCGAATGGAACAGATCTTAGGACTGCCGTGGATCCTGACAAAAACCTCTGTTCCAGGCTTGTCTGTCTGATTCATCAGGCCGACACCAACACGAATGTATTTCCCAGCATTCATGTATACAACTCTATCGGAACACACATTGCCGTCATGAAAAGTGAGTCATTAAAAAAGCACAAGACAGTCCGGATTTTTTCCGGTATCCTGATGGTTGCCATCTGCATGTCAACTGTATTCCTAAAACAGCATTCTGTTCTTGATGTTGCAGGTGCTATTCTTTTAAGTATGGCTATCTATCCTTTAGTATATACAGGAAATGCACAGGAAGCAACAGAGAACGAACCGGAGTATATCAGGTAAATTTTTATAACAATGTTAAACAAACTTTCCTATTGAAACAAAAAATCTGGCACCAAGCTGCGGTGCCAGATTTTTTATACTTTTTAATTTTTAATTAAACCCATAGAACTTCTGGGAAATCTTATAGCATGCAATTGATACCTTTCGTCCGCACCAGCCCGGAAGATTGACTCCCTGTCCTAAAAATCCCCATCTAAGGCGCATGTAAAGCGTAAAATTCTGCTGTTTAAGATATTGCCACAATTCTTTCTTTTTATCCAGATTTTCCTTAGTCTCAGATCTAATTGCAAGAATGGATGTGATAGTCATCATGATTTCCAGATAACGTATCATATAATGGCGCAGCTTTGAATTTTTTATCTTAGTCACATCGTAGTATCCTAACATAAGCTTAGTTACAAGAATCTGCTGATCTATACGTCCGATCATCACCTTTTCATTGACTGACTGGTCATCACGTCCGATGAAATAGCGGTAAAAATTGACATCCAGATAATACATGGATTTCACATGTGGAAGTGGCTGATAAACAAAGATGTTATCCACATAAAATGTGTGCTTTGGCAGTTCCAATCCACAACTTTTCAGCATTTCTACACGGTAAATAACCGAATGCATAAGAATATACTGTCCCAGTCTGAATCCTCTTGCCCCACTCCAGTCTATAAGCTGACGTTTAGGAAGTGCCATGTTATAGTTCATGACCTTTTTGTGCTTCGCGCCCTGTTTTTCATAGACAAAATTTGTAATCAGCATATCAAGTGTTACATTGTCATCGACAAATTTACGCAAAGTGTCCAACACTTCCATATATGCCTCTTCATTGACCCAGTCATCGCTGTCGACAACCTTATAGTATATACCGGTCGCATTTCTGAGTCCGGCATTGACGGCCTCACCATGTCCGCCATTTTCCTGATGAATCGCACGGCAGATACCCGGATACTTTCTTTCATATTCATCAGCAATTTCAGCAGTATTATCCTTGGTAGAACCATCATCTACTATCAGAATCTCTACCTCATCCCCACCGGGCAGAAGGGACTCGATACAGTTTCTCATATAAGCGGCCGAATTATAGCACGGGATCGCTACTGACAAAAGCTTTTTAGGTTTATTTTCTCTCAAAGTTACAATTCCTCCATATTTTTAGGTTTATTGCAATTATTCAGAATATACCTTCAAAATATCTTATTCCAAACAGTCACAATTATTTATCGAGAGGTTCATTGAGTCTCTCAGTTCCAGGAAGTACAAACCGGCCTCCTGCTATTATGTCTACACTTGTTCCATCCGGATGAATTGCTTTTATGGTATCCAGCTCAGAATACGGAATCGTGATATCCGTATGGCATCCGAAATACGCCTCCTGCGGATTTTCCTTCCTTTTTGCTGAAATCTCATTCTCACGAGACACCATCTCGCGGCCGTCCGGGTTAAAAACAGGGCAGTCTTCCATCCAGCTGTAGCAAGTATCACCGACAGCAAAATGAGGTCCCATCTTTTCCGCAATCAGGATAGGAAACTTGTCCAAGATACCATATCTAAGTGCGACTTCATACGCAGTTGTATTGGTTCCGATGGCAAATTCTCCCATCGGCAGCGTATCATGGTTTTTAAGAATCATCTGCTTAACTAAAGCCTTATTTTCCTCTTCTGTCTCGAAGTTTTTACATGTGTAAGACACTGCGATACCATTTTCAAATCTGATCTCCAGATCTTTAAACTGAAATTCTCCGATATAAACACTTCCTACATGTAAAAGCCCATTGGTATCGGAAAGCAACGGTGATGTAAATACTTCACCGACCGGAATATTAACATCAGCCACACAATTCTCAAAGTTTGACTGTTTCGCCGGATCCGCAAGTTTATGAAGTTTTACAGTCAAATCAGTACGATTGCCGTCCCGTCCACTTATATGTACATGGTCTGCATGGTCAAGCTCGTTAATCATGATCTGCTGTATGTCGCGGTATAGCTCATAATCCAGCGTATTTATGCGTATTGTTTCTTTAAAGATTTCCTTAAATTTCGGTCCTATCTCCGGGAGCGGAAATGCGATGATTGTGAAGCTCGTCTCCGTACCAGGAATATATGAATCCGTAATCTGCATTGCCTCATTGCTGTAAGATAACAAAAGCTTTTCCTGTTTTTCACTGAGTGCAAAGGCCTTTGCAGAATTGACAGGCTCAAATCCAGCTTCTCCAAATGTTTCCACAACTGCCGGACCCGCATATACTGACGCCAGTTCTTTATATGTCTCGTATGCGAACTTTAATACCGATAATTTACGTTCACGAAATGCCTTGTCTAGGTATGCCGCATTGTCATATCGATGGTCGTACTCATATTGACGGTTTGCCGGGGTCGCATAATATCCGTTGGTGCGGGTTGCCATCCTGTTGACTGTTCCTATGGATGCACGTGCAATCACAGGTTCCAAACCAAGTTTTCTAAAGTTCTCGACAGCGATCCTTATCATTCTCTCGAATCCTATGTGATA
This sequence comes from bacterium, assembly GCA_963657995.1. GTDB lineage: Bacteria > Bacillota > Clostridia > Lachnospirales > Lachnospiraceae > Otoolea. Next base: position 11,310 of record CAVKOQ010000015.1, read on the forward strand.
GCGAATCTGAACCGTCTTTTTGCCCTCATAGCTTCGTCCTGTAGCTGCAAATCCCTTGCGGTATCCTTCCGTATACGTGTCTGCCATCTTACGCACTGTTTCTTCCGGCAGCTCATTCATAAAACGTGCTGTTTCAATTTCGGTATCTGAGATATACTCTCCAAATCGATACAAATACTTAAGATCGCTAAGGTCACTGTCCATAATTATACTTTTACCGAAATCAAGGGACGGATCAAGAGTCTCCCTAACACGCCACGGAAGCATCCTGTCGCAATAATCACTGACGAAGTAGTACAAAGGCTCTCTGAGTTTTGTTTCTTCCGGTTCACCTTCCTCAAACAGATTGTATACTTCAATAAATAACTCTTCCAAAACTGTGATATCTGCCAGTCTGCTCTCATAAGCATAAACTATGCCACTGCGAATCTCCGTATATAGAAATGACAGCCATTTTCCATATGTATCTCCCAGTTCGCGTGCCGCATAATCCGGATTTGCAAAGCTTACTTCATATGCCCCTGGTAAAATATCAGCATAAAGCCGATGATTAAAAGCCGATACTTCTTCCAGAGTCATCAATGACAGAGTGCCGTCAATCTGTTTTTTATACGTATCTTCAACCAATTCAATAAATTCCACTGTACGTTCGAAAAAAATGCGATATGGCAACGCCACTGTCTTTTCATCCTTCATCCGTCCGATGCGCTCAATCGCCAGTTCATGACGTTCCGCAATCATCTCATTTTCCTCTTTCAAAAGTTCAATATATTTCATTTAAAAATTATCCTTCCTCCTCAGTAATCACTGTTCTTTATGGGTTCTATCTTCGAAATCCGATTAAAATAGTCACTAACCACCATATTACTGCAAATCCTGATATAACAGTTCCGATTTTCGCGAATATATAATTTTTTTCTTCTTCTTTAAAAGATTTCCATCCATACATAAGTGCCGCGATAGAAAATAAGATACTTGAAAAACACATCGATAAAGCACCCACTGGTGTGTTACCCTGATTTTTTATGCTGAATGCCATACCTGCTACGCCAAGCAGCAACCCAACCACGGAAAGGCCAATACAGAGATATCCATGATCTGCCATGGGCTTTCTTATATATGAAATTCTATTATCTTTTTTTCGTCCCATGTGCACACCTCCCGACTATTCTTGTAATCAGTTGACATATATACCCTGTAATTCCGCCAACAGTATTCAAAAACATATCATCCACATCAAAGCTTCCTACCTTGAATACAAGCTGTATCGTCTCGATAGCAAATGTCAGAAGCAAACTCAAAATAAAAATCAGATACAATTTTCCATGTCTCGGGCTAATGATCGGCAAAAAGAAACCAAATGGCATGAAGCATACAACATTTCCGACTGTATTCAACAAAAATGCCTCTGTACCGACCACATCGCGATATACATAAAATCTCTTTATCTCTTTAAACAAGACGAGATTGTATGAATATTCCAAATGCGGTGCACGCCCGAATCCATCTGAAAAAAACATAAAATATATAAGAAGCACCAAATACATGACAAAAAATATCCAGCATATCTTTTGGTGCGTTTTTGTCCGTTTCCACATAATTCCCCACTTTTTGCTTAATAAAAAGCCCAATCGTGGTTTCACATTAAAGTAAAGAGAAAAACCGCATTCCGTCTCCGGTCATACGGTCTTTCTTTCTTAAATAAACACACTGGCTTTATAAACTATAATTAGAATGTAATATCTGATTTGCGTTTCAGCAAGAATGCACCGCTGATCAGTGCCATAACACCGGTTGCCAAACCTACTGTGATAATAATACTTCCAATCACAATATTCATAACTCCGGTTCTCAACATAGTTTTGTAGATCTTCTCCATATCGATCCGCTCCTTTTTCGCTCAGCTATTGTTTATATACAGGCTGTAACAGACCTACATACCTTCAGTCTTTATTTAGCACCGTACTGCTCATAGTATGCATCGATCGCTGCCTTTATATTATCATCGATCACTACCTTACCCTGGCATTCTTTATTGTAAAGGCACTCTACTACATCCGACATGGACACGATCGCTGCGGTCTGAAAACCGTACAAATCTTTGATTTCATCCAATGCACACTTTTCTCCCTTGCCGCGTTCCATACGGTTTAAAGATACAATCAAGCCTTTGATATCCACATCTGCCTGAGATTTGAGAATCGGGAATGTCTCCTCAATAGATTTACCGGATGTGGTAACATCCTCGATAATAACGACACGGTCTCCATCTTTTAATTTGCTTCCTAAAAGTATGCCTGTATCACCATGGTCCTTAACTTCCTTACGATTGGAGCAGTAACGAACTTCTTTTCCGTACAGCTCGCTTAAAGCCATCGATGTAGCTACTGCCAGTGGAATTCCCTTGTATGCCGGTCCAAATAAAACATCAAAATCCAGACCATAATTGTCATGGATAGCTTTTGCATAGTACTCTCCCAGACGACGAAGCTGTGTACCTGTCACATAGGCACCTGCATTCATAAAGAATGGAGATTTACGTCCGCTCTTTAATGTAAACTCGCCAAACTTGAGAACTTCGCTCTCTACCATAAAGTTGATAAATTCCTGCTTATACTGTTCCATCATACTCTCCTATCTTACTGCACCTATTAGTTCATGTATATCTTCAATTCCATATTTTTCCATATAAGCCTCTATGCCGTCCACTATCTCCTCTGTAACATACGGATTGTGGAAATTAGCTGTACCTACAGACACTGCACTGGCACCGGCAAGGATAAATTCAATAGCATCATCTGCATTCATGATACCACCCATTCCGATGATCGGCAGTTTAACCGCCTGTGCCACCTGGTAAACCATGCGAACTGCCACCGGTTTAATAGCAGGACCTGATAATCCGCCTGTACGATTAGCTACCGCAAATGTCCGGCGGTTAATATCGATCTTCATACCTGTCAATGTATTAATGAGTGAAAGCACATCAGCTCCGCCAGCCTCTGCTGCCCTTGCCATCTCTGTAATATCGGTTACATTAGGGCTTAGTTTCATAATAATAGGCTGTTTCGCATGTTTTTTCACTTCACGCGTAATGGCTTCCACCGCCTTCGGATCCTGACCAAAAGCGATACCGCCTTCCTTTACATTCGGACAGGAAATATTGATCTCAAGCAGATCAACCGGCTGAGTAGAGAGTTTTTCCACTACATCAATATAATCTTCTGTAGTTTTTCCACATACATTTACAATGATCTTGGTATCAAACTGACGCAAAAACGGAATATCTCTCGAAGCAAATACATCATATCCCGGATTTTGTAAACCTATGGCATTGATCATACCGCCATAAACCTCAGCAATACGAGGAGTAGGATTACCCGGCCACGGAATATTGGCCACACCCTTTGTCACAACAGCCCCAAGCTTGTTGAGATCAACCATCTCACCGTATTCTGCACCTGAACCAAATGTACCAGAGGCCGTCATAACCGGATTTTTAAGTTCTACACCTGCAAGATTGACTGACATCTGTCTCATAACTCTACCTCCCCGGCTAAAAATACGGGACCGTCCTTGCAGATCCTCTTATTGTGTACGTTGCTGTGATGATCTATATCCTTTGACTTGCATACGCATGCCAGACAGGCACCAATTCCGCAGGCCATCTTCTCCTCAAGCGAAATATAGCACTTTATGTTCTTTTCCTCGGCATATTGTTTGATCGCACGAAGCATAGGAGTAGGACCACACGCATAAATCACGTCAGCATTCAGACCGTTCTCTCTGATTGCATCAAGAACATTGCCTTTTGTACCGACACTTCCATCCTCTGTGGCAACAAAAACCTCTCCATATGCCTCAAATTCATCTCTAAGGAAAAGTTCCTGATCTCTGTATCCAAGAATAATCTGTTTTTCGCAGTTTAACTGCTTAGCCATCTCAAGCATAGGCGGAACTCCTATGCCTCCGCCAATCAAAAATACATTCTCGCCCTCAAGAGGAAATCCATTTCCAAGCGGACCCATAATATCTATAGAATCCCCTGAGATATATTCCGAAAACTCTTTTGTACCCTTTCCGGCAACTCTATATACAATACGAAGGCGTCCCTCGTCTGAATCTGCCTCGCATATGCTGATTGGACGTGGAAGAAGTCTGGAGCCATCATGACTGTAGACTGATATAAACTGTCCCGGCCTTGCTTCTCTTGCAATATCTGTCACAATCCACATACTGAAAATGCCAGATGCAAGTTCTTCCTGACTGTATACGACTGCAGTTTCTTTCTTCTTAGCCATGAAATCCTCCTTACAATACGCTGCCGATGTCTGCAATCATGTCTATAACTGCCTGTCTGGACGCATCAGCGAAATGTTCTGCTCCAAATTTGGCATATGCATCTTTCTTGTATGCCGCAATAATACCGCGTGAAGAATTGACAATAGCTCCAAGTCCATCTTCATTAAAGCAATATTTAAGGTCCTCGGCTGTACCCCCCTGTGCACCATATCCCGGAACCAGGAAATATGTTTTCGGCATAAGCTTACGAAGAATCTTGCTCATCTCAGGATATGTGGCTCCTACAACAGCTCCTACGTTGCTGTAATCGCCATCCATGGACGACTCACCCCATTCTACTACCTTTTCAGCTACCATCTCATATAACGGACGTCCATTTACCAGCTGATCCTGAAATTCTCCACTTGAAGGATTGGAAGTCTTTACAAGTACAAAGATGCCCTTGTCTGATGTATTGCACTCATCCACGAATGGTTTAACGCCATCAGTTCCAAGATAAGGATTGACAGTCACATATTCTGTATCAAAAGCCGATAAGGTCTTGCTGCCAATCTTAACACTTCCAAGATGTCCCGTAGCATATGCTGCAGATGTAGATCCGATATCTCCTCGTTTGATATCACCTATGACAATCAGACCTTTCTGCTGACAATATTTGACAGTTTTATCATAAGCTTTAAGTCCCTCTATTCCAAACTGCTCATACATGGCAATCTGTGGTTTCACAGCTGGAATCAGGTCAGCAGTTGCATCTACAATCTCACGGTTAAACTGCCAGATTGCCTCAGCTGCTCCCTCAAAGCTCTCTCCAAACTCAGCAAAAGCTTTTTCTTTCACATGATCAGGAATATATCCCAGCATAGGATCAAGACCAACACAGATCGGTGCCTTCGTTTTCTGAATCTTCTCAATTAATTTACTAACCATCGTGCTCTCCTCCGTGGCATTTTTCGTCATAATCAATTTATTTTAACATAAGAAGGATGTGCTTTCAAGGGTGGCATACTATGAAAAAAAGATTATTAAAAGGAAAAGGCAATCTCATCTTAATGCAATGTAAAATGAGAATTGCCTTTTTTGTTTCTTTTAATATTTAATGCAATGTAAGTGTTGCCACGTATATCCCGTTTTTGTATGATTTAACAGCAAACTGCTCCTCTGTCTCTGTCTCAAGTTCCATCCAGAGTTCTTCAGCAGCAAGCATGATGTGTGACAGCATGATGCCTATATCAATCTCGCGCATGGTACGCAGGTTTTTCCCCGGCAAGCGTGTTTTAAGTGCAAATACATAGATTCTGTCAGAGTATACGATAAAACGCCACGGCTGAGTATTCATCGCTGACGGTGACAATCTTGCTGCACGAAGAATAGTCTTCATCTGTTCACCGGCTTCTTCCTTGAAAACACATAGTTCATTTAGCGGAAGACGTTTCGCCAATGGACTTTCGCGGTATAATCTCCCCTCAGGATAACCGAACGCAACCATCAAGATGTACTGTTTGCCATCAAGTACCTTCTGCTGCGGCTTGGCTGCCCCAAGATAGCAGGTTCCAAGGCCCTTTGCGGTCATATAAAGAACCATCTGTTCCATCAGATAACCGGCATTGCGCTCACACCCTTCTTCCTGATCAGAATATAGTGCCAGGTAGTACGGTGCATCTACTTTCCAGAGTCCGTGAACATCTGCCTTCTTCTTTGTATTATCCAAAATAACCGCCTCTACACGTATGCGATCATTAAGTCTTGACGTCTTATCAAAATATGAGAGAATCTGTCCCCGCAGCTTTTCTGCGACTTCGCGATCCGCATATTTTCGAATTGAATGGCGACATCCAATCGCCTCATACAGATTCATCATACCCTTCCCCTCCTGTCTGTACGGTTTAGATAAGTCCTGACATAAGCGGAACCGCCACTACTGTCAGAAGTCCGGCCACTGCTATCGAAAGACTGCTCATCGCACCTTCAATTTCCCCTAATTCCAGTGCCTTTGCAGTTCCAATCGCATGGGCAGCCGTTCCTAGTGCCAGTCCTCTTGCGATCGGTTCCTCTATCTTAAATATTTTAAACAGCCACTCAGCTATAATATTTCCTAAAATTCCGGTAATAATGATACTTATAACCGTTATCGTCACAATACCTCCGGCCTCTTCACTGACTCCCATACCTATAGCCGTAGTGATGGACTTAGGAAGAAGTGTCACATAATGCGTATGCTCCAGACTAAACAGTCTGCACATTATATATATGCTGCCAACACTTCCTGCCACTCCGGCAACTATCGCAGATATTACGGCAATAACATGGCGACGCAGCAACTCCAGTTGCTTATAAAGAGGTATGGCCAGACATACGGTGGCCGGTGTCAAAAAATAACTAAGATATGCGGCACCGCGGTTATACTCTTTATATTCTATATGAAACAGTGACAAAAATGCAATAACAACTACAATCGCAACCAGCAGCGGATTGAAAAGTGCAAAACCGGTCTTCTTTTTAAGCCAGACGCCAAACAAATATGCCGCCACGCTGACAAGCATTCCAAAATAAAGAGAGGCCTGAATCATTCCGTTCATTATTTTCTACCCCCTTTATTTTTTCCTCGGATTATCTTCTGCGCCACGCATCCAGTCACTGCCATAACAAACACTGTAGAGATAACTGTAATCACAGTAAGCGGCACTAATATAGTCTTTGCCTCATCTACGCTGTCAAGCAATCCCACACCTGCAGGTATAAACATGATCGGCATAGTATCTAAGAAAAAATCTCCCACTTCTTTCACATCATCTGTATGCAAAGCTCCTGTACAGAGTAGTATCAGCAGAATAAAGAGACCGTATACACCTGACGGCACAGGCAGCGGCAGCAGGTAATTAAGAAATTCTCCAAGCATAGTAATACCAATAATAATTGTAACTTCTTTCAAGTACTTCATGATGTCTTCGCCTTTCATATATATTGATACAATGTTATTATTCTATCACTCCAATTTTTACAGGACAATATTAAAATTAGCATAAATTCCGTCAATTTCCTTGAAATTTTTGCGTCTTTTTTATACGATATATGTGATTGTTAATATTGCTTAAGATTCTTGGTTTATACCATACGAAGTTAACTCTATTTTAAAGGAAGAAAGGGCGAAAACTAATGAAGATAATTCAGACAAAAGAACTTTCCCGCGAACAGCATATGCAAGTTTCTATGTTTCTAGCTGAATGGTATGATATTATAGATACATATATTCCATTTCCATACAACGATGTGGATATTTTTTTGTTACTCGCGAATGAAAATAATATGATTTATTCTATCATGGGACTCATTATGCCTCCTGATGGCTCATCTGACGAAGAACCTGTCGAATGTATAGCATATACACATCCGGTGTTTCTCGGCCAAGGATATTTTTCTCTTCTTCTAAAAGAAGCCAGCCTTATTTGCGGAGAACGCGACATTCTGTTCCCTGTTAATTCGCTCTTCGAAGATACAGAAGCTGTGATGGAAGCCATAGGTGCTGACTGTGTAAACGTAGAACATAAGATGTTCTGGAAATACGATCCTGACGATCCTGACGATTCATGCCCGGAATCTTCTTTAAAATGTAAAGTACCGCTTATATTTACATGCAAAGTATCTTATGAAAAAGACCCAGATGACGACACCGGTGAGAAAAATGATATTATTCTGAACTATACATTTTACGAAACTTCTCAAAATCCTGATTGTTCGCCTGCTGCCAAATGTATGGTTCGACTTCATTTTGCCCACCGTGACTCTTTTCATGCAAGTTTCTACGATTTTCATGTCAATGAGCTTTGCCGCGGATATGGAGTTGGCGAATCAGCCTTTTATCATGTTTTAAAGGATCTGATTTTGCGGGACTGTACAACGATCGCACTGCACGTTAGCGGCAACAATTATCCTGCCATTTCAATATACAAAAAAGCAGGATTTCGTATTATCGAAACCCTGTATTATTATATGTATTAATTTTCTGATACCGATGACGGATGTTTTTCTTCTATCTTTTGACGGATGCTCAGCATCTTGCAGTCCGTCTCGGCTATCACATCCGCACATTGCTTTAACTGTGCACCAATCTCAGCCGCCTCCTGGGCATCAAGCTGTTTTTTATACTTAAGCTGATGATCAAGACTCGCCCAGAAATCCATGGCGATAGTACGAATCTGTACCTCCACACGGATACTTAACTTACTGTTTGACAAAAATACAGGCACTTCAACTATCATGTGATAACTTCTGTATCCATTTTCCTTTGGTGCCTTGATATAGTCCTTGATTGCTATGATCTTCACATCATCCTGACGTTCAAGCATGCGGCTGATTTCATAAATATCATCCACAAAAGAACAGATAACACGCACTCCAGCAATATCATCAAGATTAGAAACCATTGATTCAATCGTGATCGGAAGACCGCGGCGTTTAAGTTTTTCCACAATGCTCTTTGGTTTTTTCACTCTCGCCTTGATCATCTCTATCGGATTTCTTGCATTTCTGATAGAGAGTTCATCGTTGAGCACCTCTAATTTCGTCTTAAACTCGCGAATAGCACAGCTGTACTGCATCATCGCTTCCTGAAATTGTTTTGCTGTTTCCCGGAAGTTCTCAGGTATCTCAAATACCTGAGGTGAATTGACCGCGAAATGACTCAGCTCGCTGTTGGGATTCTGAGCAATATTCATTTGTATTCGTCCACCTCTCCTGCAATATTTATCACAGTCCGCACACTGTGCCGACCGTATTCCCCCTGTTTATGCTTTTTCAACTGCATCTGCTGCCCCTTCAAGCCATGCAGCTTCTATATATTCTACCAGACCTTCATCAACCTTTGAAGCAATCTCAGGATTGATCGGAATCTGCGCCAATACAGGAATACCGTATTCTTTTGCTGTTTCCTCTATATGGCTCTCGCCAAAAACAGAAATCTTCTTTCCACAATCCGGACATTCCAGATAACTCATATTTTCAACCAGTCCCAGAATCGGAATATCCATCTTCTTTGCCATATTTACAGCCTTCGCAACAATCATAGAAACCAATTCCTGCGGCGAGGTCACAATAATAATTCCAGCCAGTGGAAGTGACTGAAATACAGTCAGCGGCACATCACCTGTTCCTGGAGGCATATCAACAAACATATAATCGATATCTTCCCAAAGTGTCTCACTGAAAAACTGCTTGATCACTCCGCCTACGACTGGTCCTCTCCAGATAACAGGATCTGTCTCATGTTCCAAAACAAGATTCGAAGAAATAATCTCGATACCGGTTGATGTCGTACGTGGCAGCATCAGCTGGTCTTCTGTCACTCCAAGCATGCCCTGAATACCAAAAGCCTTCGGAATAGAAGGTCCTGTGATATCTGCATCCAGAATAGCTACACGGTTGTTTCTCGCACGCATCTTACAGGCCATCAGGCTTGTCACAAGAGATTTTCCGACGCCGCCCTTACCGCTGACAACGCCAATTACCTTTTTTACGGAACTCTTAGGATTTAATGGTGCCTTGAAACTTTCCATCGTTCTGCTGGAACATGTTTCTCCACAGCTAGAGCAGTTATGACTGCAATTTTCGCTCATGTATAACTTCCTTCTTTCATTTTACTTATTTTTCCTATAGATAATTCTGTACCATAGGTCTAAGTCTTCTCGCCATGGTTGCCGCCAAAATACAAAGAATGTAATCAGCAGGCATCTCCGGGAGACAATAAATCATCAATATAGCCTTTAGACCAACCGGCTGCAGAGTTATCATATGTGTAATAAAGTAGAAATATAATACACCCATTCCATAGTATACCACATATCCGGCTGTAGCGGATAAAATAAGTGCCGGCATTTTCCAGGAATTTAACAGTTCACATATTTTTCCCATAACCCATGCAGCTAAAAGAAATCCGAGTAAGAACCCAAATGTAGGACGAATAAGATATGCCGGGCCTCCTCCTCTGGCAAAGATCGGGACACCAGAAAGTCCAATCAGCAAATATACTCCTACACTTGTAAAAGCACGGCCTGAGCCCAGCAAAAATGCTGCAAGCATAACAAAAAACCATTGTAATGTAAAATTCATCGTATCTGCACCGGTAGGGATCACGACCTTGATAAATGCACCTACGGCTATAAGTGCCGCAAAAAGACCACAAAGTGCAACATCTTTTGAACGGGCTCTTGAATTTACCCGCACTTCTGATACTGCTTTTTCTCTCATCTGCTTACCTCCAGTTTATTCATCCTGAAACCCGCGTATCATCCGCACCATTCCAAGACTTTCCATTCTCTTTGTCAAAATATAAAAAAGTGCTGCATCAACAGGCCACTTGATAAGATTTTTTATCAGGCGCATCGGTAAAAGTACTACCATTGCCTTTCCGGACATCATGCTAAGCCAAAGCGTATTAAAAAATACGTTGCACACAAGTGCCACCAACAGGTTTGCAATAAGTGCACGCCTAAAAGTAAGTGGTTTTCTATACAATACTGTTCCATATATGACACCGCCAATCATCGCGTCAAGTGTAAATCCAGGAAAAAAAGCTCCTGACGGTTTTACAATATATTTCACAATATCCAAAACTCCACCATATACCGCTCCGGCTACCGGTCCAAAAAGGTAGTATACAAACTGGTTTACTATAGTTCCGAATCCGATTTTCAAGTACGGTCCGGCCTCGATTGTAAAGTATCCCAGAACGACGGAGACAGCCATAAGCATGGCAGCAGTTGTGAGTGTTTTTACCTGTTTCATCTCTTTTAAAGATAACTGACAGCACACTGCAAATTTTTTCATAAAAAAATACCTCCCTTTCTGCAGATCTCTCGAACTACATCAGGAGATATATTTTATCAACGATGCAGCGGGATGCGGGATACCGACCGCGAAATTCTAGACGAATCTCTTCGTCCGGATGACAACTCCCTGTTCATCCGGCACTTAACGCCTGTATCCCTACTCTGCTTTTCAATATTGTTTTAGTGTTAAATTCGAAACAGTCGATGATTACCTACTGTTCAATCTCTTCACCAAGGCCACTCTCAATAGCTTCAGTGATTGTCTTCAATGCTTCTTCTTCATCCGGTCCATCACATGCAACTGTTATCTCTGTGCCGCACTTAATACCGGCCGCCATAACATTAAGCACACTCTTTGCAACAATATGCTTTTCACCACACTCAATCAGTGTCCGGCTTTTAAACTTCATGGCAGTCTGTGAAAGCACTCCCGCCGGCCGCAAGTGAAGTCCAGATGGGTTAACTACCTTCACTATTTTAGATACCATAACCACCCCTCCTTCATTATTTCTTTTGTATGAAATAACATCATTTTAGACTAAGTAACGCAGACTGTCAAGCAATCTTAAGTTGACTTCTCTCTTAAGATCACACCAGCACCTGCTGGGCATAATTAACTGATGCCATCGCATCCCTGCAATATGCGTCTGCCCCAATCATATCTGCATACTCCTGGGTCAGGACCGCACCACCAACCATAACCTTGGCCCATGGTGCCTCTTTTCTAAGCTGCTTTATCGTCTCTTCCATGCTAGGCACAGTGGTTGTCATAAGTGCCGACAGCCCAACTAGCTTAACATTATTCTTAACAGTTTCTTCCACAATGGTCTCCGGCGGTACATCTTTTCCCAAATCCAGGACATCATAACTGTAGTTTTCCAGCAATACCTTTACGATATTTTTTCCGATATCGTGGATATCGCCCTTGACCGTAGCAAGGACAATCTTATCTTTCTTTTCTCCTGCCTCTCCTGTGGCTTCCATCTGATTTTTTATCACTTCAAATGCCGACTTAGCCGCCTCCGCACTCATAAGAAGCTGCGGCAGGAACACTGTACCGGCCTCAAAACCTTTTCCTACTCTGTCAAGTGCCGGAATCATGCAGGAATTAATAACAGTCAGTGAATCCATAGTTTTTAAAAGTTCTTCTGCTGCAGATGCCGCCTGATCTTTTAAACCTCTTTCTACACTGAGAGCAAGCTGGTGTTCTGGTCCTGTCATATTACTATCCGTCTGTGTGCTACCACCAGACTCATTTGACTGAGAACCGACAGACGCACCTACTGATGTTCCTGCAGCTGAATTTCCACCTGTTCCTCCGGATTTCGCACTGGGAAGAGCGAGTTTTGAAGATTTCTCTATATAATCACCGCAATGTTCATCAAGAGCCGCCAATGCCCTGTAGCTATAATACGAACGCATCATAGCAGCCGAATTGGGATTGATAATCGCTGCTGTCAGACCGCTCTGCATCGCCATGGTAAAGAAATTGGAGTTAACAATCTCTCGCTGTGGAAGTCCAAAGGAAATGTTGGAAACACCAAGAATAGTATTGCATCCAAGTTCTTCCCTCACCCTTCGCACTGCTTCCAGAGTTACCAGTGCACCTTTTGGCTCAGAACTTATAGTCATACAGAGTGCATCTATAACTATATCTTTTTTCTGAATTCCATATTTTGATGCTTCTTCACATATTTTTCGTGCAATTGCCATACGTCCGTCTGCATTGTCAGGAATACCATCCTCATCTATCGTCAGGGCAACCACGCACCCTCCGTAATGCTTCACAAGCGGAAATACAGCGTCCATAACTTCCTGTTTACCATTTACAGAATTAATCAGAGCTTTGCCATTGTATACACGAAGTGCCTGTTCCATCGCCTCAGTATCGGTCGTATCAATCTGTAGAGGAAGTTCTGTCACTGCCTGAAGTTCCTGCACAACCTCACGCATCATGGCAACTTCATCTATCTCAGGAAGTCCTACATTGACATCCAGAACTGCCGCACCATTTTCCTGCTGTGTGATCGCCTCTCTTAAGATGTATTCAAGATTATGGTCGCGAAGTGCCTGTTTGAACTTCGATTTTCCTGTAGGATTTATGCGTTCACCGATAATAACCGGATCTATCCCCATCTCAACCACAGATGCATAGGATGTAATCAAAGTATGATTCTTAGGTTCAATCGGCTTTCGGACTCTGTCCTTACACATATCGGCCAGAAGTCTTATATGTTCCGGTGTAGTTCCGCAACAGCCACCCACTGCTGACACTCCCATATCAAGCATGCCTCTCATTTCTTCGACAAACTCAGGCGGATCTATGTCATAAACCGTTTTTCCGCCCTCGCTTCGTGGAAGTCCGGCATTGGGATTAACAATGACCGGAATAGATGCATACTGAAGTAATTCTTCCACAATCGGCTTCATCTGAACCGGACCAAGACCACAGTTGATACCCAGTGCATCTACACCAAGTCCCTCCAAAAGTGCAACCACTGATTTCGGTGTACCACCGGTTAAGAGTTTTCCTTTTCCATCAAAAATGGTAGTTGCAAATATCGGAAGATCTGAATTCTCCTTTGCAGCAAGAACAGCCGCCTTCAGCTCATACGTATCGCTCATAGTCTCAATAAGGATCAGATCAGCGCCACCTCGCACACCAGCCTTAACTACTTCAGCATATAAAGATACTGCGTCTTCAAAATCAAGGTCTCCCATCGGTTTTAAAAGTCGTCCGGTTGGTCCCAGATCGAGTGCCACATAACCATGGCCGCAATTTTCAACAGCTGATCTGGCATTTTTCATGGCACTTTCCACAATTTCCTCAAGTCCAAACTCTGCTGTTTCATTATATTTCAGTCTATTTGCACCAAATGTATTGGACAAAATGATATCTGCTCCGGCACTCAGGTAATCCTCATGAATCTTTTTAAGAACTTCTGGATGCTTGATATTCCATGTCTCAGGCAGTTCCCCTGGTTTAAGGCCCGCATTCTGCAAAAGACTACCCATTCCACCGTCAAATATCAGAATTTTATTATTTAAGTCTTCCCGTATACCCATACAAGTTCCTCTCTGTTTTAATCTATTGATCTCTGCGATATAAGCAGTTTTTATTTGAACAGGCTTCACAGCCTTCACTCACGCAGCCGGCCTTTTTTTCTGATACCCCAATGACTGCCGTAACCGACTTTGACGGGACCATCAAGAAGCTCTCGGTCAATGTGATGCCCACAGTTTTTTCTGCCTCTAAAACACGGCACAAATCCGGCTGACAAGAAATCGGCAAATCCCCATATCCCGGGGAAAAGCGGGGACGCAGATACAATCCTTCCTCTGCCGCCTCCGCTTTTAATTGGTCATTAATTTCATTACAATACTTCTCAATTCTGGCCGCCGCGCAGGCCTGCAAGACAACCGCACGGCTCATGGAAAGGCGATTGTAGCGCCGCAAAAGCAAATCTACCCCTGCCCCAAGTGTTGCCGCAAACAGTATTACCTCATGACAATCCTTAAGATTGCGGCTTAATGCCCTGCTTTTCACCTTAAAACAGGTAAAATCAAGTTCCGAATCCGGTAATATCCTAAGCGGAAATCTCCTGTAGAAACTCCTGCAATTAACAGATTTCTCCAATTCTGCAAGGCAATCTTCCACAAGTTCTTTTGTCCTTTGATCCGGTTCCTTACGCCCTTTGATTCCAAGATATCTGTATATTTCTGCCCGATTGACTTCATCCATATTACAGAATCTCCGACAGGCTGTTCTTAATCTGTGCTGCCACCTCAGGTTTATTCATCGAATAGATATGAATTCCATTTACATGGTTTGCAATCAAATCTATAATCTGCTCAGTTGCGTATGCAATTCCGGCCTGCTTCATCGCTGCCGGATTGTCTCCGAACCGATCAACGATCGCCTTGAAACGAGCCGGCAGATATGTGCCTGACATGCTGCATATGCGTTTGATCTGGCTTACATTTGTCACCGGCATAATACCTGCAACCACAGGAACCGTGATTCCTTTTTCGCGAATACGGTACAGGTAATTGTAAAGAATATTATTGTCAAAGAACATCTGCGTGGTTACAAAATCGCATCCAGCCTCAACCTTTTCTTTAAGATGTTCAATATCCTCAGTCTTATTGGCTGACTCTACATGGCCCTCTGGATAACAAGCTGCACCGATGCAAAGTTCCGGACTCGTCTCACGAATCTCTCTGATTAGCTGAGACGCATATTGATAATCATTTTCTACTTTTCCGTCCTTCGGTATATCACCGCGCAGTGCCAAGACATTTTCAATTCCGTGTG
Organism: bacterium; assembly: GCA_963657995.1. Taxonomy (GTDB): domain Bacteria; phylum Bacillota; class Clostridia; order Lachnospirales; family Lachnospiraceae; genus Otoolea. The sequence goes on from CAVKOQ010000015.1 coordinate 26,748, forward strand.
CCTTTATATCTTTAAGAACACTGTGAACTTTCTCGCGTGTAGATGATACGCATGTAAGATGTGCAAGTGTCGGTACATGACATGTATCCTGAACATCTGAAGCGATCTGAACAGTATACTTGCTTGTGCCTCCTCCGGCTCCGTAAGTAACACTCATAAAAGCCGGCTCAAGCTTTGCAATCTCAAGTGCTGCCTTTTCTACAGAATCAAAGTTGCTCTCTTCCTTTGGAGGAAACACCTCAAATGACAGAGTTGGCTGACCTTTGCCTAAAATATCCTTAATCTTCATCTTATCTATCTCCCGTTCTGTAATTTGATATTTTCGAACCTTAGACCCTAGTATCATATCATAATTCTTTTGTGCATGCTACACTTTCATTTTGCCTAGTCTGAATCTATTTTCTATTGTTTGATATAGTTTTTATCTATATCCACCATAATAACGCCAAAATCATATTATATAAGAAATTTACCACATACATAACAGCGACTATAAGGATCATTATCTTCGCTATGCTTATTTTGGGACTTTTCTGTCTGCTATTATTCTTACCTTTTGAAGTTTTTGCTGTATGAGTATCAATAAATGTCTTTGCTCGTTCCAGAAATTCATTTAGCGTATCTGCACCTGTTTTTTCGTTCTTTTCAAGTATATTATCACCCATGTTGTGGTACTCGCAGTTTGTTTCTTTCGCCGGATGCCGTTCATTCAGATAATATGTAGCGTTCACATAATGTGGCTCTTTGATCCATTGCCTGCAGAATGAACAATAATGTGTATGCTGCATCGGATGATCACAAATCGGACAGATTCGTTTTTGCATGAAATACCTCCTCGTCTTCTAATTTCGAAAACACCTCGCTAATTAACCACAGTATAACACAAATTTTACATATTTTAAATTTTACTCTTGTTTTTTCTTCATTTCGTGATAAAATACAGTCATTTATTGCACCTGACAAGACAGGTGTCATTTTACTATTGGAGGTCATGTATGGAACATGTGAAAAATTTTCTAAAAAGGAAACAGGTCGTCATATCAGTGCAGACCTATCTGATTGATGCACTGGGTGCCATGGCATTTGGTCTTTTTGCCTCTCTTCTTATAGGCACTATATTCGGCACTTTGGGTGACAAGACTGGTATCGAAATCTTTACAACTATATCAGGATATGCAAAAGGTGCCACCGGTGCAGCTCTCGGTGTCTCAATTGCATATGCTTTGAAGGCACCAAATCTGGTTCTGTTTTCTGCTGCCACAGTCGGTATTGCCGGTAATGAGCTCGGTGGGCCTGTTGGTGCACTTGTAGCCACTATCATTGCTGCAGAGCTTGGCAAGATCGTCTCAAAAGAGACTCCTGTTGATATTCTCGTAACACCTGGTGTAACCATCATTTCCGGTGTTCTCGCCGCTCAGTTTGTAGGTCCTGCTGTCTCGGCATTCATGACAGCCTTTGGAAATGTCGTTAAGACAGCCACCGTCATGCAGCCGTTTTTCATGGGCATACTCGTTTCCGCCTTGATCGGAATAGCCCTGACTCTTCCAATAAGCAGTGCAGCCATATGTATCATGCTTAGTCTTGACGGGCTTGCAGGCGGTGCAGCTACTGCCGGATGCTGTGCACAGATGGTAGGCTTCGCAGTCTTAAGTTTCTGTGAAAACAAATGGGGCGGCCTTTTGGCTCAGGGACTTGGAACATCCATGCTACAGATGGGAAATATCGTGCGAAATCCCAAAATCTGGATTCCACCGACGCTGGCTTCCATGGTAACCGGTCCGCTATCAACTATGGTATTTCATCTTGAAAACATTCCGGCAGGTTCCGGCATGGGCACCTGCGGTCTCGTCGGTCCTATCGGCATCTATACAGCCATGCAGGACAAGGGAAATCCTCTGATGTGGCCGGGTATCATTCTCATCTGTTTTGTACTTCCGGCAATTTTGACCCTGTTTTTCGGTTCATTATGCCGAAAAGCCGGATGGATTAAAGAAGGCGACCTAAAGCTTGATTTGTAAAAAGCAAAAATTCAAGAATGTTTTTTCGCAAAAAGATGGCGGGAAAAATTCCCAATGTTTTTCCTGCCATCTTTCTCATCATATTATATCTAAAAAACTACATGTGCTCCTCTTTTCCAAGCATCTGCCTCATACTTTCTAAAAGCTTGGTTTCCTTAGCCTCTTTAAGCTCTCCAAGAAGAAGTTCTTCCCATTCTTTCTCCACTTTCATACGTCTGAAATATGAACTCATCTCATCTGCCATTCCTGAAAGGCGATTAAGCAGGCGTGAAAAATCACGAAGCATCACATCATCCTGATGATACGGATATACAATATCGTGATCTACCTCACTCCATCCCTCTTCGAAAAGAGTTCTCGCCTGAATCTCAACATAATATCCATGAAATTTGATAATATAGTGAAGAGAGCGATAGATACCATCAGACATGATATCGATTACCTTTTCGTCATATATACGGCTGTCACCGCTTCTTCTATATACCTTAGGACGTTCTGCGATATATGAGTGCGTTTCATCATCATCAAAATCCTTCTCACGGTCTTCTACGTACTGTTCTGGATCGTTTTCAAATACTGATGTGATATACTCGTGAAAATTGCGCCAGTCCTCGCGGTAGAGGAAAAATACACGGATACCGATAAGGTCCGTCACATATTTCCAATAATTATCGACTCCAAGATTAGCAAATTTGTCCGGCTGTTCCTTTTTTTTGCGGATAATCTTTTCCAGCAGATGCCCCGGTGCTTTAGTTCTATATCTGTAAGAATGAATCCCCGCTTTTTCGATATCATAAAGATACTTATCAACAAATTCCTTGCCTATATCACGAAGTTTGCCATCAATAGTTTCATAATGTGCGGCAATATCTTCCAATTCTTCCCATGAAATATTCGCCGCTTCAAATTCTTCCTGTTCAATCCGGTATTTCCTTAAAAATGTTTCCTTTTCCATATACCCTCTTTATCGGAATCCAACCGTTTTTAAGAAACGCTCAAATGCCTTTCTTCCTTCCTGCGTACATTTATATACACCAGCATCTTCAAGAACCTGTTCAAACACAAGCCCAACCTCATTTTTAAGTATCTCATCGATATTATCTGCAGTTATATGCTCATACTTTGGCATGAACTCATCTACCCAGTCAGCATGTTTTTCTATTTCAGGATTTGAACGTATATCAGAACCTGAAAGAATAGCTTTTGAAAGTTCAGAAAGCTCATTTTTAAGTCTAGACGGAAGTACAGCCAGACCCATAACCTCAATAAGACCTATATTTTCCTTCTTAATGTGGTGCAGTTTCGCATGAGGATGATAAACTCCAAGCGGATACTCATCTGTCGTGATATTGTTTCTAAGAACTAGATCAAGCTCATAATAATCACCGCTTTTTCTGGCAATCGGAGTAATCGTGTTGTGTGGCTCACCATCAGTCTCAGCAAAGATAAATGCATCTTCATCCGTATATCCACGCCATTCGTTAAGAATCTTTTCTCCTAAATCCACCAGACGATCAGGATTTTTGGACCTTGTCCTTATGACTGACATCGGCCATTTCACAATGCCTGCTTCTACATCATCAAACCCATCGATTTCGAACTTTTTCTCAATCGGTGCCTTTGCCATTGCGAAAGTATAATGTCCTCCCTGAAAATGGTCATGGCTTAAAATCGAACCTCCTACGATAGGAAGATCAGCATTGGAGCCAAGGAAATAATGCGGGAAAAGTTTTACAAAATCAAACAATTTTATAAATGTGGCACGCTCTATCTTCATAGGAGTATGCTTACCATTGAATACTATGCAATGCTCATTGTAATATACATATGGCGAATACTGAAAGCCCCATTGACTATCATTGACCGTAATCGGGATGATACGATGATTATTTCTTGCCGGATGATTAACGCGACCGGCATAACCCTCATTTTCCCTGCACAGAAGACATTTAGGATAGCCGCTCTGTTTAGCAAGCTTAGCTGCCGCTATAGCCTTAGGATCCTTCTCAGGCTTTGATAAGTTGACAGTTATATCAAGTTCGCCGTATTTTGTATCAGTCTTCCACTTCATATCCTTTGATACACGGTAACGTCTGATATAATCGGAATCCTGACTCAGTTTATAATAATAATTCGTAGCATCCTCAGGTGATTTTTCATAAAGGTTCCAAAACTTTCTGATAACCTCGCTTGGTCTTGGCATAAGGCAATTCATAAGCTTAGTATCAAACAAATCACGGTAAACTACACCATTCTCTTTTAAAACACCGCTCTCATGTGCATAATCAAGCAGAGCCCCCAGTGTCTCTTCAAGAGAAGTATCTTTTCTTGGGCTTTCAGGCTCTTCGAACTCATAAAGCCCCATAACTTCAAGAATCTGATTTATCGCGTAAATCCGGTCTGATTTATCGATAAGTCCTGTACTGATTCCATAATCTGCTAAATTACTGATTGCTTCGTATACTGTCATACATAAGTCCTCCTGACTAAAAGCAAATTTTCTGTAATCGTTTTATTATTATTCCTCCTAAAATACCAATAAGTGCCCCAGCTATTGTGCCTGCTGCCAAAAGCACCGGAAGATAATAAAAAAGTCCTGCATTTTCTACGACAAGTGCCGCCACGACAATCTGCCCGATATTGTGACCTGCACCACCGATTATGCTAACACCGGTAACCTCAAACCAGTCTAATCTGTAAAAAATGGCCATCAAAATGAGGCTTAACGTGGCCCCAGCAATGCTGTAAAGCATCATCGACATGTTTCCGAATGTAAATCCCACTAAGACTATTCGAACCAGTGCAATTGCAGCTGCTGCCCCACATCCAAGCAAATACATGCCTACAATCGATGCAAGATTTGCAAGTCCTAGCTTAACTCCTGGTACTCCCAGATTAACAGGTATCAATGTTTCGACATAACTAAGCAGAAATGCCAGTGCCGTCATCATGCCGTATAATGCTATCTTTCCGGCTTTTGATGTCCCTGTTTTTCCACTTTTTTGCATCTTAGCCTCCTTCATAGATCAACCATTATTCTAGTAAAATTTTCTAATTTTGTAAAGCTTATACATTGATTTATTGGTTGAATTATTAATTTTACTCTGCTTGACTTTCACAATAACCTTTGCTAGAGTAATCTCGTATTTGTATAATTACATGATTTTATGATCTCTCGGAATTCTGATTGATCATGCCAGCGAAACTCTGGCAGTGAACTT